>JAQTLK010000001.1:0-95949 GCA_028714955.1 Sulfuricella sp.
GCGTAGTTGGTGAAGTTGAAGCTGATGCCTGCCTGCTGGCTGGCATACAGACCACCCTTGGAGCTCACGCAGGAATTGTCGGAGGTCGGGGTCACGCTCAGGCCGGCGCCGTCGGCGGTCGGCTTGATCGCGGCGGCCCATACGTCATGCGGGGACAGGTACAGGTTGAAGTCCAGGACTTCGCGGCTGTTCTTGCCTTCCAGGAAACGCACTTTCAGCGCCTTGACGTTCTGGGTGGTGTTGACCACGTTCACGTAGGTGTTGTACTCGCCATCACCGGCTACGCGGGTGGTGTAGTATGGATAGATCAGCGCCTGACCCGTGCCGTCCTGGCTCAATTGCACCGCGCCGGCGGAACCCGCCACGGCCATCGCGCCCAGGCCGGCCGCAACGGCAGCATTCAGGGTTTTTCTTTTGAATGTATTCATATGTCCTTTACTCCTTGATTGAAGAAATTTCAAACTACTGCTTGATATTGGAAAATACAACGTTTCCATTTTATAACACACTCATTTCACTTTACAAACTATTTATCGTGCTCATATCCCCACCCCGCCATCACCAATCATCACTTTTTCAGGACAAACCACCATTTTCCGTCCTCCTTGACCCACGATTCGCTCAGAGAGGTTTCCACCCCTTTCGCCATCTGGTAATCGTAGGTTATGTTCACGCCCACCTTGCATACCTCCGGCTCACAGGAGACGGACTCGACCACCGCCCGCTTCCAGAATCCGACGTGAATCCTTTGCTGGTACTGCAACAGCGACAGGGAAGCCCGGGACGCCGGGCTCAGGTAGCCATAGGCCGCCGACACGTCTCCGCGCACCAGCGCGTCCCAGCGCGCCTGGGCCAGCGCCCTGACTTCGGCGCTCGCATCCGCGGGCGCAGGCGCCGTGGCGCAGGCGCCCAGCATGACAGCCGCCAGCATTGCAATCAGCAGGCCCTTCATACCGTAATCATATTTTCGGTTCATTGTTTACTCTTGTCAGATTAAGCAGGCCAATCCGCGCGCGGCTTCCCACGCATGATGACCCTGAGCTCGTTGTGGCTAGACTATAAAATAAAAAGTATGCCGTCAAGAAAATCCACCTCGCTTCATGCAACACTGTTGTTTTTTAGCAACAAATGGTGCCGGAAGACCGCGAGGCCAGGTTTGTGCCACGCCGCGGACCAGCATCGACGTTCGGGTTTATTTCGCGCCTTTGGTGGATAACGCTGTTTCGAGGTTCATTTGGACGCGCTTCCGCTCCCCGCCAGCGGCTTGAGTTCCATTTGCTCCAGGCCTTTCATGCCGGCGCGGATTTCCGCCGTCACTTCCTGCGATTGCTGCTGGTTGCTCACCACACGCGGCGTGATCATCACCAGCAGCTCGGTGCGGTTGTTGAGGTCGGACTGGGTGCCGAACAGCGCGCCGAGCACGGGAACCTGCGAGAGAAAGGGGATGCCGCTGGAAGAGCGCGTCTTGTTGTCGGTGATCAGTCCGCCCAGCACCATGGTTTCGCCCGATTGCACCGCCACGAGGCTATGGATCGAACGCTTGCTGATGGTGGGCGAGTCGATGTTCGAGGAGGTGGTGGCCGTCGCGCTGCTCACTTCCTGCGTGATGTCCATGGCGACCATGCCGCCCGCGTTGATGCGGGGCGTAACGTTCAGTTGCACGCCGGTATCGAGATACTGGATGGAGTTGACGACATTGGTTCCCACCACGGTCTGGCTCCCGCCCGCCGGCACGCGGTCACCCACCTGGATCTTGGCGGTCTGGTTGTCCATCACCATCAGGTGCGGGGATGAAATGACATTGAGCCGCGAATCGGTGGCCAGCGCATTGAGCACGGCCTTGATCGAGCCGGTGGAGTCCTTCCAGGTATAGGAAAAACCCGGTACCAGCGCGGCGATCCCCGTGCCGCCGGTATCGAGCTGCCCGCTCTGGTTGTGACTATTATTGAAATACCATTCCACGCCATATTTCAGGTTTCCGGTGAGCGTCACCTCGGCGATCGTCACTTCGATCAGCACTTGGCGCGGTATCACGTCGAGCTTTTTCAGGGCGGATTCGATTTTTTCATACTGGTCCGGCGTGGTCAGGATGAGCAGGGCGTTGTTGTCCTTGTCCGCGATCACCTTGAGCGAGCCGTCCGAGGAGGAGAACTGGGTGTCGCCTGCCGTGCTGGAGAGGGGCGAGTTTTTCTGCGGCGTGACAGCCTGACCCATGCCGGTCTGGGATGTGCTGCCAATCTCCGCTGGCTCCAGCCCGGGGGCGAGCGAGGCAGCGGGCGTGGTTTTGCCCGCCGCGCCCTGCTTGCTGAAAATATTGCCGAGCAGGCTCGCCAGCCTTTCCGCCTTGCCGTTCTGCACCGGGTAAACGAACAGTTGCGCGCCGCCGCCGTTGCCGCTGACGCGGTCGAGCCGCTCGATCCACAGGCGCGCCTGTTCCAGGTATTTCGGCTGCGGGGTGATGACCAGCAGGGCGTTGAGGCGCTCGATCGGCACCAGCCGAACTACGCCCGCCAGGGGACTCTGGCTCTTGTCGCCGAACAGTTTGTCGATTTCGCCATACAAGGTCTTGACGTCGGTGCTGTGCAGCGGGAACAACCCGACCGACATGCCGGACATCCAGTCCACGTCAAAGATGTCGATGGTTTCCATGAGGTGGCGCAATTCCTTTTCGCCTCCGGCGAGGATCAGCATGTTGCGCAGTTCGTCCGCGCGAATGGCGCCCGCTTCCGGCGCGAAGGGTTCGAGAATCTTCGCCATTTCCCGCACGCCGATGAACTTGAGGGGTACGAGCTGCACGCTGTAGCCGCTCGGGAGGGGCTTGCTGATATTGCCCAACTGGGGAGTAAGCAGTCCCTTGGCCGCGTTGGCGGCGGGCAATATGCGGTACAGGCCGTCGGACTCTTTCACCAGTGCGGCGCCGTTCATGCGCAGCACCGTCTCCAGCGTGGGCAGCAGGTCTCCTCGCTTGATGGCGCTGCTGGTGTGGATATTCACCGTTCCGCCTACCTTGGGGTCGATGATGTAGCTTTCGTGCAGAATATCCACCAGGATGGCCTTGGCTACCTCGCGTATGTCCGCACCATCAAAATTGAGAACGATGTCTTCGCCCGGGGGGCCGCTCGGCGGCGTCGTGGCCGGCGCGGTCTTGAGGAAGACACCCGTGCCGGGGTATATCTTGATATTTTCGGGCTTTGCCGCTTCCGGCTTCTTGTCGGGCTGCCTGTCGGACTGGACGATGTTCTGCGTATAGGCATGCGGCTGGGTGAACTTGCCCACGCCGGGCGCACGGCTCTCGCCCGTGCTTGCGCAGCCATTCAGCACCATCAGCAATATCAGGCCACTCAGGGCGGCACTACGGTTTGTCAAAATGTCCATTCTCGTTCCGGTTTACAGGTTGCGTACATTATCATGGTCATGCCACGGTCCAGGAATACCAATATGGCTTCATATCGGCGGCAGGCCTCTCAGCGCGCGCCGGCGGTTGAGCAGGCTATTGGGGTTCACGGCCGCCGTGCCGCCAGCCGGCGCCACGCCCGGTGCGGGCTGGGCCGCATCCGCGCCGCCCGCGGCCGGCTGGCCAGGCTGCCCTTGCTGCTGCCCTTGCTGCTGCCCTTGCTGCTGCCCGGCGGGGTTGGCCGGGGCGGGCGCCGGCTTTGTCATGGGCTGAATCTTGAGGGTGAGTTCCTCGCTGTCGTCCCCTTGGGTCAGCGTGACTTTTTCGGCTTCCACCTTATCCAGCTTCATGCCGTTGACTTCCGTCCCCATTTTTACGCGGTACATTTTGGGGCCGTTGCTTTCCTTGAGCAGGGCAATGCTGACGTCCTTGGCTATCGTGACGCCGAGCAGGATGAATTGTCCTTTCTGCATCGCGGTCTTGGCTGCCGCAAGCGCTGGCGGCGGCGGCGCCGGCCGTCGGGTAACGACGAACAGCGGCCGGCTTTGCGTTTGAGTGTAGGCCTGCTCCAGCGGCGGCAGGACGAACTCCGGCAAAAGCGGGACTTCCACCGGTTTGGCCGCCGGTACAGGCAAGAGGGGCGGGGGGGCATGGAGCCGACGGCCCCAGTCCAGCTCAGGCCAGACAATCACCAGCGCCAGGCCGATGCAGGCGCCGCCCCATAGCGCGGCTGGAATATGGGCACGGGAAAAAGTGATCTTCATGCCGCCCCCGGAATCAGCGCGTAGCCGGTGAGGTCGAACTGGACGAAATATTCCGGCTCGGCGCCCGGCGCCGCGCGGTAGTTGCTCATCAGGCGGGAGCGGATGCTCAGGTTGTCCACGAAGAGGTAGGGCTGCCGGGTCTCCAGCGCATAGAGGATTTTCTGGATGCTGGCGATCGAGCCGCTGAATTGCAGGTTGACCCCAACCTGGCGGTAGCCGCCGTCATCCTTGTGGGGAATGATCTGTATGCTGGTGAGCTTGCCGCTTTGCGCTTCGATTATGGTTTTGGCGATTTCCTGGATTTCGGCCGCCGCCAGTGCCGGGGCGGCATTTTTCAGGTAGAACTTCCTGCCATTGCGCGCCTTGACCCGTTCCAGCCCCGCCTTCAGTCCGGGGGTCATGGCAATGATGCGGCGGTAGCGCGCCATGCGATCCACGAGCTGCTCGATCGCAGCATCGTAATGGCGGTGGACCGCCATCATCGGCAGCGCCAGCGCCAGCACGGCCGACACGAATACCAGCACCAGCAGCGCAAGCGCCAGCGTTTTGCTTTGCAGCGGCGTGAGCGGGCGCATCATCCTGGAAACCTCCGCTGGATCGGCTGCGGGAAGCGTTGCTCCTTCATCCCCGGCCCTTCTCCCGCCGGGAGAAGGGGGAAAACCCTGAATGTGCGAGTCCCAGGATGACAAAGATCCCGCCCTGCGGAATTCGGGATCATCGCTTCTGCTCCATCGGGGTCTGGGGCGAAGGCACCGTAGCCGGGGCTGCCTTGGCTTTGCTCTCTGAAGCGGGCGGGGATGGCGGCGCCGGGGGCACCGCTGTCTGCGCCGAGGAAACGGGGGGCTGCGGTGATTTTGCCTTGACCGCGTCAGGCGGCGGTAGAGGCTTGACCCCGGCCGCGAGCTGGAAACGCTCGCCTCCCTGCACCTTGGTAAGCGGCGATTTGAAGCTGGCATCGCGCAATATCCTGGACTGCTCGAAAAGCCCTACCAGTTGCGACGATGACGCCGTTTCGCCTTGAATCTGCAGTTCATCTCCCTTTATGTCCAGTTGCTGTACCCAGGTGTCGTCGGGCAGCAGCCTGGTCAGCTCGTCCAGGGCCGCCACCATGACAGGGCTGACCTGTTTTTTTTCCAGCAGGTGATTGTATTCCGCCACCTGCCTGTCCAGTTCGCGGTGGAGGGCTTCCGTTGCCTCCGCCTGCTGCCTGGCGCGATCGGCCAGCGGCATCAGGCGAATAATCAGTTCCCGCTTTTGCCACACCGGCACGATCAGGGCCGCAATCAGCAAAACCCCCGCCAGCGCGGCCAGCGCCAGGTTGACATGGCGCAGCGGCGATTTTTCCGGCGCACGCGATGCCAGCGGCAAAAGATTGGTCCGTGGCGGCGCCATGGACAACTCGTCCGCAAGCCACACACCCTGTACGCTCGCCCCGCAACGGCCTGCCCACGCAAGCATTTCGTCCACGACCGGCCTGGGGGCCACGACCATCTGGACTTCCAATTGGCCCAACTTCATGTCGCGGCCGGTAATTCTGTAATCGAAATAGACCTGGTCGCTTTTGAATGGGGTGTTCCGGTCCATTTCGAAGCCCAGCACCTGCGCCAGGTTTTCCTCGACGGCGAGCGGCAGATTGAGGCATTTGCTCAGCGTATGTTCCTTTGCAAGCAGTATCCCTACCTCGTCCGGTCGCTTGTCCAGCTTTTTGAGCAGCGCCAGAAAGGCGCTTCTCTGTCCGGCCGGGTCGTTGCCGTTGCATTCCATGCGCGCGGCTTCCTGCCATTTGCCCTGCCGCAGTTGCTTCAGCACAACCGTGGATGCGTCCAGTTCCAGCAAAATCGTCCGGTCCGACTGGTCTTCCGGCGCGCGCATCCATGCCGGCACGAACGTAGACAATTCTTTCAGCCACCAAAGAAAGAAACGGTCGGCGCCAATTTTTCGCGCAAAGGACTGCAATTGCTTGCGGTATGTTTCAATTTTACTTGCTGACATCCATTACCCTTGGTTCGAGCCATTGCTCCACGGCATCACCCTCTTTCCAGGAAAGAATCTGGAAGGGGCGCTTTCTGTCCTGCGCCATTCTCACCACGGCTTCGCGCACAAACCCCCCCCCGTTCCGCAGCTTGACCTCCACGCGCAGAAAATAAGCCGATCCCGAGCCCGCGCTGGCAAAGCCAGATGCGAATGGAAAAGGCGGCGGCGGCTGATCACTGTCAATATATTCCTGGCGCTGCGCGATGTAGGCGTCCACCTGGGCAGCTTCCACGCCGGGAATCGCCAGCAATGCCTGACGCGGGGCAAATGCCGGGTTGATACCCGGCTGGCCAGAAAAAATCGTCAGGGCGCCATGAATCTTGCGGTACAGCGCCGGACTCATGCCTTTCACTTGCTGCAATTCCTCCAGCGTCTTGAACGGTGCGTTGGATGGGGCGTATTTACTGCCTGCCGCGACATAATCGGCAATCTCCGCACCATTGGGACGACGCAGGTCATCCGCGTCGCGCCAGTCGAGAACGGCGTCCAGCAAGGCCGTGCTATCTTCCTCTCCCAACCCCGCGGATTGAAACAAGCCTTTCAGGAGCGCATCCGACGCAGCATTAAGGTCAATTTTACCAGACTCGTCTGTCACCACGACCCTGATTTTCGCCTCGCCTGCTTCCCACGCGTGGATTTTGCCGTCCGGCTTCCATTTGGTGGCGTCCGTCATGGGCTTCAACAGTTCAAAGATGCCAAGATATGCCGCACCATCCGCCCGCGCCCGCGCCTGGGCCGTGGCAACCAGATTCTGCGTGAGCACCGCTTCGGTACGCATGCTATAGGCAAAGCTGCCAGCGATCACCATGAGCAGGACCAAGGCCCACAGCACCAGCACCAGCGCCACACCGCGTTGCGTCAGCATATGTGCGGCGGGGCGCATCCGCCGCCCCCTGTCGCCGGGGCGTTGCCAGTCACGTCGGCATCCTCTCCCCCCGCTTTCGGCGCGACCACCAACTCTGGCCAGTCTCTGCCGTTCTTTTCGCTCAGGCGAATCCTGATCAGCAGCGGCAGGCGCTTGGGGTTGTTCCACTGATCCACCCATTGCGGTTCAGCCTGCTCATTTTCCGCACCAAAATAGGAAATCGAGAGTTTGTCCATGTCTTCCGCCAGAACCGTCGTTTCTCCCGCATCCAGGGCAGAAAAATCCTTGTCGTCCGCCGCCGGGGTGCGCCGCTTCATGACCAGCCTTGCGCCCTCTCCGCTTTTCTCCAGTCCGATGCTCAGAAGGTACAGTCCCCCCTCTCCGACACGAACCGGAAGCGGCGCAACGAATTTCACCGCATCGGCGCTCCCCGAAAAGGCAATGCCCGCGTCCACAACATTAATTTTCCATTTCATCGGGTAGGCCTGCGCAAGCTCATTGCGCATGACCCCATGCGCAACGCGCATGCGCTCGCTCTCCCCTACCTTCGCTTCCGCTGCGTCCCAACTGCGCGAGCCCAGACGCAGGCCGGCAAACAATAACGTCAGAATGAAAGCAAGCAGAACCATGGCGATCAGCAGTTCTATCAGGGTAAAGCCGCGCTGCATCTCCGGACCTGGACTCATGGCGCATTGAGCGGTGCAATGCGCATGGTGTCCAGCTTGACCATGCGTTCCTTGCCGCCATCCTCCCACATGACTCTGGCTTCCACGTCAAAAAGGCCGACAGGCATCAATGCCGCAGGCGCGTCCGCCGCTGCCGGCAGCATGCGCATCGCAAGCTGCCAGTGGAATCTTTCGTCCGTGCTTCCGGCAACCACCCCATCCTGCAGCGGGGTTTCTATTCCCGCCGCCGCCAGCTTCGTTTCGGCCAGCAAGACCGCGCGGCTGTAGTCGTTGGCCAGCGCCGCGTTGCGCGTTCCACCAGAAAAAATCTGCATCAGTACCGATAGCGCGAGAGAAAGAATCACAAAAGCCACCAGCACTTCGAGCAGGGAAAACCCTCTGCATGCGCTTCTCATTTCAATCCCGAATAACAACGCGTCCCGTCAGCCAGTCAACGTCCACCAGATATTTCCGGTTGGCGCCCCCCGCAATGGTGATGCGGCCACCCGTCGAACTGCCGTCGGGATAAAAGCGGATGGCTCCGGTCTTATCGCTGGAAAGCTCGGATTGCGCGGTGAACAGCGTCAATTCAACCTTGCCCGGCAGGCGGTAGACCCGCTTGTCTCCACTTAATTCAAAGCGCCGGCCTTCCACGTCCAGGGCGAGCGCGGTTTCACGTCCAGTGCTGATTGCCGTACTTCGCGCCTTGCGCAGCCCTGCGGCTAACTGGCGCGCAGTCGCTTTCATCTCGGTGCCGGAAACACCGGAAGAAAACAGGGGGGGCACCAGGCCATAGGCGAGCAGCATCACCACCATCACCACCAGCAGTTCAACCAGGGTGAAGCCCCGCTGTATCTTGGCCGATGTCATTACCAGCTTGTCAGGTCCTTGTTCTCCCCTTCTCCGCCTTCCTTGTTGTCGGCGCCAAGCGAGTAAACATCATAAGCACCGTGCTGGCCGGGGGATTCGTAATGGTATTCGTTGCCCCACGGGTCCTTGGGCACCATCTTTTTCTTGAGGTAGGGGCCGTTCCAGCCGGAAATGCCGGGGGGTGCCTGCACCAGCGCCTGCAGGCCTTCCTGGGTGGTGGGGTAGCGCCCGGTTTCGAGCTTGAAAAGATCCAGCGAGGCGCCGAATTCCTCGATCTGCAACTTGGCGGAATCCGATTTTGCCCCGCCGAGGTAGCTGATGACCTTGGGGCCGGCCAGACTGGCCAGCAGGCCCAGGATGACCAGCACCACCAGCAGTTCGATCAGGGTGAAGCCGTGTTGCCGCTTGCCCGGTTGTTTTCTTTCCATGGGTTTCTTCTCCAATAAATACAATAATGGCCTGATCGGGTATCTCTTCACCCACATACAGCGATGTAGCCCGGACGCAGCGCAGCGGAATCCGGGCTACATCGCCAGATCGTTCACGCTCAGTATCGCCACCAGCACCGACATGATGATGCCGCCGATCACCAGGCCGAGGCCCAGGATCAGCACCGGCTCCATGAGGGCGAGCATGCGCTTGACGGCGTTCTGCACTTCGCGGTCGTAGACGTCGGCGATGCGGATGAGCATTTCCTGCAATTTTCCGGTTTCCTCTCCCACCATCACCATGTGCACCGCCAGCTTGGGAAACAGGCCGGTTTCCATGAGCGGCTTGCCCAGCCCCTGCCCTTCCTTGAGCTGGGTGGCAACCGTACCCAAGGCTTCTGACATCACGGTGTTGCCCAGGGTTTCCTTGGCGATGGAAAGGGCGGTCAGCAGCGTCACGCCGTTGCCGACCAGGGTGCCGAGGGTGCGGGCAAAGCGCGTGACTTCGAGTTTCGCCACCAGGTCGCCCACCAGGGGCAGGGCGAGAAAGCGCTTGTCCCATTTGTAGCGGGTTTCCGCCTGTTGCATCTGACGCGAAAACCAGGAATAAATTCCGATTGCGCCCAGAATCATGGCCCACCAGTAGTGCTGCACCGTGTCGCCGGCGGCGATGACGATCTGCGTGGGCAGGGGCAGCGCCTTGCCGGATTCTTCGAACATCTGGGTGAATTGCGGCACCACCCATACCAGCAGGATCACCACCGAGAGCACGGCCACGCCGACCAGGATCGTGGGGTAGATGAGGGCCGACTTGACCGTTTCCTTGAGTTCCTTCGAGCGCTCCATGAATTCGCTGAGGCGCTGCAGCACCACGTCGAGGGCGCCGCCCGCCTCGCCGGCGCGGATCATGTTGAGGTAGAAACGCGAAAACACGCCGCTCTGGGCCTCCATCGCCGCCGAGAGCGCCGCGCCGCCGCGCACGTCCTCGCGCACCTGGGTGAGCAATTGCAGCACTTGCGGGTTGGCGGACATGCCGATCAGGATGCCCAGCGAGCGGTCCAGCGGCAGGCCGGCACGCAGCAATGTGGCGATTTCCTGGGTGAAGACGGCGATGTCCGCCTGGGAAATCCGGTTTTTGCGGAACAGGCTTTTCGTGGCGCCGCCGCCGCTGCTGGCGGTCGCCTCCTCGACACGGATCGGGATCAGCCCCATTTCCTGGAGACGCGCTACCATGGCGGACTGGCTGAGTCCTTCCATTTCCCCTTCCTGAGCTTCTCCGGTCGGCGCTACCGCCTTGTAGCGATACAGCGGCATGGCTATTCCTCCCGCGTCACGCGCAGGACTTCCTCGATGGTGGTGACGCCCGCCACCGCCTTGGAGAGCCCGTTCTCGTACATGGTCTGCATGCCTTCGGCGATCGCCTGCTGGCGAATCTCGCCCGCCGTGACGTGGCGCATCACCAGGCTGCGAATGGCGTCCGACATCACCAGCAGTTCCACGATGCTGAGCCGGCCCTTGTAGCCGGTGCCGCCGCACTGCTCGCAGCCGATGGGGCGATAGAGCATGACTGGCTCGGCGCTGGTGTAGCGCCTGAGCTGCATTTCCTCCACCACCTCGGGCAATGCCGGGTAAGCCTCGCGGCAATGCCTGCACAGGGTGCGCACCAGGCGCTGGGCCAGGATGCCGTTCACGGTGGAGGTCAGCAGGTAGTCGTCCATGCCCATGTCGAGCAGGCGGTTGATGGTGCTCGCGGCGTCGTTGGTGTGCAGGGTGGACAGCACCATGTGGCCGGTGAGCGCGGATTGCACGGCGATCTGCGCCGTTTCAAGGTCGCGGATTTCGCCGATCATGATGACGTCGGGGTCCTGGCGCACGATGGAGCGCAAGGCGTTGGCAAAGGTCAGGCCGATCTGGGGCTTGACCTGGATCTGGTTGATGCCCTCCATCTGGTATTCCACCGGGTCTTCCACGGTGAGAATCTTGAGGTCGGGGTTGTTGAGCCTGTCGAGAGCGGTATAGAGCGTGGTGGTCTTGCCGCTGCCGGTGGGGCCGGTGACCAGCAGGATGCCGTGGGGCTGCATCAGCACGTCCATGAAGCGTTCGAGCACGTCCGCATCGAAGCCCAGGGTCTCGAAATCCAGCGCCGTGCCGCTCTTGTCGAGAATCCGCATCACCACGCTCTCGCCGTGCATGGTGGGTACGGTGGAGACGCGCAGGTCGATTTCCTTGCCCTGGATGCGCAGCTTGATGCGTCCGTCCTGGGGCAGGCGGCGCTCGGCGATGTCGAGGCTGGCCATGATCTTGATGCGCGAAATGACCGCGGCGGAGAAGCGGCGCGGCGGGGATTCCACCTCGTGCATCACGCCGTCCACCCGGTAGCGCACGATGAGCCTGTTTTCGAACGGCTCGATGTGGATGTCGGAAGCGCGCGCTTCCAGGGCATGGCTGATAATCAGGCTGACCAGGCGGATGATGGGCGCTTCGGAGGCGAGATCCTTGAGTTGCTGCAAGTCCTCGTTGCCGCCTTCTTCCTCGCGCGTTTCGACTTCGCCCACGATCTGGTCCATGGAGGATTTGCCGCTGCCGTACAGGCGCTCGAACGCGGCATCCAGCTCCGACGGCACCGCCAGGCGGGCGCTGACCTCGCGATGCGTGACCAGGCGGAAGGCGTTGATGACATATTCGTCAAGCGGGTCGGCCATCGCCAGCACCACCTGCCCGGCGTCCTCGCGCAGCGGCAAGGCTTTCGATTCCTTGAGGAACCTGACCGGGACGCGCTCTTCCAGTATGGGCAGTTCGGGGTAGTCGGTCGCCGCTATTAGCGGCAAGCCGAGCTGCGAAGAAAGCGCTTCCATCATGTCGCGCTCGGCCACCATGCCGGCCTTGACCAGGATGGCGCCGATGCGCTCGCCCCCGTCCGCCTGCTGAAGGCGCAAGGCGCGCTCGAGACTGGCGGGGTCCAGCTTGCCGCGTTCGATCAGGATTTCTCCCAGACGTTTGCTCAATTCCGTGGCTTTCCGCATGCAAATAAACCCAAATTCCTCGGTTCGAATCATTCCGAACGGTGTCCATACCGATGCAGCGTTCCCTCACCCCTACCCCTTCCGTGGGGAGAGGGTTTCTCGCCCTTCCCCCCTTTGGGAGAAGGGCAGGGATGAGGGCGCAGCGGTTCCAATGGCCAATCCAACCAAAGCCTTGGATTCTAACACAACTGGATTTTCCACCATGCGCGAGCGCGGGTTACATTTCGTCCATGCACAGGCCAAGCCCGCTTTGCCAAGCCGGCAGCGCCACGCCGAAAGCACGCTGCAATTTGTCGTTCGCCATGACAGAGTATTGCGGGCGCGGGGCGGGCAAGGGGTAGGCGCTGGTCGGAATCGGTACCAGCCTGGGCCCAACGGCACCCGTGTTCCGGACCCGGCTTGCCAGTATCGCGGCGGCAAAGCCGTGCCAGGAAGTCTGGCCGGCGGCGGTGAGGTGGTAGAGGCCCGATCCGCCCTCACCCCAGCCCTCTCCCGGGGGGAGAGGGCGTTTGGCGAGGATGATCGCCGTCGCCTCGGCGATCATGCGGCTCCAGGTGGGGGCGCCGGTCTGGTCGTCGACGATCTTCAGTTCGTCCCGCTCCTTCGCCAGGCGCAGGATGGTGAGCAGAAAATTCCTGCCGCGCGCGCCATAGACCCAACTGGTGCGCAGGATGAGATGGGAGATGCCCGCCGCCTGAATCGCCTGTTCGCCGGCCAGCTTGGTGCGGCCATAGACGTTGAGGGGGTTGGGCACGTCGTCCTCGGTATAGGGCGAGGTCTTGCTGCCGTCGAACACGTAATCGGTGGAATAGTGGATCATTGCGGCGCCCAGCCGTTTGGCTTCTTCGGCCATCACGCCGGGGGCGATGCCATTGACCGCCATGGCCAGTTCCGGCTCGCTTTCGGCCTTGTCCACGGCGGTGTAGGCGGCGGGGTTGACGATCAAGGCGGGTTTGACTTCGCGGATCAGCGCCCGGATGGCGTCGGGGTTGGCCAGATCCAGCGCCTGCCGGTCCACCGCGACGACTTCGCCCAGCGGCGCCAGGGTGCGCTGCAGCTCCCAGCCGACCTGGCCGTTTTTGCCGGTGAGGAGGATTTTCATGCCCAGCCTCGCCGCTCGATTTCGGCGCACATCAGGATTTTTGGTTCCACTGTCAGCCGCATGCTTTTCGCGCCTTTTCCATGTCGTCAAAAACTTCCGCGGCAGAAAAAGCCACCCCCTGGCGATCTTTCACCGAGAGCAGCGGCTCCCCTGCCATCGGCCAGGCGATGCCCAGATCGGGGTCGTTCCAGAGAATGCAGCGCTCGTGCTCGGGCGCCCAGTAGTCGGTGGTCTTGTAAAGGAATTCGGCGTATTCGGACAAGACCAGAAAACCGTGGGCAAATCCGGGAGGAACCCAGGCCATGCGCTTGTTTTCCGCCGACAGCCTGAACCCCGCCCATTTTCCGTAGGTGGGCGAACGCTTGCGGATATCCACCGCCACGTCGAACACTTCGCCCGCCACCACGCGCACCAGCTTGCCCTGCGGTTGTTTGACCTGGTAATGCAGGCCGCGCAGGACGTTTCTGGCCGAGCGGGAGTGGTTGTCCTGGACGAATCCGGTGGTTACGCCGGCGAGTTCGGCGAATTTCCGCGCATTGTAGCTTTCGAAGAAAAAGCCGCGCTCGTCGCCAAAAACCCTGGGCTCGATGAGCAGGACGTCGGGGATGGCGGTAGCGATGACTTTCATCAATAGACCTCTTCTCGTAACACGTTCAGCAGATATTGGCCATAGCCGTTCTTCGCCAGGGGCGCAGCAAGGGCTTCGAGTTGCTGCGCGGATACATAGCCCATGCGGTAGGCGATTTCCTCGGGGCAGGCGATTTTCAGGCCCTGCCGCTTCTCGATGGTTTCGATGAACAGCGAGGCTTCGAGCAGGGATTCGTGCGTGCCGGTATCGAGCCAGGCCATGCCGCGCCCCATCACCACCACGTCGAGCTTGCCGTTTGCCAGATAGGCCCTGTTGACGTCGGTGATTTCCAGTTCGCCGCGCGGCGAGGGCTGCATGTTGCGCGCGATTTCCACTACCTGGTTGTCGTAGAAATACAGGCCGGTGACGGCGTAGCGCGATTTCGGCCGGGCCGGTTTTTCCTCGATGCTGATGGCGTTGCGCCGCGCATCGAATTCCACCACGCCGTAGCGCTCGGGGTCGTGCACCGGGTAGGCGAAGACGCTCGCGCCCTGCGTTTTTTTTGCCGCCGCCCGGAGGTCTTCCGACAGCTCGTGGCCGTAAAAGATATTGTCGCCCAGCACCAGCGCGCAAGTGTCGTTGCCGATAAAGTCCGCGCCGATGATGAAGGCCTGGGCGATGCCCTCCGGCTCGGGCTGCACGGCGTAGGAAATGTTCAGCCCCCAGCGCGACCCGTCGCCCAGCAACTGCTCAAAGCGCGGCGTGTCCTGCGGGGTGGAGATCACCAGGATGTCACGTATCCCCGCCAGCATCAGCGTGGACAGGGGATAGTAGATCATCGGCTTGTCATACACCGGCAACAACTGCTTGGAAACCGCCAGCGTCACCGGATGCAGGCGGGTGCCGGAACCGCCGGCGAGGATGATGCCTTTGGGGTGGTGAGCGGTAAGTGGTGAGCTGTGAGTGGTGAGCTGTGAGTGGTGAGCGGTCATGTGTTGGCACCCTCTTTGATCTTCTTGTGTAATCCGGCAACGAGCTTGCTTACCTTTTCAATCAGGCCGGCAAGGTCGGTATGACCCTCCTTGATGAGACCAAGTCTTTGTGCCAGTTGATATTGTGTATCCAGTTCGCTCAATGAACCCTTGGCAATGCTCAGGAAGTGTACAAACTCCCTCGCGCCATCCCGAGCTGCGCCCTCGGCAAGATTGCTGGGGACAGATACCGATGCCCGACGCATCTGCGAAACCAGCCCAAATTGTTCGCTTGCCGGGAAGGATGCCGTAATCCGATAAACCACCTCTACCAGGTCCATCGCGGATTTCCAGGCCTCAAGTCTGGTATGGGGTTTCCCGCTCACTGCTTGCCGATCACCGCTCACCATAATTCCTTCCCACCCATTCGCGATAGGCGCCGCTAGTCACATTCTGAATCCACCCGGCATGTTCGAGGTACCAGCGCACCGTCTTGCGCATGCCGGTTTCGAAGGTTTCCGCCGGCCTCCAGCCCAGTTCGCGCTCGATCTTGCGCGCGTCGATGGCGTAGCGGCGGTCGTGGCCGGGGCGGTCTTTCACGAAAGTGAGGAGTGAGGCGTGAGGGGTGAGGAGTGAATCGGGCTGCAACTCGTCCAGAATGTTACACACGGTATGCACCACGTCGAGGTTGGTTTTCTCGTTCCAGCCGCCGATATTGTAGGTTTCGCCCGGGCGGCCTTTTGCCAGCACTGCGCGGATCGCGGTGCAGTGGTCGCCGACATGGAGCCAGTCGCGGATATTCAATCCGTCGCCGTAAATCGGCAGGGGCTTGCCGTTCAGGGCATTGAGAATGATCAGCGGGATCAGCTTCTCGGGGAACTGGTAGGCGCCGTAATTGTTGGAGCAGTTGGTGGTCAGCGTCGGCAGCCCGTAAGTGTGATGGTAGGCTCGCACCAGGTGGTCGGAGGCCGCTTTCGATGCGGAATAAGGGCTGTTGGGCGCATACGGCGTGGTCTCGCTGAAGGGCGGGTCGTCCGGCCCCAGCGAGCCGTACACTTCGTCGGTGGAAACATGCAGGAAGCGGAATGCGGCTTTCTCCGCTTGCGGCAACTCCTGCCAGTAGGCTCGCGCTTCTTCGAGCAGGCGGAAAGTGCCGTTGATGTTGGTTTCGATGAAATCCGCCGGGCCGTGAATGGAGCGGTCCACGTGGCTCTCGGCGGCGAAATGCACGATGGCGCGCGGCTTGTGCTCGCGCAGCAGGCGGCCGACCAGCGCGCCGTCGCAGATGTCGCCGTGCACGAACACATGGCGCGGGTCGCCTTGCAGGGCGGCCAGGTTTTCCAGGTTGCCGGCGTAAGTCAGCTTGTCGAGATTGACGACCGGTGTTCTCTCGCTGGCAATCCAGTCGAGAATGAAGTTCGAGCCGATGAAGCCGGCGCCGCCTGTGACCAGGATCATTGTTTTTTTCCGCAAAAATTACAGCCGGTTATTTTAGCAGCCTTCTGCGCACCAGCACCAACGCCAGGTAAAAGCTGGCGCTGCCATATGCGAGCAACACGCTCGCATGCACCCCGATACGCTGCGGCAATTCCCCTTGCACCAGGGGCCGTCCCAGTTCGATGGCGTGGGTCAGCGGCAGCCAGAGCGCGGCGCTTTGCAAAAAGGCCGGCAACTGCGCGACCGGGTAGAACACGCCGCACAGCAGCACCATGGGGGTAATCACCAGGGTGAAGTAGTACATGAAAAAATCGTAGTTGGGCGAAAGCGCGTTCATCACCAGCGCCATGCCGGTGAAGCAGAAGCCGATCAGCACCAGCAGCGGCAGCGTCCACAGCAGCAGCCAGGAGTGCGACAGCCCGAGCGCCAGGATGATGACCAGGATCGCCACGCCGGAGAGCACGCTCTTGCTCGTCGCCCAGGCCAGTTCGGCGAGCATCACGTCGTCCAGTTCCAGCGGCGCGTTGAGCATGGCGTCCCAGGTTTTCTGCACGTGCATGCGCGAGAAGGCGGAGTACAGGCTCTCGAAGGTGGCGCTGTTCATGGTGCTGTAGCACAGCGTGCCGGCCGCGAGGAAGGTCATGTAGGGCACGCCCGCCACTTGCGGCAGCAGGCCGCCCAGGCCATAGCCGAGCCCCAGCATGTAAAACGCCGGGTCGGCCAGGTTGCCGAGGATGGAGGGAATGGCGAGCTTGCGCCATACCAGGAAATTGCGCCGCCAGATGGGGATGAAGCGCCAGCTCAGGCTGGGCGGGCTGAAGTCATGGCGCCAGGTCACATCATGCCTCGGACGAGGCAGGCATCGGCCAGCCGAACAGTTCGCCCAGTGTCTTGTCGAGCTCGGGCGTGACGGCCAGGGCGAGCGTGTCTTCGGCAGCGAGAATTTGCGGTATACCGTAGCTTCCCGCCCGCAGCGTATAAAGCTCGGCATAGTAGCTCACCGGATCGACGATGAGGTATTGGGGCACGCCGGAACGTTCGTACAAGGCTTTCTTTTCCCGCTTGTCCTTGGCGGCCGTGGCCGGGGAAAGCACTTCCACCACCAGCTCGGGCGCGCCCTGCACGTTTTTGCGGTTGGCCAGCTTGGCGGGGTCGCACACCACGATGAGGTCGGGCTGCACCACGGTATCGAAGGCAAGGACGACATCAACCGGAGCGAACAGAACCACGCAAGGCGGTTTTCCGCCCCCACCGGCTTTATCTTGCTCCCGCACCTGGTTTGCAATCTCCAAATGCAAGGCCGCGACCAGGGTTTGATGCTCCACGGTAGGCGTCGGCGACATGTCCCAAATCTCGCCGCCGATCAGTTCGCAGCGCATATCGTCCGGCCACTGCAGGTAGTCTTCAACCGTGTAATGCGCTTGTGGTTGCGGCAATCCCAAGATGCATCTCCTCGCTTATGTCTGCCCAATCTTACCGCCGCCGCGACCGTTAAGCCACATCAATCCCTCAGGTCCCTGCCGGTGAGCTTCAGGAACACGTCTTCCAGGTTCGCGGGGCGGTGCAGGTAGCGCAGTTTGCACTGCTGCTGCAATTGCGCGAGCAGGTCATGGGGATCCGTGGCGTAGCAAAACAGGGTTTCGCCCACCCGTTCCTGGCGCTGGCATGATGCGGCGCAGTCCGGCTTCTCTTCCCCGCCGTAGATTTCCACCACGTGCGGCTCGATGTGCGCCGCGATCAGGTCGCGCGGCGCGCCGGTGGTGATCGCCTTGCCACGGTCCATGATCAGCAGGCGGTCGCACAGGCGTTCCGCCTCTTCCATGAAATGGGTGGTGAGCAGGATGGTCTTGCCCTCTCCCAGCAGGCGCCGCAGCCGCTGCCACATCATGTGGCGCGCCTGGGGATCGAGGCCGGTGGTCGGCTCGTCGAGGAAGATCACGTCGGGGTCGTTGACCAGGGCGCGCGCCAGGGTCAGGCGCCGCTTCATGCCGCCCGACAGGGTTTCTATCTTGGCATCCGCCCGGCCAGTCAGGTCGGCGAATTCCAGCAATTCCGGGATGCGCGCCGCGACCGCGGCATCGCTCAGGCCGAAATAGCGCCCATATACCATCAGGTTTTCAGCCACGCTGAAGTCCGGGTCGAGGTTGTCCAGTTGCGGCACCACGCCCACCTTGACGCGGGCCTGGCGCGCCTGGTCCGGCACCGGCAGGCCGAGCAGGGAGATCGTGCCGCCATCGGGCCGGGTCAGGCCGAGCAGCAGGCGCAGGGTGGTGGTCTTGCCCGCGCCATTGGGCCCCAGCAGGCCGAAGCACTCCCCCGGCGCCAGCGCCAGATCGAGGCCCGCGACCACTTCTTTCGCGCCGTAGCGTTTGCGCAAGGCGCTGGCGGTGAGTACCGGCAACAAATCCTCGCCGGTGCTCACCGCCATCGACTGAATGCCTGGCATAGCGTCAAACCTGCCGGATCGAGCCTGGATACTGCGCCACCAGAGCATCTGCTGTCAGCAGGATGACGCCCTCGACGGTTGCCTGCGCAACGAGCATGCGGTCGAACGGGTCCTTATGGAGAGGAGGCAAACTATCGATGAAAACGGCATGCTCGCTGGTAACCGCCAACTCCTGATAACCGTTGTCCAGCAACCCACGGCGTAGCAACCTTGCGTCCACCTTGAAGTCGGAACGCCCGAGACCGCGTTTGATGGCGATTTCCCAAAGGCTGGCCGCACTGAAAAGCAGTTCGTTTTGCGAGTCTTCCAGCAGTGTTCGCGCCGCCGCGGGCAACTGCTCCGGCGAACCAGCCGCCCATAACAACAAGTGGGTATCCAGCAGCAACTTCATTCTTCACTGCCGAAAAGCTGCTCGATTTCCTCGCAGCCCATGCGGTCGAAATCATCAGGCACGCTGATTTGGCCCGCCATGAAGCCCAGCCTGCGGATTTGTCCGACTGATGGAGCATCCAGCCGAGTCACCTTGACCAGCGGCTTTCCAGCCTTGGCGATGATGAAGGAATCCCCTCTTACCGCCTGCTCTATCAACCGCGACAGCTGGGTTTTGGCTTCGTGAATATTAACCGTGCGCATGACAAGCCCAACCGAACTAAGTTCTGATGGCTTAGTTTATCACGTAAAGCGCAGGAAAGCTGATTTTTGCCACGGCCCGCCACCATGGGTGCGCGGACAAGTGTTCAGATCTTCAGCCGTTCCACGACCTTGTTGCCGACCAGATGGCTGTCGACGATTTCGTCGATGTCGGCCTGGTCGACGTAGGTATACCAGACCGCTTCCGGATAGACCACCAGCACCGGCCCTTCGCCGCAGCGGTCGAGGCAGCCGGCGCTGTTGATGCGCACCTTGCCCGGCCCGTTCAGGTCCAGTTTCTTGATCCGCCCCTTGGCGTAATCGCGCATCGCCTGGGCATCGTGATCGGCGCAGCAGGGCTGGCCGTCGTCGCGCTGGTTGGTGCAGAAAAATACATGCTTTTCGTAGTAGCTCATAATTTATCCTGGAAAAGGCAGTCGGGTTATGAAATCTGCTGCAACGCCAGTATCCACGCGGGTTCCCTCACCCTCTGCCCGCGCCGGGAGAGGGAGCGCCCCCTTCCCCCCCGGGAGAAGGGCTGGGGATGAGGGCGCACGTGACCATGACCGCTTCCAACTGCTCATTTTGAAGCCGGATATTTCGCGGCGTTGATCACCAGTTTGTCCCTGGCGGCATCGAGCAGGTCGATGCCGAGCATGTCGGCGAAACGGGTGAGATAGATCAGGATGTCGGCGCACTCCTGGCGCACGGCTTCCAGTTTCTCCGGCGAGAGGTTCTGGCTCTGTTCGGGCGTCAGCCACTGGAACGGCTCCACCAGTTCGGCAGCCTCGACGATGAGGGCCATGGCGAGGTTTTTCGGCGTGTGAAACGGCTCCCAGTCGCGCGCCCTGGCAAATTGCCGCAGCTCGTCGCGCAGGGCTTCCAGCGAACGCTGTTGCATGGTCATGGTTCTCGGGAAAAATGTGTATCATAGCAGTCCTATGGCGAATTTTGACGTATTCAACGGCGACGCCGACGGCATCTGCGCGCTGCACCAGTTGCGGCTTGCCGAGCCGCGCGACAGCGTGCTCGTCACGGGCGTCAAGCGCGATATCGCGCTGCTGGGAAAGATTGCGGCAAGCGCCGGCGACCAGGTCACTGTTCTCGACCTCTCCCTCGACAAGAACCGCGCTGCCCTGCTGGCCCTGCTGGCGCAAGGCGTGGAAGTCACTTACGTGGACCACCACTTCGCCGGGGACATTCCCGTTCACCCCGCGCTGCGGGCGGTGATCGACACGGCGCCCGGCACTTGCACCAGCCTGCTGGTGGACGGCATGCTGGCGGGGCGCTTCCGCGCCTGGGCGGTGGCCGCGGCATTCGGCGACAATCTTGCGGAGAGCGCCTTGCGTGCCGCCGCGCCCCTGAACCTGCCGGAAAGCCGGTTGACGGCGCTGCGCGAACTGGGGGAATGCCTCAACTACAACGCTTATGGCGACAGCGTGGAAGATCTCTTCCTGCACCCCGCCGAGCTGTACCGGCAACTGCACGGCTATGCCGACCCTTTCCGCTTCATTGCCGATTCACCCGTCTTTGCCACCCTGAAACGCGGCTACACGACCGATATGGATATGGCGCTGGCGCTCGAAGCGCGCTGGGTTTACCCCGCCGGCAAGGTTTACCTGCTCCCCGACCAGCCCTGGGCGCGCCGTGTCAGCGGCGTATTCGGCAATCGCCTGGCGCAAGCGGAGCCCAGCCTCGCCCATGCGGTGCTGACGCATAAACCCGAGGGCGGCCATGTCGTCAGCGTGCGCGCCCCGCTGCACCATCCCAATGGCGCGGACGAACTATGCCGCCAATTCGAGAGCGGCGGCGGACGCAAGAGCGCCGCCGGCATCAACCATTTGCCCGAGCGCGAGCTGGAACGGTTTCTGGCGCTCTTCGCCACGGCTTTTGAGGTCATGGGCTGACGCAGGTAGCGTATCCACCAGGCAACTACTCCAGCAACCACATGGCCCAGGGCAGGCCCTGCACCAGCAGGATCAATCCCAGCAGCGCCAGCAACAGCCAGAAACGGCGCCGTTCGCGATGTTCGCGGCGTTCCAGCGCGGCATGCAAGCGCGCCACTTCGGCGCCGTGATCGCGAGACAACGCGGCATGGGCGAGGCGCGGCAACTGCGGCAGGAGATTGCCCCAATTGGGCGCTTCCGTCTTGAGCATGCGGACCAGCCCGCGCCAGCCGATCTGTTCCGACATCCAGCGCTCCAGGTAAGGCTTGGCGGTCTGCCACAGGTCGAGGTCGGGATCGAGCTCGCGTCCCAACCCTTCGATATTCAACAGGGTTTTCTGCAGCAGCACCAGTTGCGGCTGGATTTCCACATTGAAGCGGCGCGAGGCCTGGAACAGCCCGAGCAGCACGCGGCCAAAGGAAATGTCCTTGAGCGGCCGGTCGAAGGCCGGTTCGCATACCGCGCGAATGCTCGCCTCGAACTCGTCCACGCGGGTATCCCTGGGCGCCCAGCCGGATTCGATGTGAGCCTGGGCCACGCGCTTGTAGTCGCGGCGGAAAAAGGCGAGGAAATTCTGCGCCAGGTAGTTGCGGTCCACGTCGGTCAGCGTGCCCATGATGCCGAAATCGAGCGCGATATAGCGCCCGTCCGGCGCCACCAGGATGTTGCCGGGATGCATGTCGGCATGGAAAAAGCCATCGCGGAACACCTGGGTGAAGAAAATTTCCACCCCGGCGCGGGCCAGTCTGGGGATGTCGATGCCCTGCTCCCTCAGCCGCTCGATCTGGCCGATGGGCGTGCCATCCATCCATTCCATCACCATCACTTCGGTGTGGCAGTAATCCCAGAATACCTCCGGCACCAGCAGCAGGTCGGAGCCCTCGAAGTTGCGCCGCAACTGCGCGGCATTGGCGGCCTCGCGCATCAGGTCGAGCTCGTCGTGCAGGTGCTTTTCGAATTCCGCCACCACTTCGCGCGGCTTGAGGCGCCGGCCATCGGCCCACAGCGTTTCGATCAGTCCGCCGCCGACGTAGAGCAGCGCAATGTCCTTGTCGATCAGCGGCGCGATGCCGGGGCGCAAAATCTTCACCGCGGCGCGGCGCCCGTCCTTCAATACCGCGCGGTGAACCTGGGCCACCGAAGCGGAGGCGACAGGCGTCTCGCCGAATTCGGCAAAGACCTCATCCACCGGCCTGCCGTATGCCTTGCGCAGTATTTCCAGCGCCTCCCTGGCGGGAAACGGCGGCACGCGGTCCTGCAGCCGGGCCAGCTCGTCGGCGATGTCGAGCGGGACCAGGTCGCGGCGGGTGGACAACACCTGGCCGAACTTGACGAAAATCGGCCCCAGCGCCTCCAGTGCCAGGCGCAGGCGCACCGCGCGGGATTCGTGCAGCGGGCGCCAGAACAAGGCTGCCTTGACGAACCAGCGCAAGACACGCACGCGCTCGTGGCCGAGGAAAAACTCCTCCAGGCCGAAGCGGAATACCACGTGCAGGATTTTGAGCAGGCGCAGGATGCGCATGTCACGAATCCGCGCGCTGCATCAGCCGCTCCACCCGTTTTTCCAGGCGTGCCGCCGCATCGCGCACGGCATCGACTTCGCGGATGAAACGTTCAATGTCCGGTCTTTTTGCCAAAAGCGGCCGCTCCTCGGTCCAGTATTCCGTCAGGTTGGCGGCGAAATTCCCGGCTGCCTGCTGCGTGCGGGACAGGAATCCCGCCGCGCCGCGGGCCATGCGGTGGCCCAGGACATCGCCGAAAATCTTGCTCAGGTCCTCTTCCGCATCCCAGCGCAGGTTTTGCATCACGTTGCCGAAATCCACGGCCAGGCCGGAATCGCCAGAAGTATGTACTAACTCCTGCGGCAATGGCTGCGAGGACAGCACGCTGAGCAGCGCGAGGGGGGAGACGCCGAGCGAGGCTTCGGGTTCGCTGCCGGGCTGCGCGGCGGAAATCATGCCGTCTTCCCCGATGGCAAGCAGCATCGACAGGGGCGGCAGGGTGACGCGCAGGGTCTTGCCGGCATGGCGCCGCAAGCGCTCGCGCGACCACGGCTGGGTTTGCAGCAAATGGTTGAAAGTCGCGGCGAAGGCTTGCGCGGTCAACGGCGGTTGCGGCTCGGCGGGCGGCGACTCCATAAAATCAGAGCTTGAAGCCTTTGTGCAAGGCAACCACGCCGCCGGTGAGATTGAAATATTCCACCCGTTCCAGGCCAGCTTCTTCCATCATCTGCTTGAGCGTTTCCTGGTCGGGGTGCATGCGGATGGATTCGGCCAGGTAGCGATAGCTCGCCTCATCGTTGGCGATCAGCTTGCCCATGAGCGGCAGCAGCTTGAAGGAATACAGGTCGTACAAAGGCCGCAACGGCGCGGCGATCCGGGAAAATTCCAGCACCAGCACCCGCCCGCCGGGCCTGATGACGCGGTACATTTCCTTCAGCGCCGCGTCCTTGTGAGTCATGTTGCGCAGGCCGAAAGCCACCGTCACGCAATCGAAGTGGTTGCTCGGGAAAGGCAGCTTCTCGCCGTCGCATTGCACCGCGCTGGGGTTGTACCCCGCATCCAGCAGGCGGTCGCGGCCGACGGTGAGCATCGAGCTGTTGATATCGGTGAGAATGACCTGGCCGGTCGGGCCGACCTTCCTGGCGAATTGCAGCGACAGGTCGGCGCTGCCGCCGGCCACGTCGAGCACCTTGCCGCCGGCGCGCACGCCGCTTTGTTCGATGGCGAAAATTTTCCACAGGCGATGCAGGCCGCCGGACATGACATCGTTCATCAGGTCGTAGCGGCTGGCCACGGAATGAAAAACCTCCGCGACCTTGCTCGCCTTTTCTTCTTCGGCGACGGTCGCGAAGCCGAAGTGCGTGGTTTTATCGCTCATGTTCCGCCCTGTATTATTTGCTGCCGCAGCCGCCGGAACCGCAGCCGCCGGATTTTCTGGCAATGGCTTCGTGCACCGGGGATTCGCGGCTGGCGCCGGCTTCCTGCAAACGGGCCAGATAGCTTTGCCACAGGGCGTCCTGATTCACGCCCAGGTCGTAGAGATAGTCCCAGGAATAGATGCCTGTGTCGTGCTCGTCGGAAAAACGCAGCACCACGGCGTAATTGCCGACCGGCTCGATGGCAGTGATTTCGACATCTTTTTTGCCGACCTGCAGCGTTTCCTGCCCCGGACCGTGACCGCGCACTTCGGCGGAGGGCGAGTAAACGCGCAGGAACTCGCACGGCAGGCGGAAAATCTTGCCATCGGCAAAAGCGATTTCCAGCTCGCGCGATTTCTGGTGCAACTTGATTTCGGTGGGGCGAGGGGTGTTTTGATCTAGGCCGCTCATTTTTTAAGTCTTCCTTTGCTTTAACGTGGAACGACGCGAAGCGCCGCCCCCGGATCATGGAACAGCGCCTCGCCATGACCGTTGGGGTGAATCATAACCGAGAACCGGTGCCGCGCCAATCATGCGGGGCGCTTCGACTAACGCTCATGGCGATTCGCCGCCCCGAATCATGAAACAGCGATTCGCCATGAGCGTTTCCCTCACCCCTGGCCTCTCCCAAAGGGCGAGGGGGACGAGGTCTCGCTGCGCGAGTTTGTTAATGGGTACTACTGCCGCGATTTCCAGAAGCATCCCGAACTTATTGATGGCTGGCGCAGTTCTGGGTAGAATCGAGCCCTTTCACTTGAGTTTTTGGGGTAGGTTTGGCAATGGACAGACAAGGCTGGTTGGACGGCACGCTCTACCGTCCGGATTTTGAGCAGGATAGCTGCGGTTTCGGCCTGATGGCCAACATGGACGACAAGCCTTCACACTGGCTGGTGCAAACCGCGATCAATTCCCTCGCCTGCCTGACCCATCGCGGCGCGGTCGCCGCCGACGGCAAATCGGGCGACGGCTGCGGCCTGCTGTTCAAGAAGCCTGACGCCTTCCTGCGCGCCGTGGCCGCCGAAAACGGCTTCGCCCTCGGCAGGCTGTACGCTGCCGCGCTGGTGTTCCTCAACCGCGACGACACGACGGCCGAAACCGCCCGCACCGCGCTGAAAACCGAATTCTCCGCCCAGGGCCTGTCATTGGCCGGTTTCCGCAAGGTTCCCAGCGACAATGGCGCCCTCGGCAAATACGCGCTGGAGACGCTGCCCACCATCGAGCAGATTTTCGTCAATGCGCCCGACGGGATGGACGAAGCCGCTTTCGAGCGCAAGCTGTACATTGCCCGCCGCCGCGCCGAAAAAGCGCTGGCCGGCGACAAGACTTTCTATTTGCCCACCCTGTCGTCCCGGGTCATTTCCTACAAGGGCCTGGTAACGCCCGCCAACCTGCCGGTGTTTTACCTCGACCTCAAGGACGAGCGCTTCGCCTCCAGCCTGGCCGTCTATCACCAGCGCTTCTCCACCAACACCTGGCCGGAATGGCGCCTGGCGCAGCCGTTCCGCTTTCTCGCCCACAACGGCGAGATCAATACTCTGCAAGGCAACCGCAGCTGGTCGCGCGCGCGCGAAAAAACCTTCGTTTCCGAATACCTGCCCGATATGGACGACGTGCGCCCCATCGTCTCCATGACCGGATCGGATTCCCTGAGCATGGACAACATGCTGGAAGGCCTGGTGATGGGCGGCGTCAGCCTGTTCCGCGCGCTGCGCCTGATGGTGCCGCCGGCCTGGCAGAACGTGCAGACCATGGACCCGGACCTGCGCGCCTTCTACGAATACAACTCGATGCACATGGAACCGTGGGACGGCCCGGCCGGCATGGTGCTCACCGACGGACGCTACGGCGTGTGCGCGCTGGACCGCAACGGCCTGCGTCCGGCACGCTTCGTCGTCACCCGCGACCGCCATTTCACCATCGCCTCGGAAATCGGCGTGTGGCCGTACCAGCCCGAAGATGTCGTGCAAAAGGGCCGCGTCAAGCCGGGCCAGATGATCGCCGTGGACCTGCAGGAAGGCCGGCTGCTCCTGTCCGACGACATCGACAGCCAGCTCAAGGCCGCCCATCCCTACCGCAAGTGGCTGAAGGAAAACGCCACTCACCTGGAAACCGGCATCGACGAGGACGACGGCCTGCCAGTGATGGACGCCGACGCGGCGCTGGTGGCGCAGAAACTGTTCAACGTCAGCTTCGAGGAACGCGACCAGGTGCTGCGCGTGCTGGCCGAGGAAGCCCAGGAGGCCATCGGCTCGATGGGCGACGACACGCCGATGGCGGTGCTGAGCCGGCAGGTCCGCTCGCCTTTCGACTATCTGCGCCAGCAGTTCGCCCAGGTGACCAACCCGCCGATCGACCCGATCCGCGAGGCCGTGGTGATGTCGCTCAATACCTGCTTCGGCCCGGAACGCAACCTGTTCCAGGAAACGCCGGCCCACGCCAAGCGCCTGGAAGTCAGCTCGCCGGTGCTGTCGCACGAGAAATTCGCCAAACTGACCTCGCTCGGCGAACCCGAATATCGCAGCATCACGCTGGAACTCAATTACGATCCCGCCAAAACCAGCCTCAAGGCCGCGCTGCAGGCGCTGGCCAGCCAGGCGGTCGAGGCCGTGAAAAACGGCAAGGTGATCGTGGTGCTGTCCGACCGCAACTTCGCGCGCGACAAGCTGCCCGTCCATGCCCTGTTCGCCACCGGCGCGGTGCACCATGCCCTGATCGATGCCGGCCTGCGCTGCAACGCCAACCTCATCGTCGACACCGGCAGCGCGCGCGACCCGCACCACATCGCCTGCCTGATCGGCTACGGCGCCACGGCGGTGTTCCCCTACATCGCCTACCAGGCGATCAACGAGATGATCCGCGACGGCGAGATCAAGGGCAGCACGCTCAACGAAGCGCTGTACAAGTACCGCAAGGGCATCAACAAGGGCCTGCTGAAAATTCTCTCCAAGATGGGCATTTCCACCGTTGCCAGCTACCGCGGCTCGCAACTGTTCGAGGCCGTGGGCCTGGGCGAGGAAGTCATCGAGCTGTGCCTGCCCGGCACGGTGAGCCGCATCAAGGGCGCCGGTTTCGAGGATTTCGAAGCTGACCAGAAGCAGCTGGTGAAATTCGCCTGGGACACCACGGCGCCCCTGTCGCAGGGCGGGCTGCTCAAGTTCGTGTTCGGCGGCGAATACCATGCCTACAACCCGGACGTGGTGAACGAACTGCAGCGTGCGGTGCAGAACACCGATTTCGCCGCCTACCAGCGTTTCGCGGCACGGGTGAACGAGCGCCCGGTGGCGATGCTGCGCGACCTGATGAAACTGAAGCTGGACGCCCATCCCATTGCCATCGACGAAGTGGAGCCGGTGGAAGCCATCCTCAAGCGCTTCGACTCGGCCGCCATGAGTCTCGGCGCGCTCTCCCCGGAAGCGCACGAGGCGCTGGCGCAAGGCATGAACCGCCTCGGCGGCCGCTCCAACTCCGGCGAGGGCGGCGAAGACCCGGCGCGCTACGGCACGGACAAGATGTCCAAGATCAAGCAGGTGGCCTCCGGCCGCTTCGGCGTCACGCCGCATTACCTGGTCAACGCCGAAGTCTTGCAGATCAAGATCGCCCAGGGCGCCAAGCCGGGCGAGGGCGGCCAGTTGCCGGGCGACAAGGTATCGCCGATGATCGCCAGGCTGCGCTGTTCCAAGCCCGGCATCTCGCTGATCTCGCCGCCGCCGCACCACGATATTTATTCCATCGAGGATCTGGCGCAGCTGATTTTCGACCTCAAGCAGGTCAATCCGCAGGCGCTGGTATCGGTGAAGCTGGTCGCGGAACCCGGCGTGGGCACGATTGCCGCCGGCGTGGCCAAGGCCTATGCCGACCTCATCACCATTTCCGGCTACGACGGCGGCACCGGCGCCAGCCCCATCGCCTCGGTCAAGTATGCCGGCACACCCTGGGAGCTGGGCATCAGCGAAGCGCAACAGGTGCTGCGCGCCAACGGCCTGCGCAGCCGGGTTCGGCTGCAGACCGATGGCGGCCTGAAAACCGGGCTGGACGTGATCAAGGCGGCGATTCTCGGCGCCGAGAGCTTCGGCTTCGGCACCGCCCCGATGATCGCCCTGGGCTGCAAATACCTGCGCATCTGCCACCTCAACAACTGCGCCACCGGCATTGCCACGCAGAACGAGCGCCTGCGCAAGGAGCACTTCATCGGCCTGCCCGAAATGGTGATGAACTATTTCACCTTCGTCGCCCAGGAAACCCGCGAGCTGATGGCGCGTCTCGGCGTGCGCACCATGAACGAGCTGATCGGCCGCATGGACCTGCTGGAAGTGCTGCCGGGCGAAACCGCCAGGCAGCAGAAACTCGACATCGGCGTGCTGCTGGACCAGGGCAACACCCCCGACAGCGAGCCGCGTTTCTGCACGGAAGCCACCAACCCGTCTTTCGACAAGGGCGAGCTGGCGGAACGGATGGTGGCTGACGCGAGCGCGGCGATCAAGGCAAAACAGCCGCTGGAACTGAGCTACACGGTGCGCAACACCAACCGTTCCATCGGCGCGCGCCTGTCGGGCGAAATCGCCCGCGCCCACGGCGCGGAAGGGCTGCCGGACAACTGCCTGACCCTCAACCTCTCCGGCAGCGCCGGCCAGAGCTTCGGCGTGTGGAACCACCGGGGGCTCACCCTGAAACTGGAAGGCGACGCCAACGACTACGTGGGCAAGGGCATGGCCGGCGGGCACATCGTCATCCGTCCGCCCAGGGGTTCGGCTTTCCAGGCCTTCAACACCACCATCATCGGCAACACCTGTCTGTACGGCGCCACCGGCGGCAAGCTCAACGCCGCGGGCATGGCCGGCGAGCGCTTCGCGGTGCGCAATTCCGGCGCCGTGGCGGTAGTGGAAGGCGCGGGCGACCATTGCTGCGAATACATGACCGGCGGCATCGTCGTCGTGCTGGGCGACACCGGACTCAATTTCGGCGCCGGCATGACTGGCGGCTTCGCCCTGGTGTACGACGCGCACGGCCAGTTCGTGAACCGCTACAACAACGAGCTGGTGGACATCAATCACATCAACACCGAATCCACCGAACAATACCGCCACTTCCTGCGCGCAGGGCTGGAAGAACACATCCGGCTCACCGGCAGCGAACAGGCAAGCGACCTGCTGGCCCGTTTCGACGAGGTGATCGGCAAATTCTGGCTGGTAAAACCGAAAGCGCTGCACCTCGACAGCCTGCTGAAAAGCTGAACGAGCGAGTAATGGGGAAAATCATGGCTGACGACGTATTCCAGTTCATCAACATCGCGCGCCGCGATGGCGACAAGAAAGCCGCCGACGAGCGCAAAAAGGAATTCCGCGAAATCTACGCGCCGTTCGGTGCCGAGCAGGCCCAGGAACAGGCCGGACGCTGCCTCGCCTGCGGCAACCCGTACTGCGAATGGAAGTGCCCGGTGCACAACTACATTCCCAACTGGCTCAAGCTGGTGCGGGAAGGCAACCTGTTCGAGGCGGCGGAACTGTCCCACAAGACCAATTCCCTGCCCGAGATCTGCGGCCGCGTATGCCCGCAGGACCGCCTGTGCGAAGGCGCCTGCACGCTCAACGCCGGCTTCGGCGCGGTGACCATCGGCCAGGTGGAAAAGTACATTTCCGACGAAGCCTTCAAGGCCGGCTGGCGCCCCGACATGAGCAAAGTGGTCAAGACCGGCAGGAAGGTGGCCGTGATAGGCGCCGGTCCGGCCGGCCTCGCCTGCGCCGACGTGCTGGTGCGCCACGGCGTCGCGCCGGTGGTGTTCGACCGCAACGAGGAAATCGGCGGCCTGCTCACTTTCGGCATTCCTGAATTCAAGCTGGAAAAGATTGTCGTCAAGCGCCGCCGCGCCATTCTCGAAGGCATGGGCGTGGAATTCCGCCTCGCCACCGAGATCGGCAAGGATCTGCCGTTCCAGCAACTGCTCGACGAATACGATGCGGTATTCATGGGCATGGGCACCTACAGCTACATGAAGGGCGGCTTCCCCGGCGAAGACCTGCCCGGCGTGCTGGAAGCCCTGCCCTTCCTGATCTCCAACGTGCGCCACTGCCTCGACCTGCCGGGCAAATTCGTCTCCATGACGGCTAAGCGCGTGGTGGTGCTGGGCGGCGGCGATACCGCCATGGACTGCAACCGCACCTCGATCCGCCAGGGCGCGGCTTCCGTGACCTGCGCCTACCGCCGCGACGAGGCCAACATGCCCGGTTCCAGGCGCGAAGTAACCAATGCCCGGGAGGAAGGCGTGCAATTCCTGTGGAACCGCCAGCCGGTGGAAGTGGTCGGCAACGGCAAGGTCGAGGGCGTGAAACTGGTCACCACCCGGCTCGGCGCGCCCGATGCACGCGGTCGCCGCACCCCGGAAGCGATTCCCGGCAGCGAGGAAATCATCCCCTGCGACCACGTCATCGTCGCCTTCGGCTTCCGCCCCAACCCGCAGCCCTGGTTTGCCGATTTCGGCATCAAGACGGACCCTGGCGGACGGGTGGTGGCGAGCGGCAACGCGCTGGCCTTCCAGACCGGCAATCCGAAAGTGTTCGCCGGCGGCGACATGGTGCGCGGTTCCGACCTGGTGGTGACGGCGGTCAACGAAGGACGGCTGGCGGCAAAAGGCATCCTGGAATTCCTGGACGTTTGAACATTAACCACGGGGCACACGGGGAGCACGGGGGAAACCCTTCAAGCCCCGTGTTCCCCGTGCTCCCCGTGGTGAAAAATAATGACTAAATTAAAAAACGACACCTTCCTGCGCGCCCTGCTGCGCCAGCCGACCGAATACACCCCGATCTGGATGATGCGCCAGGCCGGACGCTATCTGCCGGAATACAACAGGACGCGCGAGCGTGCCGGCGATTTCATGTCGCTGTGCAAGAACCCTGACCTGGCCACGGAAGTGACGCTGCAGCCGCTGACGCGCTTCCCGCTCGACGCCGCGATCCTTTTTTCCGACATTCTGACCATTCCCGACGCCATGGGGCTGGGACTGTATTTTTCCCAGGGCGAAGGACCGAAATTCGAGCGCCCGCTACGCGACGAGTGGGAAATCCGCGATCTTGCCGTGCCCGATCCCAACGTGCACTTGCGCTACGTGATGGACGCGGTGACGCAGATCCGCAAGGCACTGGACAATGAAGTCCCCCTCATCGGCTTCTCCGGCAGCCCGTGGACACTGGCCTGCTACATGGTGGAGGGCGGCAGCAGCAGCGATTTCACGCTCATCAAGACCATGCTCTACAGCCGCCCCGACCTGCTGCACCATATCCTCGACATCAACGCCCGGGCGGTCACCGCCTACCTCAACGCCCAGGTCGAAGCCGGCGCGCAGGCGCTGATGATTTTTGATAGTTGGGGCGGCGCACTGTCCCATGCCGCCTATCACGAGTTTTCCCTGGCCTATCTGGAAAAGATCATGGGCGGGCTGATCCGTGAAAAAGAGGGCGCCAGAATCCCCTGCATCGTGTTCACCAAGGGCGGTGGATTATGGCTGAAAAGCATTGCCGCTATCGGCTGTGACGCGATTGGGCTGGACTGGACCATGGATATCGGCGAGGCGCGGCGTCTTGTTGGCGACAAGGTGGCCTTGCAGGGCAACCTCGATCCCGCCGTGCTGTTCTCCAACCCGGACATCATCCGCAGCGAAGCAGGCAAGGTTCTGGCTTCCTACGGCCAGGGTTCGGGCCACGTCTTCAACCTCGGCCACGGCATTTCCCAGTTCACGCCGCCGGAACATGCCGCCGCACTGGTGGAAGCGGTGCATGACCTGAGCCGCGCCTACCATGAGTGAGCGCGCCTGACGGAACTTCAAGACCCGATTTATGCACAGTTCCGGGAAATGCGCCCCTGTCAATCCAGACAAAAGTCATGTTTTCATCATGGATTTTGCAAGCCTTTGTTTTATATGAATTGTTCCATTCCGCCCAGAAACAGGGCGGAATGGAAAAGTGCTTGTCCGGCAAGTAATTACTGCTGTTGACGCCATGACTGCCCACAGAGTTATCCACAGATTCTGTGGGTAACTGGAAAAGCGTTCTCGCTACAGCAAGTTACTGCCAGACGGGTAGATTCGACTTGAAATGTATGCGCCAACCCAAGGTCTGTAGCGGATGAGCCGGATACTTAAAATCGCCCTCGACGTTCCCCTGGCCACCCTGTTCGACTATCGCGCGGACACGGCGGGCGAGGAAGATGTCGGCAGGCGGGTGCAGGTCTCCTTCGGGCGGCGGAAAATGGTGGGCATGATCGTCGCGCTTGCAGGCCATTCGGATCACCCCCCCGCGCAAATCAAGCCGCTTTTGCACGTGTTTCGCGATACGCCTCCGCTGCCGCGGGATATTCTGGCGCTGCTGCAATTTTGCAGCGACTATTATCATCACCCTTTGGGGGAGGTGATTTTCACCGCGCTGCCCCAACGTTTGCGCTCGGACCAGCCCAACACGCCGCCCCGCCGGCTCTCTTACGCATTGACGCCCGCCGCCCCGCCCCTCGATGATCTGCCGGCGCGGGCAAGGGTGCGGCGCAAACTGCTGCAACACCTGCAACAGACCGGCGCCGCGCCGCGCGAAGCGCTGCTCGCCCTTTCGCCCAGCGCGGCCAGACATGTCAGGGAAATGCTCGGGCTCGGCTGGATAACACAAGGCCAGGAAACCCGCCCGGCCTTGGCCGCCATTCCATCATCCAGCGCGCCGCTGCTGCCGCGGCTCAATACCGAACAGGCGGAAGCCATCGCTGAAATCCAGTCTGCCGCGCCAGGCTTCGTACCCTGGCTGCTGCTTGGCGTCACCGGCAGCGGCAAGACGGAAATCTACCTGCGTCTTGCCGCCAGCCAACTGGAGCAGGGCAGGCAAGTGCTGGTGCTGGTGCCCGAAATCAACCTCACCCCGCAACTCGAAACCCGTTTTCAGACACGGTTTCCCGGCGTACCCGTGGTCGCCCTGCATAGCAGCCTCAACGACACGGAGCGCCTGCATCACTGGCTGCTGGCCCAGTCCGGCGCGGCGCGCATCGTGCTCGGCACGCGCCTGGCGGTTTTCACGCCGATGCCTGAACTTGGGCTCATCATCGTCGACGAGGAACATGACAGCTCCTTCAAGCAGCAGGACGGTCTGCGCTACAGCGCGCGCGATATGGCGGTGGCGCGCGCCAAGCAACGCGACATCCCCGTCCTGCTCGGCTCTGCCACGCCTTCCCTGGAGAGCTATCACAACGCCCTGTCCGGGCGCTACCGCCTGCTGCGCCTGACCCGGCGGGCGGTGGAGGCGGCGCAACTGCCCGCCATCCGCCGCATCGACCTGCGCACGCAAAAGCCGCTGGATGGCCTGACGGAACCGCTGCTGCAGGCCTTGGGCGAGAATCTCGCGCGCGGCCGGCAAAGCCTGGTGTTCATCAACCGCCGCGGCTATGCCCCGGTGCTGACATGCAGCCAGTGCGGCTGGCTCGCGCCCTGCCTGCGCTGTTCCAGCCGGCTGGTGGTGCATTTGCGCGAAGGCCGCCTGCGCTGCCACCATTGCGGCCATGAAGAGCGCATTCCGCGCGCCTGCCCCGACTGCGGCAACCCGGACCTGGCGCCGGTGGGCCAGGGCACCCAGCGCATCGAGGACATTCTGACGGAACGCTTTCCCGATGCCCGCATCCTGCGCATCGACCGCGACAGCACGCGGCGCAAGCACGCCCTGGCAGAAATGCTGCATGAAGTGCACGAGGAACGGGTGGATATCCTGGTGGGCACGCAGATCCTCGCCAAGGGCCACGATTTCAAGCGCCTCACCCTGGTCGGCGCGCTCAACGTGGACGGCGCGCTCTACAGCGCGGATTTCCGCGCCGCAGAGCGCCTCTTCGCCCTGCTGATGCAGGTGGCCGGCCGCGCCGGGCGGGCGGCGGAACCCGGCACGGTGCTGATACAAACCCAGTTTCCCGACCACCCGCTGTTCGAAGCCCTGCAGCGCCAGGATTATGAGGCCTTTGCCGCGACACAGCTGGCGGAACGCAAGCAGGCCGGCTTTCCGCCCTTTTGCCACCAGGCCTTGCTGCGCGCCGAGGCCACCCGGCTGGAAACGGCGATGGATTTCCTGCGCCAGGCAAAAAACCGCGCCGGAACAGACGATCCCGCGATCACCGTTTACGATGCCGTGCCCGCCCCCATGGCCCGCCTCGCCGGACGGGAACGCGCCCAGTTGCTGGTACAGGCGGATTCGCGCGGCATGTTGCAGCAATTCCTGAGCCGCTGGCATGCGGCGCTGTCGGCGCTCAAGGCAAGACAAATCCGCTGGTCGCTCGACGTGGACCCGCTCGATTTCTAGCGGCAAGGCATAGAAAGCTTTAGAATGACGAGCTTTGGCGAATCCCGAGTACCCGTTTTGAAACAGCATCTCACTGAACTTTTTACCCAGGCCCTGCGCCGCGTCGCCCCCGAAGCGACCGATGCCGCCATCGTCCTCGAGCGCCCCAAGCAGGCACAGCATGGCGACTACGCCTGCAGCCTGGCGATGCACCTGGCGCGGGTGCTGAAACGCAATCCGCGCGATATCGCCAGCGCCCTGCTGGAAGCCCTGCCGCCTTCGCCCTGGGTGGAAAAGGCGGAAATCGCCGGCGCCGGCTTCATCAATCTCTTTCTCAGCCCCGCTTCAAAGCAACGCGTCGTGGCCACGATTCTGGCGCAGGGCGAGGCTTTCGGGCGCGGCACGCTGGGCAAGGGCAGAAAAGTCCAGGTGGAATTCGTTTCCGCCAACCCCACCGGACCACTGCACGTCGGCCACGGACGCGGCGCCGCCTTCGGCATGAGCCTGGCCAGCGTGCTGGCGGCCGTGGGATACGATGTCAAGCGCGAATACTATATCAACGACGCTGGCCGGCAGATGGACATCCTGGCGCTGTCCACCTGGCTGCGCTACCTGGAATTGAACGGCATCGCCGTGCCCTTTCCGCCCAACGGCTACCAGGGCCAGTACGTGCGTGAAATGGCGGCGGAAGTCAAGCGCCTGCATGGCGACCGTTACGTTCACCAGCCGTGGACCCTGCTGGAAGGCGTGCCACCCCGCGCCACCGAGGAAGACCTGGAAAAGGACGAAAAATGGGCCAAACAGCAGAACGAATCGCATCTGGATGGCCTGATCGCCAATGCCAAGAAGCTGCTTGGCGACGATTATGCCTATTTGCATGATTTCGCCCTGACCGAACAACTGGGCGACGGGCGTAATGACCTGATGGAATTCGGCGTCACCTTCGACACCTGGTTCTCGGAAAAATCCCTGTTCGACGGCGGACTGGTGACGCGCGCGGTGGAATCCCTGCGCAACAACGGCCATCTCTACCAGCAGGATGGCGCCTTATGGTTCCGCTCCACCGCCTTCGGCGACGAAAAAGACCGCGTGGTGCAGCGCGAGAATGGCCAATATACCTATTTCGCCTCCGATATCGCTTACCACCTCAACAAGTACGAGCGCGGCTTCGACATGATCGTCGACGTGTGGGGCGCCGATCACCACGGCTACATTGCGCGCGTCAAGGGCGCCATCAAGGCGCTGGGCCTGGACGAGAGCAAGCTGGAAACCCCCCTGGTGCAGTTTGCCGTGCTCTACCGCGGCGCGGAAAAAGTCTCCATGTCCACGCGCAGCGGCGATTTCGTCACCTTGCGCGAGCTGCGCCATGAAGTCGGCAACGATGCCTGCCGTTTTTTCTATGTGCTGCGCAAAAGCGACCAGCACCTGGACTTCGACCTCGAACTGGCAAAGTCGCAGAGCAACGACAATCCGGTGTACTACATCCAGTACGCCCACGCCCGGATCTGCAGCGTGCTGGCACAGTGGGGCGGAAACCCTGCCGACCTGGCCCAGGGCGTCGACCTGACACTGCTGACCCTGCCGCACGAGCTGGCGCTGCTGCAACGTCTGGAAGCCTATGGAGAAACGCTGGAAAGCGCGGCACGGGAATTTGCCCCCCACCATATCGCCTACTACCTCAAGGATCTGGCCGGCGAGCTTCACAGTTACTATAACGCGCAACAGTTCCTGGTCGAGGACGAGGGCGTCAGATTCGCCCGTCTCGCCCTCATCACCGCCACCCGGCAAGTGCTCAGGAATGGCCTGGCGCTGCTTGGCGTGAGCAGCCCGGAAAAGATGTAGGACTCTATCCGACCGATCCACCTGGAATGACATGAAAAACCCATGAGCCGCGACTATAAACCCGCCCCCAGAAACAGCGCCTCGAAAAAATCCGGCAGCCCCATGCTGGCCGGCATTTTCATCGGCATTTTCATCGGCCTCGCCATCGCGCTGGCCGTTGCCGTCGTCATCAAGGGAAGCCCCAGCCCCTTCCTGGCGCGCAAGGCCGAACCCGCCGCGAACGACAAAATACCGCCCACGCCGGCGACGCCGGCGGAAAAGCCCGCGGATGACAAGTCCAAGGCGGCCGAAAAACCGCGCTTCGATTTTTATACCATCCTGCCTGGCAGCGAGGAACCAGTCAGCGAAAAGGACATCAAACAGCAGACTCCGGAAAGCGCCGCCAAGGGCCAGTATTACCTGCAGGCGGGGGCGTTCCAGAGCGAAGGGGAGGCCGACAACCTCAAGGCCAAGCTGGCCTTGATGGGCATCGAGGCCACCATCCAGACCGCTACCGTCCCGGACAAGGGGGTCTGGCACCGGGTGCGGGTCGGCCCCTATAACAATGTGGATGATCTGAACCGGATGCGCGCCACGCTGAGCCAGAACGGCGTCAGCGCAAGCCTGGTCAAGGTGCATGACCCAAACTGAACAACCCAAGGAGAAAACCCGTGATGAAAATGAATCTTGCCGTGCTGCGCATGTGGGTTGCCGCACTTTTTTTTGCGCTCGCCTGGAGCATGCCGGCCCACGCCGAACTGGTTCTCGGCAAACAGTACACGCTGATTTCACCCCCCCAGCCCACGGAAACCGGCAAGAACATCGAGGTGCTGGAGTTTTTTTCCTATGCCTGCCCGCATTGCTTCGCCCTGGAACCGACGCTCAACCCCTGGGTCAAGAAACTCCCCAAGGACGTGACCTTCCGCCGTCTTCCCGCCGTATTCAACGAGACTTACCGGACCTACGCCAGAATATTTTATGCGGCTGAGGCCATGGGCGTGCTGGAGAAACTGCACCCGGCCATTTTCAATGCCGTGCATGGTCAGCACATCAATCTCGGCAACGAGCAAACACTGCTGGAATGGGTCGCCAAGCAAGGGGTGGACAGCAAGAAATTCTCCGCAATGTACACTTCATTCGAGGTCGATTACAAAACCAAGCGCGCGGACCAGTTGACCCGCTCCTTTGCCATTACCGGCGTGCCTTCCATTGCGGTAGAAGGCAAATACCTGACCTCCACCTCCATGTCCGGCGGCAACGAGCAACTGTTGCCGCTGCTGGACGACTTGATCAAGAAGGCGCGCCAGGATCGTGGCGGCAAAAGCTAGCGCATGACCCTCTCGGTAATCCTGGTGGACGACCACCCACTATTCCGCAAGGGTCTGCTGCACCTCCTGGAGAACCGCACGGATGTGAGCGTTGCCGCGCAATTCGCCAACCTCGGCGGCGTGCGGCAATGGCTGGCGCAAGGCGGGCACGCCGATGTCGCCCTGCTCGACCGCACGCTGGGCGAAGAAAACGGTCTCGACCTGGTGCCGGAATTGCAGCGCCATCGCATCAAAACCATCATGCTCACCATGGCAGAGGAAGACCGCGAGGTGCGTGATGCGATGGAAAAAGGCGTCGATGGCTACCTGCTCAAATCGAGCGAGCCGGACCAGATCATCCAGTCCATCATCGCCGTCACCCAGGGCAACAGCATTTTCCCTGCGCATGTACTGCAGAAAATTGCACGCGGCGAATTGGGGCCGGGCGCCATCGGCAAGCTTTCGCCGCGCGAACTGGAAATCGTCTCCCACGTCGCGCGCGGCCTGAGCAACCGCGGCATCGGCGAAGCCCTCGGACTGTCGGAGAATACCGTGCGCAACCATCTGCGCAGCATTCTGGAAAAACTGGGATTCGACAACCGGGTGCAGGTGGCGACTTTTGCCCTCGAGCAAGGCATCGCCAAGCAGGGAGAAGCGGTAGCCAAGGACCATCCGCTCTAGTCATAAAAGACCATTCCCGGCAAAATGCTGTGCTATACTGAACCGGCAAGTGTGATGCTTGTTTCTGTTCGATACATTGCAGGCCCCGTTCGCGGGGCCTTTTTCTTTCGCTCGGCGCGCGACCTCTCGTTTGACGACGCCAGCCACTGCGTCGAGACCTTGGCAGGCAGACTGCCAAAAATTCAGCAAGCGGACCGTTTTCGACAGATCCTGATTGACCAGCAGAGGGGAAACAGGTGTAGAATGCCGCCTGATTTCTGGCCAAGACCGGACGTAAACCCGGATATTTCCGCATGGGCGACAAGCGCCGCCTGACGGAATATCCGGGTTTAACGCACTTCACAAGCATTGGGGGCTACCTAACCGAGGTTGCACGTCATGTCTGTCGTTTTGTCGCGCCGTCGCTTCATCACCCTTGCCGCCGTTGCCGCCGGCCTGCCGCTGATGCTTCATGCCATGGGGGCACAAGCCAGGTTGGCGCGCTGGGAGGGCACTGCGCTGGGCGCCCCGGCATCCATCCAGCTTTACCATGAAGACGAGGCGCAGGCACAAGCCGCCATCGCCGCCGCACTGCAAGAACTCAAGCGCCTGGAAGCGATTTTCAGCATCTATCGCGCCGATAGCGCCATTTCGGCACTCAATCGCGACGGCGTGCTGGACAACGCGCCGCCCGACTTCATCGCCCTGCTGACGCGCGCCCTGTCGCTGGCCCGGATCAGCGACGGGGTCTACGACCCCACCGTGCAACCGCTGTGGCAGACCTATTTCCGCCACTTCACCTCGACCAAGCCCGATCCTGCCGGCCCCGCGCAGCGCGACATCGCCGCCGCCCTCGCCCGCGTAAACTGGCGTGCGGTAGAGGTGGACGCCAAGCGCAAAAGAGTCCGCTTTGACCGACCCGGCATGGGCCTGACGCTCAACAGCGGCGCCCAGGGCTACATCACCGACTGCGTCACCAATGTGCTGCGCGCCCACGGTTTCGCCAACATGCTGGTGGACATGGGCGAGCCGCGCGCGCTCTCGACCAAGCCCGACGGATCCGCCTGGCGCATCGGCATCGCCAACCCCGCCGATCCCGCCCGTACGGTCGCCACGCTGGAAGTGGTGGACAAGTGCGTATCCACTTCGGGCGGTTACGGCACGCTGTTCGACCCCGCCGGTGCCTTCACCCACCTCATCGACACCCACACCGGGCGCACTGCGCCAGCGCTGCTGGGCGTCTCGGTAGTGGCCAATAGCGGCAGCATCGCGGACGGGCTGTCCACCGCCATGCTGCTGGCTCCAGTCGAGCGCCGTCAGGCGATCCTCCGTACCGCCGGCGGGATCAAGGCTCTTTATGTCACCCCCGCTGGCGTGGTCTCCACGGTGGAAGCCTGAGATGCGCCTGCCAACCGACGAAGTCCCGGCTTTCAGCGCGCCCACCATGGTCGAAGGTTTTGCCAGGGTAGTGGCCGTGGAAGGCGGCGTGGCCTGGCTCGAACCCGAGCAAACCAGCAGTTGCGGCAGTTGTGCTTCCTCTTCGGTCTGTGGCGCCAAGGGCATAGGCACCGCGGCCAGCCGCCTCGCAGCCCGCCGCTTCCGGCTCGACAACCATGCCGGCCTCGTCGTCGGCGAGCGCGTGGTGGTCGGCATCCGCGAAAATACCCTGGTCAAGGCTTCGCTCACCGCCTATGCGATCCCGCTTGCCGCCATGCTGGGCGCTGGCGCCGTGGCGCAATGGGCCGCCGGCAGCGACGGCATCACCATGGCCGCCATGGTCGCCGGACTGCTGCCCGGTCTCGGCATTGCGCGCCTGAGCGCCGGTCTCCTGTCTTCCCGGGGCGATCTTTCCCCCCGCTTCCTGCGCCGCGCCAATGTGGGCGTGGTGTGTAAAATCAGCTAGAGAACGAGGCATGAAAGAATATGTACTTTTGATCGTGGGTGCGGCGCTGGTCAACAATGTCATTCTGGCCCGCTTTCTCGGTCTGTGCTCGTTCATGGGCGTGACCACGCGCATCGATACCGCCATCGGCATGGGCATGGCGACCACCTTCGTGATCACTGTCTCGTCGATGGCCGACTGGGCCGTCGAGGCCTACCTGCTAGAGCCTTTCGGCCTGGGCTATCTGCGCACCGTGACCTTCATCCTGGTAATCGCCGCTGCCGTTCAGTTCACCGAGATGACGGTGAAAAAAGTGTCCCCGGCGCTGTTCCAGATGCTGGGTATCTACCTGCCGCTCATCACCACCAATTGCGCCGTGCTGGGCGTTGCCCTGCTGCTGGTCGCGGGCAGGATGAGCTTCATCGCCAGCACGCTGTTCGCTTTCGCCTCCTCGATCGGTTACACCCTGGTGATGGTAATTTTCGCCGGGTTGCGCGAACGGCTTGCGCTGGCCAACGTGCCGCGCCTGTTCGCCGGCCCGCCCATCGGTTTTATCGTCGCCAGCCTGCTGGCGCTGGCGTTCATGGGCTTTTCCGGCATGAGCACTAATTAGGAGTCATGGCAATGTTGATCGCGGTAGGCAGTCTCACGGTAATGGGCATTGCCCTGGGCGGCATCCTCGGGGCGGCTTCGCGCTTCCTCGCGGTGGAGGAGAACCCGCTGGAAGAAGAACTGAAAGCCATGTTGCCCGGCTCGCAATGCGGCCAGTGCGGCTATGTCGGCTGCGCCCAGGCGGCGGCAGCGCTGGCCAGGGGCGAGGCGCCGGTGACCCTGTGCCCACCCGGCGGCAGGGCGGTGGCCGAGGCGCTGGCCAGGAAGCTGGGCGTCACCGCTGATCTCTCCGAACACGAGGAAAAAGTGCCGCAATACGCCGTGGTGCGCGAGGAATTCTGCGTCGGCTGCACGCTGTGCAGCAAGGAATGCTCGGTGGACGCGATCGTCGGGGCCAACAAGCTGATGCACTCGGTGATCGCAGAAGCCTGTCATGGCTGCGGCAAATGCGTCAAGGTCTGCCCCACCGAGGCGATCGAAATGCGCCCCGTGCCGGAAACCCTGAGCACCTGGCATTGGGCCAAGCCTCAAGCGGAACACGTGCTGCACTAGGAGGTGCCGGTTAAAATGAAGCTTTTCCCCATTCGCGGCGGCATCCATCCCGACTACCGCAAGGAGCTGAGCAGCGAGAAGGCCATCGTCGCCCTGCCGCTGCCGGAGCTGCTCTACATTCCACTGCAGCAGCACATCGGTGCGCCTGCCGAAGCGCTGGTGCAGGCCGGCGAGCTGGTCAAAAAAGGGCAGTTGATCGCGCGCAGCCAGGGTGGAATCTCCGCGCCGCAGCACGCCCCGACCTCCGGCCGCATCAAGGCGGTTACCGACATCCCCGCGCCGCACCCCTCGGGGTTGCCGCAGCCCACCATCATCCTGGAACCGGACGGCAAGGATGAATGGACCGACCTGCCCGAACCCATCGCCGACCCTCTCAACGCCGACCCGCAGATGATCCGCGAGCGCGTTGCCCAGGCGGGCATCGTCGGCATGGGCGGCGCCGCCTTCCCCTCGGCAGTCAAGTTGGACCTCGGCACACGCTACAAGCTTGAATTCCTGCTGCTCAATGGCGCCGAGTGTGAGCCCTATCTCACCTGCGACGACCGCGTGATGCGCGAGCACGCCGACGAGGTGATCGACGGGGCGCGCATCATGGCCCACACGCTGGGCGTAAAGAAAATCGTGATCGCCATTGAACAAAACAAGCCGCAGGCGCTGGCCGCCATGACCGGCGCGGCCTTCACTTTCTCCGAAGTTGACGTGGTGGGGGTGCCGGTGCAATACCCGATGGGTTCCGAGCGCCATCTGGTGCAGGCCATTACCGGGCGAGAGACCCCCGCGAAGAAGCTCACCGCCGATATCGGCGTGGTGGTGCACAACGTTGCCACCGCCCGCGCCGTGCACCAGGCCGTGCGCTTCGGGCGTCCGCTGCTGTCCCGCGTGGTGACGGTCAGCGGCGGCGCGGTACGCGAGCCCAACAACATCGAGGCGCCCATCGGCGCGAGAGTGGCCGACCTGGTGGCCTTGTGCGGCGGCTTTAGCGGCGAACCGGCCAGCCTGGTGAACGGCGGGCCGATGATGGGCCAGCCGCTACCCGGTCTGGAGGCGCCGGTGGTCAAGGGCATGTCGGGCGTTCTCGCGCTGACCGCCGGCGAGGTCAACGAGCAGCCGGCCGGTCCCTGCATCCGTTGCGGCGCCTGCGTCGCCATCTGCCCCTGTGGGCTGGTGCCGGTGGAAATGGCCGCGTTCATTCGCAAGGATAATTTCGACGTCGCCGCACAGCTCGGCGTGATGGACTGCGTTTCCTGTGGCAGCTGTTCCTGGGCATGCCCGTCTCACATCCCCCTGGTGCATTACTTCAACTACGCCAAGGGCATGATCAACGCACAGGAGCGCGAACGGCGCAAGAACGAGCGCATCAAGCTGCTGGCGGAAGCGCACAACGCGCGCATGGAAAAGCTGGCCGTCGCCGCCGAGGCCAAGCGCGCAGCGGTTGCCGCGCGCAAGGCCAACCTGGCCGCAGCCACAGGCGAGGAAAAGGTCGAAGCATGAGCATTGCACCGATAAGCAAGAGCGGGCCATTTACTCACACCACCAGCAGCGTCCCGAAAACCATGTTGACGGTACTGCTGGCGCTTGTGCCGGCCACCGCCTTCGACGCCTATTTGTTCGGCTGGCCGGGAATCCTGCTGTTTGCCGTCACCGTGGGCGCCTGCGTGGCGGTCGAGGCCGGATGCCTGGCGCTGGCAGGGCTGCCGATGAAGGCGGCGCTGGGCGACTACTCAGCGGTGCTGACCGGCTGGTTGCTGGCGATGAGCCTCCCGCCCTGGGCGCCATGGTGGACCGGCGTGCTCGGCGCCGTGTTCGCCATCGCGCTGGCCAAACACACTTTCGGCGGCCTCGGCCAGAACCTGTTCAATCCCGCCATGGTGGCGCGCGTCGCCCTGCTGGTGTCGTTCCCCGTGGTCATGACCGCCTGGGTCATGCCGCATCCGCTGTTCTCGGCAGGCGCACCCGGTTTCTCCGACGCCGTCGCCATCACCTTCGGCGGCAACCTGCCCGACTCGGTAAGCGCCGCCTCCGCGCTGGGCTACGTCAAGACCGAACTGTCGCGCGGCATACCCGTGACGCAGTCGATGGCGCACGTGCCCGATCTGATGGACATGGCGCTGGGCTTGCGCGCCGGCAGCATGGGCGAGACCTCGGCCATCCTGATCCTCGCCGGCGGGTTGTTCCTCATGGCGCGACGCATCATTTCCTGGCACATCCCGCTGGGCATGATGGGCGCCCTGTTCCTGATGGGCACGCTGTTCCACATGCTCGACCCGGCACGCTACACCGACGGCATGTTCCACCTGATGTCCGGCGCCACCTTCCTGGGCGCGTTCTTCATCGCCACCGACTATGTCACCTCGCCGGTGTCGAAGCCGGGCCAGCTGGTATTCGGCATCGGCTGCGGCGTGCTCACCTGGGTTATCCGCACCTACGCCGGCTACCCCGAGGGCATGGCCTTTGCCGTGCTGCTGATGAATTCGCTCACGCCCATTATCGACCAGTACACCCGACCAAGAGCATTCGGCCGCAGCCGCAAGGGCGAACCGCTGCCGCTGGAGGGGAAATAATGAAGCCGGGCACGCTCAAGCATGCCGTGATCCTGGGCTCTTTCTGCCTCGGCTTCGGCCTCCTGCTCGCGGTGACCAACCGCCTCACCGCCGCGGATATTGCGGCGCGCGCCCTGGAGGACAAACAGAACTCGCTGAGCCAGGTGATTCCAGACAGCATCCACGACAACAACCTGGTAACGGACAGCATCGCCATGAAGGACGCGCGCGGCAAGGACATCACCGTCTACCGCGCGCGCAAGAATGGCAAGGTGTCAGGGGTGGCGTACGAGATATACGGCACCGGCTATGGCGGGGAGATCAAGCTGATGCTGGGCGTGGACGTTGCGGGTAAGGTGCTCGGCGTGCGCGTCCTCGCGCACCACGAAACGCCCGGATTGGGCGACAAGATCGAGGAAAAGAAAGGCGACTGGATATTGCGTTTCACCGGCCTGTCTCTCCTCAAACCGGCCATCGAGAAGTGGAAGGTAAAAAAAGATGGTGGTGAATTCGACCAGTTCGCCGGCGCCACCATCACCCCGCGCGGCGTGGTCCTCGCCATCCGCAACGGGCTCGAATTCTTTGCCGCCCACCAGGCGCAAATGACGGAGGGAAACTGATGACGACACAATACCGCACCATCATCCGCGATGGTCTGTGGGACAACAACGGCGTGCTCAGCATGCTGCTCGGCATGTGCCCGACCATGGCCATGACCACCAGCGCCACCAACGGGCTGGGCATGGGCGTGGCGACGGCCGTGGTGATGGCTGCGTCGAGCCTGCTGGTCGCCACGTTCCGCAACCGCATCACGCAGGAAGTGCGCATCCCCGTCTACATCCTCATCGTGGCCGCGATGGTGACGCTGGTGGACCTGTGCATGAATGCCTGGATGCATGAACTTTACAAGGTGCTGGGCCTGTTCATTCCGCTCATCGTCTCCAACTGCCTGCCCCTCGCGCGCCTTGAGGCCTTCGCCGCCAAGGAGCCGGTTCTGCCCTCGTTTCTGGACGGCCTTTTCATGGGCATCGGTTTTACCTTCGCTCTCACCGCCATCGGCGCGGTACGCGAAATCTTCGGCTCGGGCACCCTGTTCGCGGACGCTTCGCTGCTGCTGGGCCCCGCGTTCAGGTTCATGGAAATGCACCTGATGTCTTCGAACATGGGCGTGCTGATGATGATCCTGCCGCCCGGCGGGTTCCTGGTAACCGGCCTGCTGGTGGTAGCCAAGCGCATGCTCGATGTCCGTGCCGGCAAGGCCATCCAGATGGGCGGTGCCCACAGTGCCGCCTGAGGAATGCGCGATGAAAATCGGCGTCGCTTACGCCTCAGCGTCCCGCCAGGCATGGCTCAGCGTCGAATTGCCCGAGGGCGCCACGGTCAAGGACGCCATCGAGCGCTCGGGGATACTCGAGCAGTTCCCTGAAATAGACCTGGAGCAGCAGAAAGTCGGCATATTCAGCAAGGTCTGCAAACTTGACGCCGCGCTTGCCGATGGAGACCGCGTCGAAATCTACCGTCCCATCATTTGCGACCCCAAAGCCGTGCGCCGCAAGCCCAAGCCGGATGGGGCGCCGTCCGACGACGCAGGCTGACCTTCTTATTAAACGAGGCGTTGAGCGCTGGCTATTCCACGGTGACGGATTTGGCGAGGTTTCTCGGCTTGTCCACATCCGTGCCCCTGCACAGCGCCGCGTGATAGGCCAGGATTTGCAGCGGCACGGTATGGACGATTGGACTCAAGGGGCCGGCGTTGGTGGGCAGGCGCAGAAGATGCAATCCTTCCTGCGGTGTGAACTGGCTGTCCTGGTCGGCGAATACGTATAATTCTCCTCCCCGCGCGCGCACTTCCTGCAGGTTGGACTTGAGTTTCTCCAGTAGCGCATCGTTAGGCGCCACGGCGACGACCGGCATATCCTTGTCCACCAGGGCCAGGGGGCCGTGTTTCAGCTCGCCGGCAGGATAGGCCTCGGCATGGATGTAGGAAATTTCCTTGAGCTTGAGCGCGCCCTCCAGGGCGATGGGATAATGCACGCCACGCCCCAGAAAGAGGGCATGGTGCCTGTCGGCGAAATGCTGCGCCCAAGCCGCGATTTGCGGCTCCAGCGCCAGGGCCTGCCGCACCAACCCCGGCAGTTCGCGGAGCTGTTCCAGCCAGACTTTTTCCTGTTGCTCGCCGATCTTGCCGCGCAGGCGCCCCAGCACCAGCGTCAGCAGGAACAGGGCGACAAGTTGTGTGGTAAACGCTTTGGTGGAGGCGACGCCGATTTCAGGCCCGGCGCGGGTCAGGAACTTGAGGTCGGAAGTGCGCACCAGCGCACTTTCCGCCACATTGCAAATCGCCAGGCTGTGCCGGTGCCCAAGATTTCTTGCCTGGATCAGGGCGTCGATGGTGTCGCGCGTTTCGCCCGACTGTGAAATGGTCACGATCAGGGTTTCGGGGTCGGCCACGCTGTCGCGGTAGCGGTATTCGCTGGCGATTTCCGCACGGCAGGGCAGGCCGGCAAGCGATTCGATCCAGTATTCCGCCACCTTGGCCGCGTGGTAGCTGGTGCCGCAGGCGAGGATGCGCACGCCGCTGACCGAGCGAAGGATGTTCTCCGCCGCCGGCCCGAAGATGGCGGGCAATACGCCGCTGATGACCCCCGCCGCCTGCAGCGTGTCGGCAATGGCCCGCGGCTGCTCGTGGATTTCCTTTTGCATGAAATGGCGGTAATTGCCCAACTCCGCCATGTCGGCGGAGAGCTCGGAGACCTGCACGGGCCGCTCGACGGGTTGCCCGGCGACATCGAATATTTTCACCCCGAGCAGGCCGATGTCAGCGATATCACCTTCTTCCAGGTAAATCACTTTTTGCGTCACCGGCAAGAGGGCCGACACGTCGGAAGCGATAAAGTGCTCCTCGATGCCGAGGCCGATCAGCAATGGGCTGCCGCGCCGCGCGGCGACGAGCTGATGCGGCGCATCCACGCATACCACGCCAATGGCGTAAGCGCCATGCAGTTCCGCCGTTGCGGCACGCACCGCACCGACCAGGTCCCGCTCGGCATGGTAGTGGTGATGGATGAGATGGACGATGACCTCGGTGTCGGTCTCGGAAGTGAAGAGGTAGCCCAACGACCTGAGCCGCTCGCGCAGCATTTCGTGGTTTTCGATGATGCCGTTGTGAACCACGGCAATCTCGCCGGCGCTGACGTGCGGGTGGGCATTATCGTGGGTTGGCGCGCCGTGGGTGGCCCAGCGGGTATGCGCAATCCCGAGGTGCCCGTGGACCTGCTGGCGCTCCACCTCGGCGGTCAGCTCAACTACCCGCCCGATGCTGCGCACGCGCTGCAAACCATGGTTGATGACGACCAGGCCGGCCGAGTCGTAGCCGCGATATTCGAGGCGGCGCAGCCCTTCCAGCAGGATGGGCACGACATTGCGCTGCGCCACGGCTCCGACGATCCCGCACATAGGCTTACTCCTTGATTTTCTTTACCGGCCGCTGCCATCCGGCAATGCTTGTCTGCCTGGCGCGCGACAGGGTCAATTCTCCGCCCGGCGCGTCCCTGGTAATGGTGGAGCCGGCACCGATGGTGGCGCCCCGGCCCACTGTCACCGGCGCCACCAGTTGGGTATCCGAACCGATGAAGGCGCCATCCTCGATCACGGTGCGGTGCTTGTTGGCACCATCGTAATTGCAGGTGATGGTGCCCGCGCCGATATTCACTTTCGCGCCCACCGTGGCATCGCCGACATAGCTCAGGTGATTGATCTTGCTGTTGTATCCGACCTGGCTGTTTTTCAGCTCGACAAAATTGCCGATGTGCACTTCGTCCGCCAGGCGGGTGCCGGGGCGGATCCTGGCGAAGGGGCCGATGCGGCATGCCGCGCCAATCACGGCTTGCTCCAGCAGGCTGAAGGGTTCGATAAGGGTGCCCGCGGCCACTTCCACATCGCGCAACACGCAGTTGGCGCCCACGCGCACGTCATCTCCCAGCACCACCCGGCCTTCGAATACACAGTTGACGTCAATCCACACGTCCCTGCCGCAATGAAGTTCGCCCCGCACATCGAGCCGCCCGGGATCGATGAGGGTTACGCCCCGCTCCGTCAGGCGCCGCGCCTGTTCGTGTTGATACAGGCGTTCCAGTTGCGCAAGCTGGCTCTTGCTGTTGACCCCGAGAACTTCCCAGTGGTGCGCCGGCTGCACGGTTGTTATTTCGACGCCCTGCTCCGCGGCCAGGGCAATGACATCGGTAAGGTAAAATTCACCCTGGGCATTGTCGTTTTTCAATGCCATCAGCCAGGCCGGAAGATGCCGATTCGGCACGGCCATGATTCCTGTGTTGACCTCGTGGATTGCGCGCTGCTCCGGCGTGGCATCCTTCTCTTCCACGATGCCCGCAACCTTGCCGTTTTTCCGCACGATGCGTCCATAGCCCCTGGGTTCATCCATGAGCATGGTCAACAGCGCCACTTTCCCGGACAAGGCCATCTGCAGCAGGGATAGCAGCGTTTCGCCGCGAATCAACGGCACATCCCCGTAAAGCACCAGCGTCACGTGACCGGCGTCCAGACGGGGCATGGCCTGCTGCAGCGCATGACCGGTACCCAGTTGCGGTTCCTGCAATACCATTTGCACGTCTGCCTGCGGCACGGCACGGGGAATCATGTCGCCGCCATGGCCGTAAACGATGCAGATTTTGGCCGGTTCCAGCGACATGGCGGTATCCAGCACATGCTGCAGCAAGGATTTGCCCGCCAGTTCATGCAGTACTTTCGGGCGATCCGAATGCATGCGCGTGCCCTTGCCGGCGGCAAGAATGACGATGTCTATGGGTAGCGGCATGGCAAACTCATATTTGAAAACTGGATTATAAATAGAAAAGGCAGCCGAAGCTGCCTTTTTCGCCGACATGATTTAACCCGGATGTTTCATAAATTCGCGTGATGATCGCGCAGGATTTATGAAACATCCGGGTTAAGTTCAGCGGCCGGATTGCTTGCGAATTTTCTGAATGGCGCGAATCTGCGCAACCGCTTCCGCCAGTTCCGCTTCCGCCTTGGCATAATCCATCGTGGCGGAGCGATCCTTCATGGCCTCCTCCGCGCGTTGCTTGGCTTCCAGCGCCTTGGCTTCGTCAAGATCCTTGCCGCGCAGCGCCGTGTCGGCCAGGATCGTCACTACTTGCGGCTGCACTTCCAGAATTCCCCCCGAGACAAAGAACAATTCCTCCTCGGCCTGATCGGGAATTTTAACTCTTACCGTACCGGGCTTCATGCGTGAAATGAATGGCGCATGGCGCGGGTAAATCCCCACCTCCCCGGCGGCAGCCGGTGCGGCGATAAACTCCGCCACGCCGGAAAATATGGACTGCTCGGCGCTTACCACGTCCACATGTATTGTCATTGCCATGAAAGGCGTCCTTTACTGGATGGTTTTGGCTTTTTCAACGGCTTCTTCAATGCTGCCTACCATGTAGAACGCTTGTTCCGGCAGGTGGTCGTAATCGCCGTTGACAATGCCCTTGAAACCGGCAAGCGTGTCCTTGAGGGACACAAACTTGCCCGGGCTTCCGGTAAACACTTCGGCCACGAAGAAGGGCTGCGACAGGAAGCGCTGTATTTTGCGCGCACGCGCCACGGCCAGCTTGTCTTCCGGCGACAGTTCGTCCATGCCCAGAATCGCGATGATGTCGCGCAATTCCTTGTAGCGCTGCAGCGTGGACTGCACCGCGCGTGCCACGGTGTAGTGCTCCTCGCCCACCACCAGCGGGTCGAGCTGACGCGAGGTCGAATCCAGCGGATCCACGGCGGGGTAAATGCCCAGTTCCGCCACTTGGCGAGACAGCACCACAGTCGCATCCAGGTGGGCGAAGGTGGTTGCCGGCGACGGGTCGGTCAAGTCGTCCGCGGGCACGTAAACAGCCTGGATGGAGGTGATGGAGCCCTTCTTGGTGGAGGTGATGCGCTCCTGCAGTCGGCCCATTTCCTCGGCCAGGGTTGGCTGATAACCCACGGCGGAAGGCATGCGGCCCAGCAGGGCGGACACTTCGGTTCCGGCCAGGGTGTAGCGGTAGATGTTGTCGATGAACAGCAGCACGTCACGGCCTTCGTCACGAAAGAACTCCGCCATGGTCAGGCCGGTCAAGGCCACGCGCAAGCGGTTGCCAGGCGGTTCGTTCATCTGCCCGTAAACCAGCGAAACCTTGTCCAGCACGCCGCCTTCCTTCATTTCGTGGTAGAAGTCGTTGCCTTCGCGGGTACGCTCGCCCACCCCGGCAAACACCGAGTAGCCGCTGTGTTCTACCGCGATGTTGCGGATCAGCTCCATCATGTTCACGGTCTTGCCCACCCCGGCGCCACCGAACAGCCCCACCTTGCCGCCCTTGGCGAACGGGCAGATCAGGTCGATCACCTTGATGCCGGTTTCGAGCAATTCGTTGGAAGCAGCCAGTTCGTCGAAGGCCGGCGCCTTGCGGTGAATTCCCCAGCTGGTTTCATTGCCTATGGGCCCCATGTCGTCGATCGGGTTGCCCAGCACGTCCATGATGCGGCCCAGCGTCCTGGTTCCAACCGGCACGGAAATCGCGGCACCGGTAGCCGTCACGGCCATGCCGCGGCGCAGGCCATCGGTTGTGCCCATGGCGATGGAGCGCACGACGCCATCACCCAACTGCTGCTGAACTTCCAGCGTGAGGCCGACATCTTCCATTTTTAGTGCGTCATATACTTTGGGCATTGAATCGCGAGGGAACTCGACGTCGACAACTGGCCCAATGACTTGCACCACTTTTCCTTGGCTCATTTTTTATCCTCGATACGGTTGATTCTTTAAGATCCGTCTATTGTTTGGTCAGGTGCGCTTAAACTGCTGCCGCGCCGGCGACAATTTCCGACAATTCCTTGGTGATTGCTGCCTGACGGGTCTTGTTGTAGATCAGCTTGAGCTCGTCGATGACATTGCCCGCATTGTCCGATGCGGCCTTCATCGCCACCATGCGGGCACTTTGTTCCGACGCCATGTTTTCGGCCACGGCCTGGTATACCAATGCTTCGATATAGCGCATCATGAGCTCGTCGATGACTGATTTTGCATCGGGCTCGTAGATGTAGTCCCAGTGGCCTTTTGCAGAGCCCAGTTCCGCGCCGGAGAGCGGCAGGATTTTTTCCAGCACGGGCTCCTGCTTCATGGTATTGATGAAGCGCGTATAACCCAGGTATAGCTCGTCGAGCCGGCCGTCCATATAGGCATCGAGCATCACCTTCACCGGCCCGATCAGCTTCTCCAGATGCGGGGCATCGCCCAGGCCGGTGGCATGCGACAACACGCTGCCGCCCATACGCTGCAGGAAGCCAAATCCCTTGCCTCCAAGCGCGCAGGCGTCCACACCCAGGCCGGCGCTTTCCCAGCTTTTCATCTGGCCGAGCACCATGCGCGTCACGTTGGTGTTGAGGCCGCCGCACAAACCCTTGTCCGACGTCACCACGATGACGCCAACCCGCCGCGCGCTCTCTCGTTGAACCAGGAAAGCATGTTTGTATTCGGGGTGCGCGTGGCTCAGGTGGGCTGCAACATTGCGAATCTTTTCGCCATAGGGACGTGCGGCTCGCATCCGCTCCTGCGCCTTGCGCATTTTGGATGCCGCCACCATTTCCATGGCGCGGGTGATCTTCTGGGTATTCTGGACGCTCTTGATTTTCGTCCGAATCTCTTTTCCGCTCGCCATTATTCAGTCCTAACTCTATGTTTCCGCGACGACTCAGTAAACCGAGCTGGCCTTGAACTCATCGATTGCAGCGGTCAGGGCTTTCTCGCTGTCGGCGCTTACATCGCGTTCCGCCTCGATGGTGTTCATCAATTCGCCATGCTTGCTCTTCATGAAAGCCTGCAGGGCGGCTTCAAAGGACAGTGCTTTTTTGACCTCCACGGCATCCATGTAGCCCTTGTTCACCGCGAACAGCGTGACCGCCATTTCCGGGATGGACATCGGCGAATACTGGTTCTGCTTCATCAGTTCCGTCACCAGCTTGCCGCGCTCCAGCTGCTTGCGGGTCGCCTCGTCCAGGTCGGAGGCGAACTGGGCGAAAGCCGCCAGTTCGCGATACTGCGCCAAGGCCAGGCGAATACCGCCGCCGAGTTTCTTGATCGCCTTGGTCTGCGCGGCGCCGCCGACGCGAGACACGGACAGACCAGCGTTGATGGCAGGTCGAATGCCCGCGTTGAACAGGTCGCTTTCGAGAAAAATCTGCCCGTCGGTAATGGAAATCACGTTGGTCGGCACGAAGGCGGACACGTCGCCGGCCTGGGTTTCGATCACCGGCAGCGCGGTGAGCGAGCCGGTTTTGCCTTTGACCGTGCCATTGGTGATCTTTTCGATGTATTCGGCATTTACCCGTGCAGCACGCTCCAGCAGGCGGGAGTGCAGGTAGAACACATCGCCCGGATAGGCTTCGCGGCCCGGCGGACGGCGCAGCAGCAGGGAAATCTGGCGATAGGCCCAGGCCTGCTTGGTCAGGTCGTCATAGACGATCAGGGCATCTTCGCCGCGATCGCGGAAAAATTCGCCCATCGTGCAACCGGCATATGGCGCAATGTACTGCATGGCCGCGGGGTCTGACGCCATTGCCGCCACCACGATGGTGTGGGCCATGGCGCCGTGCTCTTCGAGCTTGCGCACCACGTTGGCAACGGAAGACGCCTTCTGCCCCACAGCGACGTAAACGCAGATGACGCCGGTTCCCTTCTGGTTGATGATGGCGTCGACGGCCACCGCGGTTTTGCCGGTCTGGCGGTCGCCAATGATCAGCTCGCGCTGGCCGCGACCGATCGGCACCATGGCGTCCACTGATTTCAGCCCGGTTTGCAGGGGCTGCGACACGGACTGACGGGAAATCACGCCCGGCGCGACCTTTTCGATGGGGGATGTCTGGGTTGCGTTGATCGGGCCCTTGCCGTCAATCGGGATGCCCAGGGAGTTCACCACGCGGCCGATCAGGGCCTCGCCTACGGGCACTTCCAGGATCCTGCCGGTGCACTTGACGGTGTCGCCTTCAGTGATATGCTCATATTCGCCCAGCACCACGGCGCCGACCGAATCCCGCTCGAGGTTGAGCGCGAGGCCGAACGTGTTGCCGGGAAACTCCAGCATTTCACCCTGCATCACGTCGCTCAGGCCATGAATACGCACGATACCGTCGGTTACCGACACTACCGTACCCTGATTGCGCGCTTCAGCCGTGGTGGCAAAATTTTCGATCTTGCTCTTGATCAGATCGCTGATTTCAGAGGGGTTTAACTGCATTGTTTATTTCTCCTAGCGTTTCAGCGCGAAAGCCATGTTGTCCAGTTGACCGCGCACAGAGGCATCAATCACCACGTCTCCGGCATTTATTTTCACGCCGCCAATCAATTCGGGGTCCACACTGACACGCGTCGTCACCTTGCGGGCGAAGCGCCTTTCGAGCAGACCGGCTATTTCTTTCTCTTGCTCGGCGGAAAGCGGGTAAGCGCTGACGATATCCGCTTCCATCATGCCACTTTGTTCGGCCTTGAGCTTTTCAAACTGTTCGGTGATTACAGGCAACAGGGCGAGACGGCCATTTTCAAGCAACAGGCGGATCAGGTTCTTGCCTTCCTCGTTCAGTTCCTTCCCCGTTACCGCAAGGAAGACCTGCTCGATGCTGGTCCGCGTGAAGTTGGGGTTGGCAATGGCATCGCTCATCGTGGCATCGCTCGCCACCGCGGATGCGGCCGCCAACATGCGCGACCATTCTGCCAGAGCGGCCTCCTGGCTTGCCAGGCGATACAAAGCTTCGGCGTAAGGCCTTGCTATCGTGACGATTTCCATAAATTATCGCCGCCTAGATTTCATTCTTGAGCGACGCCAGCAGCTCGGCATGCGCCTTGGCGTCCACTTCGCGGCGCAGGATCTTCTCCGCGCCGGCGATGGCCAGTTCGGCCACCTGTTGACGCAGCTGTTCGCGCGCACGGTTGATTTCCTGCTCGATTTCCGCCCTGGCGCCAGCGAGGATGCGGTCTCCCTCTTCCTTGGCGAGCCCCTTGGCTTCCTCGATGACCTGTGCGGCGCGTTTCTCTGCCTGGGCAATCACCTCGCCGGCCTTCTGCTTGGCCTCGTGCATGGATTCGGTCGCACGGCGCGAAGCCAGCTCCAGGTCATGCCTGCCACGCTCGCCGGCAGCGAGACCGTCGGCGATCTGCTTTTTGCGCTCGGTGAGCGCCTGCATGATGGGCGGCCAGACGAACTTCATGCAGAACCAGACGAACAGAATGAACATGATCGTTTGCGCGAGAAGGGTTGCATTGATATTCATGCATAAACCTTTCTAGAATTGAAAATTACGGCCAGGCTTAGCCAGCGACCGCGAACAGGACATACATGGCAATACCGACGGCGATCATCGGCACCGCATCGACCAGACCCATCACCACGAAGAACTGGGTGCGCAGCATCGGGATCAGCTCGGGCTGGCGCGCGGCGCCCTCAAGAAAGCGGCCGCCCAGAATGCCGATACCCACCGCGGCACCCAGCGCACCCAGACCCATCATGATCGCGCCAGCGATGAAAAGCAGTGCATGTTCCATTTATATCTCCTGGTTAATTTAAAGTGAATTGGTAATCGGGATTCTTCAATGATGTTCCTGGTGCGCCATATCCATGTAGACGATGGTAAGCGTCATGAAGATGAAGGCCTGCAGGGTAACGATCAGGATGTGGAAAATGGCCCAGCCCAGCGAAAGCACGATTTGCGAGCCGAACAGCACCGAACTGCCAAGCGTAACGCTGGCCGATGCGCCCATGAGCGCAATCAGGATAAAGATCATTTCGCCTGCGTACATGTTGCCGAAAAGACGCAAGGCCAGCGAAACCGGCTTGGCGATGAGGTTGACGCCTTCCAGGAAAATATTGGCGGGCAGGCCCAACTTGCCGAAGGGCTGTAGCGTCAACTCGCCCACGAAGCCGCCCAGACCCTTTATCTTGATGCTGTAGAACACGACCAGGAAAAACACCGCGACCGACATGCCGAATGTGGCATTCGGATCGGCCGTCGGAACGACCCTTATGAAGGGCAGGCCCACGGCATGCGCGATTTGCGGTATATAGTCGATTGGCAACAGGTCCATCAGGTTCATCAACAGGATCCAGGCGAAGATGGTTAGGGCCAATGGCGCAACCACTTCATTTTTTGCGGTAAACGAGCCTCGCACCGTGTTGTCGACGAACTCGATGACCCATTCGACAAAATTCTGCAGCCCACCCGGCACGCCAACCGATGCCTTTTGCGCCGCCCGCGCAAAAAAGAACAGGAACACCACTCCCAGAATGAAAGCGATGATCGTGGTGTCCAGATTGATGGCCCAGAAACCCATTTCCTTGGCCTGCTCGGCACTATGGGCAAGGCCCAGCGTCCCGTCCGGCAGCCGGCCGAAAGTCAGATTCTGCAGGTGGTGCTTGATATATTCCGCGGAGGTGAGCGTTTCGCCAGACATTTATTGTTTCTCTATTCCACTTATTACCGTTGAAGCCACCAGAACCAACTGCCCCAGCACGAAACCGAGCAGCAACGGCGCCGGCATCAACTTCAACCATCCCAATCCCGCCGCGACAAGCAGCGCGACCATAAAAAAGCGCTCCATGCTGGAACGCACCAGCCTGGCCAATTCCTGGCCCGGGCTTTTCCCTGCGTACCGCATCGCGCCACGCATGCGCCACGCCAGCATCAGGGTATTGGCCACGGCCACAAGGCCGCCAAACCACGCTGCCGTGGCTGCATGCTCGCCGAGGTAGGAGTATGCCAATGCCGCACCCAAAGCTGCCGCGGCAGCCTGTTCAACCGCTATAAGGACCGGGCGCATTCGCTATTGTCACAGCAAAACCCAAAAAATGGTAATACATTCTCGCCAACCCGTCAAACCTTGCTTATTATTGAAAGACTTATCGTGAAACAACGCGAAGCGTTTCCTTGCCCACCTCGCCCTTTGGGAGAGCGGGTCGGGGACTGTCACAGCCGGGCCAGGATATTGTCCAGCTGTTCCAGACTTTCATAATCTATGCTCAGGCGTCCCTTGCCGCCCTTGCGGTGCGACAGCGTCACCCGCGCCCCGAGCTTTTCCGCCAATGCCTCCTGCAGACGCAGGACATCCCGGTCCGGCGGTTCCCTTTCGGGTTCCGGCGGCTTGAGCATGCGTTGCGCCAGTTTCTCGGCTTCGCGGACCGACAACCCCTTGTTGATGATTTCGTGGGCCGCGTCGATCTGCTTGACCTGCGTCAGCCCGAGCAATGCCCGGCCATGCCCCATGTCCAGGAGATTTTGCATCATCATTTCCTGCACCCGCGGTGCAAGGTTCAGCAAGCGCAACAGGTTGGTCACCGCGCTACGCGAGCGCCCAACGGCCTCCGCAGCCGATTGGTGAGTGAGCGCAAACTCATCGACCAGCCTCTGGATACCCTGAGCCTCTTCCAGCGGATTGAGATTTTCGCGCTGGATGTTCTCGATCAGGGCCATGGCCAGCGCGGCTTCGTCCGCAATCTCGCGGATCAGGGCGGGTATCTCGCTCAGGCCCGCCAACTGGGCCGCGCGCCAACGCCGTTCGCCCGCAATGATTTCGTAGCGCGCCTCCGCCACCGGGCGCACCAGCACCGGCTGCATGACGCCCTGAGCCTTGATGGAGTCCGCAAGCTGCTGCAATGACCCCTGGTCCATATGCGTACGCGGCTGATATTTCCCGGGCTGCAGCGCGGTAACCGCAAGTTGCCGCAGGGTTTCCCCTTCCGGCCCGGCATTGCCGCCAGCCAGCAGCGCATCCAGTCCGCGGCCCAATCCTGTGTGTTTGGCCATTCTTGTCAATTCCTTATTCTTCACGCACCGGTCGCTGCAATCACGTCGCGCTTGCCGATCATTTCACCGGCCAGTGCCAGGTAGGCCTGGGCACCCTTTGATGCCTTATCATGGTAAAGCACCGGCACGCCGTAGCTGGGCGCCTCCGCCAGGCGGACGTTGCGCGGGATAACCGTGCGGTAAACCTTGTCCCCGAAATATTGCTGCAACTGGGCTGAAACCTGTTGCGCCAATGCGTTGCGCGGGTCGAACATGGTGCGCAGCAGGCCCTCTATTTCCAGTTGCGGGTTAAGATGCGCACGCACCCGCTTGATGGTTTTCACCAGGTCGCTCAGCCCCTCCAGGGCATAATATTCACACTGCATCGGGATCATCACCGCATGCGCGGCGCACAATCCGTTCACTGTCAGCAGGTTGAGCGCAGGGGGGCAATCGAGCAGAATATAATCATATTCTGATTCCATGCCTTCCAGCGCCTTCTTGAGGCGCCACTCACGCGCCAATTCCTGCACCAATTCGACCTCCGCTCCCGCCAGATCACGGTTGGCGGGAATCAGGTCATATTTGGCGCGGGTGGACAGCCGCACTTCCTCCAGGGAGTTTTGCTCCAGCAGGACGTGGTAGACGGTTCGCGCCAAGCGATCTTTCTCGATGCCACTGCCCATGGTGGCGTTTCCCTGGGGGTCGAGATCCACCATCAGCACCCTGCGCCTGGCGGCGGCCAGACTGGCGGCAAGATTGACCGTGGTGGTGGTTTTTCCCACGCCCCCTTTCTGGTTGGTTACCGCGATGATTCTGGCCATGGTCACACCCCGATGATTACCAAATGCCGTTGCGCCTCAAGCCCTGGCACATTAAGGGCAACAACTTCCGCCTGCCGATACTCGACCGGCAATTGCGCCAGTTCGTCATGGGGATAAACGCCCTTCATCGCCAGCAGCTTGCCACCAGGCCGACACAGGCGAGCGCTCAGGCGAACGAACTCGGACAGCTCGGAAAAAGCGCGCGAGATAACGGTATCAAAAAGCTGAGGCGGCATAAAGACATCGACCCGTGCGCACGCCACCGCTACATTGCCCAGACCCAGTTCGATGCAGGCCTGGCGCAGAAAAGTGGTTTTCTTGTGGTTACTGTCCAGCAGGGTTATCTGCAATTCCGGCGCGACAATGGCCAGCGGGATGCCCGGCAAGCCCGCGCCGCTGCCCACGTCGAGCAAACGCCCGGTACCCGCGTAAGGCAATACCGCCAGACTGTCCAGAAGATGCTGGTAAAGCATGTTTTCTGCCGCCCTTACCGCGGTCAGGTTATAAACCCTGTTCCATTTCTGCAGCAAGGCGATGTAATCCAGCAGGCGCCCCCGTTGCTCCATGCCCAGGGAAAGTCCCATTTGCTCAAGGCCGGAAGCAAGCTGTTCGTCCAGGCTCATGCGCTTTTCCGTTCCGCATGGCCCTGCATGCGCTTCAGATAGACCAGCAGCAGCGAAATCGCCGCCGGGGTAACCCCGGAAACGCGGGCCGCCTGACCCAGGGTTTCCGGCCGGAACTGTGACAGCTTCTGTTTCACCTCGATCGACAAGCCATGCACCCTGTTGTAATCCATGTCCGGCGGCAGGCGTAGCGCCTCAAAATGATGATGGCGCTTGATTTCATCCTGCTGGCGCTCGATATACCCCTGGTATTTGGCCTGGATCTCGACCTGTTCGGCTACCTGCGGATCGTTCACGCCCTCCCCGGCCCCCGGCAACGAGATCAGAGAACGATAATCGACCATGGGGCGGCGCAACAGGTCGAATAACGAGTACTCGCGCTCAATGGCCTGGCCGAGCACCCGCTCAGCAGAGGCCGCGTCGATTGTTTTTGGATTGACCCAGGTGCTTTTGAGGCGTTCTTTTTCCCGTGCTACCGCTTCGCGCTTGCGCTCGAAAGAACGCCAGCGATGGTCGTCCACCACGCCAAGCTGGCGCCCGATCTCCGTCAGGCGCAGGTCGGCGTTGTCCTCCCTCAACAGCAAGCGGTATTCCGCACGACTGGTAAACATGCGGTACGGCTCGGATACGCCGCGCGTAATCAGGTCATCGACCATCACACCGAGGTAGGCCTGGTCCCGGCCCGGACTCCAGGCGTCTTGCCCCGCCACGGACAATGCCGCATTGATCCCCGCCAGCAAACCCTGTGCCGCCGCTTCCTCATACCCTGTCGTACCATTGATCTGTCCGGCAAAAAACAACCCCTGGATTACCTTTGTCTCCAGCGAACTCTTCAGGCCGCGCGGATCAAAATAATCATATTCGATGGCGTAACCGGGACGGGTGATATGGGCATTCTCGAATCCTCGCATCGAGCGCACCAGCTCATATTGCACGTCGAACGGCAGACTGGTGGAAATTCCGTTAGGATAAATCTCGTGCGTAGTCAAGCCCTCTGGCTCGACGAAGATCTGGTGCGCGTCCTTGTCGGCAAAACGCATGATCTTGTCTTCGATGGAAGGGCAATAGCGCGGCCCGACGCCCTCGATCACACCGGAGTAAAGCGGGGAACGATCCAGCCCGCCGCGAATGATGTCGTGGGTGCGCTCATTGGTGGCGGTAATCCAGCAAGACACCTGGCGGGGATGTTGTTGTGCCGAACCCAGATAGGAAAACACGGGCGCAGGGTCGTCTCCCGGTTGCTCGGTCATGACCGAGTAATCGAGGCTGCGTCCATCTATGCGCGGCGGGGTTCCGGTCTTGAGGCGCCCCACCGGCAGCTTCAATTCCCGCAAGCGATGCGCCAGGCTGAGGGCGGGAGGATCTCCTGCGCGTCCCGCCGGGTAACGGGTCAGGCCGATATGTACCAGGCCCGCAAGGAAGGTACCTGCGGTCAGCACCACCGCGGGCGCCTCGAAACGCAGCCCGAGTTGCGTGATCACCCCGGTTATTTTATCCCCGAGCAGGGTTAAATCATCGACAGCCTGCTGAAACAGCCACAAATTCGGCTGATTCTCCAGCCTGCGGCGAATCGCCTGCTTGTACAACAGGCGATCGGCCTGCGCGCGCGTGGCGCGCACTGCTGGTCCCTTGCTGGAATTCAGGGTGCGAAACTGGATCCCTCCTTCATCCGTGGCTGACGCCATGGCGCCACCCAGGGCGTCTATTTCCCTGACCAGATGGCCCTTGCCAATTCCGCCAATGGCGGGGTTGCATGACATCTGCCCGAGTGTTTCGATATTGTGGCTCAAGAGCAGCGTTTTTCGCCCCATGCGTGCCGCGGCAAGCGCCGCCTCGGTGCCGGCATGGCCGCCACCGACCACGATCACGTCGAATTTTGTGGGAAACAGCATGGGAAATAAATTATGGTCTGGGAGGGGTGAATGATACGACAAAAGCCGGCCACGCGTCAGCTTCTTGCATTTTACCCCATTCGTGGTTTCACGTGAAACACGAACAATACTTTAATATTCAGCTACTTGCCGATGCAAAATCGACTGAATATCTCGCCCAGCAAATCGTCCGCGCGGAATTCGCCGGTAATGGTACTTAATGAATTCTGCGCCAATTTCAATTCCTCGGCGAAAAATTCCAGTTGACGCCAGTCTTTTTCAGCCTTGTCGAGATGTTCCCGCGTCTTTTCCATGGCGCGCAAGTGGCGCTCGCGCGCCATGAATGCCCCTTCTCCGGTTTGCTCCCAACCTGCCAGCTCGAGCAGGCGCTGGCGCAAGTCATCCATGCCTGCCCCGGTTTTTGCTGAAACGAACACCGTTGCAGGCTCATCCCGGGAACCCGTCAAGAGCTGGTCGGGCAACAGGTCGATCTTGTTGAACACCTTGACTAGCGGCAGACGCGCCGGCAGTCTGGCCAGGATCATCCGATCCGCCTCGCTCTCGCCCTCTCTTGCATCAAGCAAAAGCAGCACCAGCGAGGCTCTCCCCACAGCATCCCAAGTACGGGAAATGCCGATCTGCTCGACTTCACATGCCGTTTCGCGCAAGCCTGCGGTATCAATGATGTGAAATGGAACCCCCTGGATATCTATTTCTTCTCGCACGGTGTCCCGGGTAGTGCCCGCGACCGGGGTGACAATGGCAACTTCGTTGCCGGCCAACTGGTTAAGCAGACTGGATTTGCCGACATTCGGCTGGCCGACAAGAACGACGTGAACGCCTTCGCGCAGCAGGCTGCCCTGCCTGGCGCTGGCAAACAGGCGTTGCAGCAGTTGCTGGATATGTGCGAGTTTGCCTAGTGCATCCGCGGCTTCAAGGAAATCGATATCTTCGTCGGGAAAATCGATGCAGGCTTCCACCAGCATCCTCAGGTCGATCAGGCGCGCCACGATCTCGTGGATGGCGCGTGAAAACTCCCCCTGCAAGGAGCGCATGGCGCTTTTGGCCGCTTCTTCGCTGCTGGCGTCGATCAGGTCGGCAATGCTCTCCGCTTGTGCCAGGTCCAGCTTGTCGTTGAGAAAGGCGCGCCTGGTAAATTCGCCAGGCTCCGCCAGGCGGGCGCCCAGGCTCAGGCATCGCTTGAGCAGGCGTTGCATCACGGCATTCCCGCCGTGGCCCTGCAATTCGAGCACGTCTTCCCCGGTAAAGGAATGCGGCCCAGGAAAAAACAGTGCGATCCCCTGGTCTATGGCCGAATCATCACTGTCGTGAAAATCACACAGGGTGGCAACCCGCGCACGCGGTTTCTTACCCAAAATCGCCAGGGCAAAAACATCCAGGTTTTTTCCCGACACCCGCACCACGCCAATACCGCCCCGCCCCGGGGCGGTTGCGACCGCGGCGATGGTGTCAGCGTTTGCCATGCCCCCTGGCTGCCTGTTCCCGCTCCGCGCCGCGCGTGATCTGCCACTGCTGGGCAATGGAAAGGGTGTTGTTGACAACCCAGTAAAGCACCAGTCCGGCGGGGAAGAAAAAGAAGAAAATACTGAAGGCAAACGGCATCACCATCATGACCTTGGCCTGGATGGGATCCGGCGGCGTGGGGTTTAGCCTGGTCTGAATTAGCATGGTAATGCCCATGATAATGGGCAAAACGTAATAGGGATCGGCAGCCGAAAGATCCTGAATCCACAGCACGAAGGGTGCATGGCGCATTTCCACGCTCGCCAATAGCACCCAGTACAGCGAAATGAACACGGGAATTTGCACCACGACGGGCAAACATCCTCCCAGGGGATTGACCTTCTCTGTTTTGTAAAGATCCATCATGGCTTGATGCAGGCGCTGGCGATCATCACCATACTGTTCTTTCAGTTTCTGCAGTTTCGGCCCAAGCACACGCATGTGCGCCATGGAACGGTAGCTTTTTGCTGACAGCGGATAGAAAATCAGCTTGATCAATACGGTAAGCAGAATGATGGCCACGCCCCAGTTCCCGACGCCTTTATGGATCATGGAAAGGACCCAAAAAAGTGGCGTGGCGATCACGGTCAACCAGCCATAGTCCACCGTCAAGTCGAGACCGGGAGCGAGCTTGCTGAGTTTCTCCTGTTCTTGCGGACCAGCATACAATGGGACGGAAATATCACCCGTTGCGCCTGGAGCAATGGAACCAACGGGCAATATCACGCCCGCGGCATAAAGCTTGTCACCTAATTTTCGGGTATAAAACTCACGCGGACTTCCTTCCTTTGGCAGCCAGGCGCTGAAGAAATAATGCTGAAGCATGGCAACCCAACCATCCTTGCTCTGTTTTTCGAAACTCGCCTTGTCTTTCTCTATGTCGGAAAAACTGACTTTCTGGAATTTTCCCTTGTCGGTATAAATGGCCGGTCCGGTATAGGTCTTGACGAATCTGGGATCCCCAGCCGGCGTTGATTCGTCCCGCACCAACTGGTAATAAGCGTTCGGCGTGATGGCCGCCGTGCCGCCGTTGTGGATCTTGTATTCAACATCGATGACGTAACTGTCCCGATGAAAAGTGAAGATCTTTTCCACCTTGACGCCCGCAGTCTCGGGGGCGGTCAAAGTAACGCGCAACTCCCTGGCCCCCTCTGCCAGCCTGTAATCGGTCGCTTGTGCCACATACTGGGTTTTATGACTTGGCAGGCCGTTGCCCAACAAGCCTGACTGGGCTACATAAATGTGCGGTTTCTGGTCGGTCAGCAGAACAAAATTTTTGTTTTTGTCCTCGGCATCGTGGTGTTTCAGCAGCTCCAGTTGGCGGATATCGCCGCCCGCCGTATCGATTACCACGTTCAGAGTGTCTGTGCTTACGTGCAGTCTTTCCCCCTTGTCCATGTGCGGCAGCAAATCTGGCGCTGCGACAGGAGAAGCGGCTCCCAGGGCGGTGCTTGTTGGGGTTGGGGTCGGTGTCGAGGATGCAAGCTGGTTTGGCGCTGTTTGAACGGCGGCCGGATGCTGCTCTTTTTGCCACGAATCCCACAACATCAAGATCGAGAAAGAAAAGACAACAAACAATATAAGTCTTTGGGTATCCATGGTTTACCTAAGGTAAGGGATCATAGCCGCCATCATGCCAAGGGTGGCAACGGCCCACGCGTTTGATGCTCAGCCACAAACCCTTGGTCGCGCCATATTTTTTGACTGCCTGGAGCGCATATTCTGAGCAGGTCGGCGTAAAACGGCAAGAAGGCCCAAGCATGGGGCTGATTAAATACTGATATGCCTTGATCAACGCCAGCAGGATTCTTTTCATTGTTTGCACTTAGAAAAGAGGGCGGGAAATTTCAGGCGCAGATGTGAAAACTGCAACCGCAACTCCTGTGTTATATCAGGATAATCAGCATGTGAGAAACTTTTTCGTGCTCTCACGACAATGTCAAGACCGCTCAACTCGTGTTGCTGCAGACGAAAGATTTCCCGCGACACGCGCTTGATGTAATTCCGCGACACCGCCAGGCGCGCCGTTTTCTTGCTGACAATGACTGCCAGGCGCGCGAAATTCTGCTCACCAGGTTTGACAAGAACCTGAAAATGTTCGCTGGAAAAGCGACAATTGAAACTAAAAACGGATGAAATTTCATCCGTTTTTACTAAATGCTTGGGCTTGGAAAATCCAAGGCCGCTCACTGCAGCAAGGCCCTGGTCAGGCTGCCAGACGCGTCCTGCCACTGGCGCGGCGCGCATTGATGATGGCCCGGCCCGCTGGCGTTTTCATCCTGGCGCGAAAGCCATGGGTACGTTTGCGTTTGACAACGGATGGCTGAAAAGTGCGTTTCATAATTATTCCTCTTGCTTTTACCGAGACTGTGAACCAGTAATTAGACTACTTTAGACAATCACCTGTCAACTATAATTAATCATCCTGGCTGTGGATAAGTCCTGCCATTCGGACTACAATGACAAGGCATCAACCGGTCAAGTCTTCATCTCGAGCACCGACTTCAACCACTGTATTTCAGCGTCTAGGCATTCAATGGAAACTTTCTGGCAAGCTTGTCTGAGCCGTTTGGAGCAAGAGCTTACCCCGCAACAATTCAATAACTGGATCAAACCCCTTCGCTTCATTTCCGGTCCCGATTTCATGCGAATCGAAGCCCCTAACCGATTTATCGGACAATGGGTAAAGGACAAGTTTCTCGGTCGCCTCGAGGAAATGGGCGAAGCCCATTTTGCCAGGCCAGTGCAATTATCACTGGTAATCGCAGAAAACAAGGATGCAAAGGAAAACCGGCATGTGCCTGTAAAACCCGTGCCTACTCCCGTTGCTCACACGGGCAGAAACGAAAAGTCGGGGCTCAATGCCTCATTTACTTTTTCTAACTTCGTCACCGGCAAGGCCAACCAACTTGCCCGGGCTGCGGCGTTGCAAGTAGCTGAAAATCCTGGTACTGCATACAACCCCTTATTTGTTTATGGTGGTGTCGGTTTGGGAAAAACCCACCTCATTCAGGCCATCGGGAATTACGTTCAGGAACAGAGCAATAATGCAAAAATCAGTTACCTCCATGCAGAGCGCTATGTATCAGACGTAGTCAGGGCTTACCAACATAAGGCTTTTGATGATTTCAAACGCTACTACCACTCTCTTGATTTGTTGCTGATCGACGATATCCAGTTTTTCAGCGGCAAAGCGCGCACGCAGGAAGAATTTTTCTACGCGTTCAATGCGCTTATCGAGAGCAAAAAGCAGGTAATCATTACCTGTGATACCTACCCCAAGCAAATCACCGGGATGGAAGATCGACTGATTTCACGCTTTGGATGGGGCCTGACAGTGGCAATCGAACCCCCGGAGCTGGAAATGCGCGTGGCCATCCTGCTCAAGAAGGCGGAAATGGACGGATTCGATCTGGACGATGATGTCGCATTTTTCATTGCCAAACAGATTCGCTCCAATGTGCGTGAACTGGAAGGTGCGCTCAAAAAAGTCATCGCTTATTCCCGCTTTACCGGACATGCGATCGGCCTTGATCTCGCCAAGGAGGCCTTGAAGGACTTGTTGGCGGTGCAAAACCATCAGATTTCAATTGAAAATATCCAGAAAACGGTCGCTGATTATTACAAGATCAAAGTTGCCGAAATGTACTCTAAAAAACGCTCTAGGAACGTTGCCCGACCTCGCCAGGTAGCCATGGCACTAGCCAAGGAGCTGACGCATTTGAGCTTTCCTGAAATTGGCGATGCCTTTGGCGGCCGCGACCATACAACGGTTATGTATGCGTGTCGAAAAATCGAGGAATTAAAAATTAGCGAATCAGGAATAACCCGTGATATCAACGTATTATTGCAAGTATTAAGAAGTTGAAAAAACTGTGCGCAAATTGTGTGGAAGCAAAGGCTTTCATTCAAGGAAAAAAATTATCCCCAAATCACACACAAGCATGCAAAGTCTTATACAGCCTTTTACATATTACATAACACTTTGATAATCATCAATATTATAGGGTTATACAAAAAGTGATCGGTGGTTATCTATTAGTATCAGGAATATATATATGTTATTAATTAAAATAAACAAGGAAGAGTTTATCAGGCCGCTGCAGGCAGTTGCGGGCATCGTGGAACGACGGCATACCTTGCCCATCCTGTCGAATGTATTGATACAAAGTAGCGCCACGGGACTTTCCTTTCTTGCTACAGACATGGAAATACAGATCACTGCAACGACCAGGCATGATGGAAATAATGAAAACAGCGCGATAACGGTTTCAGCAAAAAAATTGCAGGATATCGTGCGTGCATTGCCTGACAATACTGAAATAACATTCACGAGCAAGGACAGCCGCTTGCAACTGAAGGCCGGGAAAAGCCAATTCAACCTGCAGACATTGCCCGCCGATGATTTTCCAAAACTGGCGATTTCCAACGAAGAGGTGTCGGAAATATCCCTCCCCCAGTCCACCCTGAGGCATTTGTTCAATCAGGTTCAATATGCCATGGCACAACAGGATATACGCTATTATTTGAATGGACTGTTGATGGTACTTGAACCGGGCTTGATCAAAGTCGTTGCTACAGACGGCCATCGTCTAAGCCTGGCCAGCATGGCGGTTCCAACGATTCAACAAGAAGCAGAAGCGATATTGCCGCGGAAAACTATCACTGAATTAATCAAATTGCTGGCTGACGTGGATGATGAAGTCAAAGTATGTCTGGGCAAAAACCTGGTGACTTTCAGTTTTGGCGATATCAGTCTTGTCTCAAAAGTCATTGAAGGAAAATTCCCGGATTACAACAAGGTGATACCCATAAATTATCATAATCACGTGTTGTTGGACCGGGTCACGCTACTTCGCGCCATGCAGCGGGCAGCCATTTTATCAAACGAAAAATTTCGTGGCGTTCGCCTGGTTCTTACACAAAACAGCATGCGGGTCATCTGCAGCAATTCCGAACAGGAAGAGGCCGAGGAAGAGATTGAAATCAGTTACACCAACGAGCCCCTTGATATCGGATTCAACGTGACGTATTTGCTGGATGTATTGAATAACGTAGCTGCAAGCGAAGTGGAATGTTCATTTGGCGATCCAAACAGCAGTTGTTTGATAACCGTCCCCGGCGATGATCGTTTCAAATATGTCGTCATGCCGATGCGAATTTGATCTGGCATTAAAAAAATATCACCATGTAATTTTCGGTTTCACGTGAAACCATGGAAAAAAAATGAACGATTACAATTCTGACAGCATCAAGATATTGAAAGGGCTGGATGCAGTGCGCAAGCGTCCGGGCATGTACATTGGCGATACCAGCGATGGCACCGGACTGCATCATATGGTATTCGAGGTTGTGGATAATGCCATCGACGAAGCATTGGCGGGCTATTGTGACGATATCCATATCGTTATCCATGCCGACAGTTCCGTCAGTGTTACGGATAATGGCCGCGGCATTCCGACCGACATCAAGGATGACGATGAATTAAAGCGCTCCGCTGCAGAAATAGTGATGACCGAATTGCATGCCGGGGGGAAATTTGATGCCAATTCCTATAAGGTATCCGGTGGCCTGCATGGTGTTGGCGTTTCTGTCGTAAATGCATTGTCAGAATGGCTCAAGCTGAAGATTTGGCGCAATGGCAAGGCATACCAGATGGAATTCCGTCACGGCGTTGCAGTTGAACCATTAAAAGCGGTTGGCGAAAGCGAACGCAAGGGAACCGAAGTTCATTTCATGCCCAGCGCGGAAATTTTTGGCAACATTGAATATCATTACGATATTCTGGCAAAGCGTTTGCGCGAACTATCCTTTCTTAATAATGGGGTAAAAATCGAGCTCGTCGACCAGCGTGATGGCAGGAGCGAAAATTTCGCATTTTCCGGGGGCGTAAAAGGCTTCGTGGAATATGTAAATCGCACAAAAACGGTACTCCATCCCAAAGTGTTTCATGCTATTGGTGAGAAGGATGGCATCACGGTGGAAGTCGCCATGCAGTGGAACGACTCCTATGCGGAAACCGTGCAATGTTTCACCAACAACATCCCGCAACGTGATGGGGGCACTCATCTGACCGGTTTGCGCAGCGCCCTGACGCGAACGCTCAACAATTATATCGAACAACATGACATCGCCAAGAAGGCCAAGGTGGAAACCAGCGGCGACGACATGCGCGAAGGATTGACCTGTATATTATCGGTCAAGGTGTATGAACCGAAATTTTCTTCCCAAACCAAGGATAAGCTGGTATCCGGCGAAGTGCAGCCTGTCGTCCAGGAAATTGTAGCGAGCAAGCTGGCGGAATTTCTGCTGGAAAACCCTTCCGACGCCAAGATCATTACCGGCAAGATCGTGGAAGCGGCACGGGCGCGCGAAGCGGCGCGCAAGGCGCGCGACATGACCAGGCGCAAAGGGGTGCTCGATGGGATGGGACTGCCAGGGAAACTGGCGGATTGCCAGGAAAAAGACCCGGCCCTGTCAGAGTTATACCTGGTAGAAGGTGATTCTGCAGGCGGCTCGGCAAAGCAGGGACGAGATCGAAAATTTCAGGCCATTTTGCCTCTCAAGGGCAAGATTCTGAACGTGGAGCGTGCCCGTTTCGACCGCCTTATTTCCTCCCAGGAAATAGCCACCTTGATTACCGCCCTGGGAACCAGCATCGGCAAGGACGAATACAACCCGGAAAAACTGCGCTATCACCGTATCATCATCATGACCGATGCGGACGTCGACGGTTCGCATATTCGTACCTTGCTGCTGACTTTCTTCTACCGCCAGATGCCTGAATTGGTGGAACGTGGTCATATCTATATCGCCCAACCACCTTTGTACAAGATCAAGCAAGGCAAGCAGGAGCGTTATCTCAAGGACGAGCATGACCTGAAACATTATCTTTTGCAACAGGCGATGGCCGACGCGAAGCTGGTTACGCAATCTGGTAGAGAACCCTTGAGCAAGGAAGCCTTTGAAGAAATCGCCAAGGAATATCTGCTGTCGGAAGCGGTAATCGATCGCCTTGCGCGGCTAATCGACCGCGAAATATTGCAAGTCTTGCTCAAGAATGTCTTGCTCGATCTTACTTCTGCACCTATGGCAGAAAAAAGCGCACAGGATCTGGCCCGGCTTTTACCCGTTCCCCAGTACGCGGTGAGTAGCGAATTCGATGAGCGCACAGAAACCTATCGACTGGTGATCCGCAAACAGGTTCACGGGAATGTACAAGTGAGCCTGATCGATCAGGATTTCATAGAGGGGGGTAATTACGCCCAGTTGCGCAAAACCGGCCAGGTGTTGCAAGGCCTGCTTGGTTCAGGCGCCCATGTCAGACGAGGCGAGCAGCAGCAACCTGTCACAGAGTTCAAGCAAGCTTTGGACTGGCTTCTGGATCAGGTAAAAAATGGCGTCTCTGTCCAGCGCTACAAGGGTTTGGGCGAGATGAACCCGGAGCAATTATGGGAAACCACGATGGATCCCAGCGTGCGCCGTTTGCTCAAGGTGCAGATAGACGATGCCATAGGTGCGGACGAGATATTTACCACTTTGATGGGCGACCAGGTGGAGCCTCGCCGTGCATTTATTGAAACGAACGCACTTGTTGCGCGAAATATTGATATATAAATAAACGTAAATGCTGTTGGATTAAAATGGCGTTCCGATGCACTCCAGCAGTTATTCCGGTGCGGCAACCTGTTCCACAAAGCCGCATTCTTTTTGTGGACAAACCTTTTCCGTTCCGCGTCGCTTGGTTGTCTTGAGGGTAAGAATGGGCCAGCCACACTTGGGGCAAGGTTCATTAATGGGCGGGTTCCAGGTGGCGTATTTGCACTTCGGGTAAGTGCTGCATGAGTAGAAAAGCTTGCCATAGCGGCTCTTGCGCTCGATCAGCGTTCCTTCCTTGCATTCTGGACAGGTTACGCCTGTATCCTTGGGTTTTTCCAGCGGTTCGATGAATTTGCATTTCGGATAGGCGCTGCAGCCAATAAACTTGCCATATGGGCCGACCTTGATGACTAAGGGGCTGCCACATTGGGGGCAGACGCGGTCTTCAATGATGACAGGTTGAGTGGCTTCGCCTGGGTCACCATCGACATTGCGTGTGTAATCGCATTCCGGGTAGCCGGAGCAGCCAATGAACTTGCCGCGCTTTCCGAGACGGATCGAGAGAGGCTTGCCGCATTTCGGACAGGCTTCATCCAGGATCTCCACGCCAGGTCGATCAACGTCTTTTTTATCCGCGATCTGTTGGCTGAAGCCTTTCCAGAAGTCATCCAGAACGGGAATCCACGCGCGTTTTCCGGTAGATATCTGGTCCAGCTCATCTTCCAGCTTGGCGGTAAAATCGTAATCCACATAGCGGGTAAAGTGTTCGGTGAGAAACTTGTTCACCACCCTGCCCACATCGGTCGGAACGAAGCGTTTTTTGTCGAGCAGCACATATTCGCGCGCAATCAGAGTACTGATAATGCTGGCATAGGTCGAGGGCCGGCCGATACCGAACTCTTCCAGGGTCTTGACCAGGCTTGCTTCAGAATAGCGCGGAGGCGGCTGGGTGAAATGCTGCTCGCCGCTTATCTGGTCGATAGGGACTTGTTCCCCTTTCTCCAGGGGCGGCAGCTTGCTTTCCCCTTCTTCTTCGCTGTCATCCTCGCCCTCCTGATAAACGGCAATGTAGCCGGGGAATACCATGGTCTGGCCAGTGGCGCGGAACAGGTTTTCTTCGCCGCCAACCGCCAGATCCAGGCTGACAGTGTCGAACTTGGCCGGACTCATCTGGCACGACAGCGTGCGTTTCCAGATCATCTCATAGAGCTTGGCCTGGTCGGCCGTCAGGAAAGGCTTCATTTCCTGCGGGCTGCGCTGGATCGAAGTGGGGCGCACAGCTTCATGCGCTTCCTGAGCATTCTTGGACTTGTTTTTGTAGCTGACCGGCGCTTTAGGCAGATAATCGGCGCTGAAATTGCTGCTGATATAAGCGCGAATTTCATCCAGCGCTTCGTTGGCGAGGTTGACAGAATCGGTACGCATATAGGTAATCAAGCCCACAGTGGCGCCGCCTATGTCGATACCTTCATACAGTTGTTGTGCCACTTTCATTGCACGGTCGGTGGAAAAACCCAGCTTGCGCACCGCTTCCTGTTGCAGGGTCGATGTCGTGAACGGCGCTGCCGCCTGGCGTTGCTTGCGTTTTTTTTCCACCTGGGTGACGGTGGCAAGGTCATTTCCCGCGATGAGGTGCGCGACGATGGCTGCTTGCTGCTCGTTGCTGGTCACGCTGAACTGGGTTAGTTTTTCACCTTTGTACTGGAACAGCTTGGCGCTGAATTTCTGACGCCCTTTGTGGCTGTCCAGATGTATGCTCCAATACTCCTGGGACTGGAATTTCTCAATCTCCAGTTCGCGCTCGACGATCAGGCGCAGCGCGGGGCTCTGTACCCGGCCGGCGGACAGGCCACGGCGAATCTTGCGCCAAAGCACGGGGGAAAGATTGAAACCTACCAGATAATCCAGTGCGCGCCGCGCCTGCTGGGCATTAACCATGTCCATGTCGATGTCGCGCGGTTCCGCCACGGCAGCCAGGACGGCTGACTGAGTGATCTCGTGGAACACCACCCGTTTCAGTTTCTTGTTCTTGAGCAGTTTCTTGCTTCTTAGAATCTCGGCCAAATGCCAGGCAATGGCTTCCCCTTCGCGGTCCGGGTCGGTCGCGAGGTAGATGGCGTCAGCTTCTTTCACGGCCTTGACAATGGCATCCACGTGCTTGACGTTGCGCGCGATGAGTTCATATTTCATGCTGTAATCGTGAGCGGTGTCCACCGCCCCCTGCTTCGGGACGAGGTCGCGCACGTGGCCATAGGAGGCGAGCACCTCGAAATCCTTGCCCAGATATTTCTTCAAGGTTTTGCCCTTGGAGGGTGATTCGACGATCAGGAGAGTAGATGACATAAGGGGCAATGGCGCCAAGGGGCGCAGCAAATCGGGTTAAAGGTTGTGGATTAGTGCATTTGGGGCGTGTTGTCGCCGAACAGCAGGTCTTCGATGAACAGGTAGTCCTCTGCAGCACCTTGGCTCCACAACACGATGAGAACAATCCATTTTACTTGTTCGAGGCCGACATCGCGGTCATTCAGCGCCAGAATACGGTCGATTACCCACTCCCGCTGCACCGGATTGAGTATGTTGGAAACCTCGAGAAAAACAAGAAATCCGCGGCTTTCCGCGTCGATTTTTTCCAGCTCGGCCTCGGCATAGATGCGGGCTGATTTACTGTCGACCAGGCTGGCCGGGTAGGGCGAACTGGACAAGGACTCCAGTCCATTGAGCCAGTCGAAGGCAAGATTGATTTCCGTGCTGTCGAAGCCTGCGGCAGACAACTCCTGCTCCAGCGTGTTCTGGTCAGGGTGAAGGTCTGCTTCGAAATAATTTTCGAACAGGTAGACGAGAATGTCGAACATCATTTTGGGTTGGCCTTTTAAATTCTGGTCTTTCTAGGTTTTATTGCAGCGTTGGAACAAGCCACCCGGCAGGCTGCTTATTTGACCTGCTAATTCCATTGATAACAGGATGGCGCAAACGTTATCGCTCGTCAAGCCGCTGCAGGCCACCAGGGCATCGATGCCGACCGGGTCGAAGCCGAGACAGCGCATCAGCCGTTTCTCGTCAGTGCTGGCGGCGTCGGGTTCGCATGTGGAAATCGTGGCGGTCGCAGCAGGGTACCCGAATTCGTCGAGTACGTCCTGGGCGCTCTCCACAAGTTTGGCTCCCTGCTTTATCAGGTAGTGGCAGCCTTTTGCCAGAGGGGAGTGTATCGAACCGGGAATGGCGAACACATCCCGCCCCTGTTCGGCGGCCAGCCGTGCGGTAATCAAAGAGCCGCTCTGCAATGCGGCCTCAACCACCAGGCACCCCCGAGAAAGGCCGCTGATAATGCGGTTCCGGCGGGGAAAGTTCTGTGCCTTGGAGGGGGTGCCGATCGGAAATTCCGATATCAGCGCACCGCGTTGCGCCAGTTCATGTGCCAGATCTCGGTGGCGTGCAGGATAGACGATGTCGAGGCCGGTTCCCACTACCGCAATGCTGCTTGCCACACCCTGCAGTGCGCCGCGGTGTGCTGCGCCGTCGATGCCAAGTGCCATGCCGCTGACGATGCACAGGCCGCTGTCGCTGAGGAAATGCGCAAATTGTTGCGCATTTATCAACCCTTGAGGGGTGGCGTTGCGGCTGCCGACAATAGCGAGGGAAGACTGATTGAGCAACCCTCGCCGTCCCTTGACATACAAAATGGGAGGCGGATCGGGTACTTCCAGCAAGCCGCGCGGATAATCCGCGTCGGCCAATGTAACGATGTGGTTCTGCGGATTTTCCAGCCACTTCAATGTCGGCGCCAACCTCTCCAGATCAGGGCCAGAGGCGATGGCGCGGGCGATGGCGGGGCGCACGACCTTGTCCAGCGCATTGACATGTGTCGCGAAAATTTTTTCCGGTTCGCCAAAGCGCTGCAGCAGACGCCGGTAAGTTTCTCCCCCCAAGCCCGGGATAAGGCTCAGGGCAACCCACAGCGAAGGTTCCTGGTCTCGGCTCAAGGATTCCTGACGGCATCCAGCAGGTAAACCGGACGGCTGGAGCTCATGACCATGGCGTAGGAGGTCCGGTCAAATACCCGGTAGACAAAAACAAGGCCGGTGCGCGAGTCTGGCAGGGTAACCGTATCTGGCCTTTCGGTGCGGCAATGCAGGGTATAGACGTCCTTGGGATTGAAGTACTGGTCAAAGCTGATCTTTGCGCCGGGCTTCAGGCAGCCGATATCGGTGTAAATAACGCTTCTGGCTGCAGCATCCTCGGGAGATTTGCAGGGTTCGAGCGTATCCTTGGGGTCGTAAAACTGGTCGAAATGGATGGACTTGCCCTCCTTCACGCATTCCCTGTCCACATAACGCCAGGCTTTTCTGCTCGAGTTGCCGGACGGCGGCTGAATCGCGCGACCCTTGCGGTAAACGGCCAGGACGTCGCCTTCTTCAAGACCGTCCTTGCGCCCCCTGTCGATAACCACGGTTTGGTATCTTGTTGCTTCGGTGCTTGGACCATAAGCCGAAATAATGCTGCCGTTGATCGATTTCGTCGGCGCATGCGGCACGGACTGCAGCGAGCGGCTGGCGGTACTGGGTATCAGCCGGTCATCGCGACGCACTTCCTGGACAGACCGTGTGATTTCCAGGGTTATGACATCGTCGGCCTGAACCGTTCTGGCGTCGCCTATATATTCCGTGTCATGGCCGAGGATTTCCTTGGTGTCCGGGTCGAGGAGCGCTTTCCCCTTGCGGAAAATACCCCAGTTCCTGGTATCGCTGTCCTTCGCGGCACCGCTTGCATAGATCCTGTCGCCAGGTCCCATGATGCTTCGGTCGTCCTCCGTGCCGACGATATAGGGCGCACTGTCCAGTGTGTCGTCGTCAAGAATCAATGCCCGGGTCATGAACGGGCCGATGGCGGAGGAAGGGATCGCGGGTATGGCCTGCGACTCGATTGGCTCGACGCGTACATGCGGGCTGAGTTTCTCGGTTCGTTCGCCATGGATCAGGCGCAAGTAAGGTGAGCCGTCTGTCATGTCGAGAACGATTTTGTCGCCAGGATAGATCCAGTGCGGGTTTCTGATCTGCTCGCGGTTCATTCTCCACAGCTCGGGCCAGCGCCAGGGATCCTTGAGAAAACGCGACGAAATTCCCCACAAGGTATCGCCTTTCACCACCACGTATTGCTGGGGAGGATTATCCTGAAGTTTGATTTCGTCCGCCCCGGCCAGGGAGGAAATGAAGCCGGAAAGGGAAAGCACAGCTATAATGATGGGCTTACGCATGGGCGCCTCGTTCTTGTGGAGAACTTTTCTGCTCGAATCACGATCAGAAGTTCTATTGGCCAGCCCGGCTGGCCGCTTTAGGGTTTAAGTTAAATTCTGCATGTAATTAATTAAATAGGCAAGCATTTATGGCCCTTTTATCGATCCTGCATTATCCAGATCAGCGCCTGCATACCGTGGCCTCTCCGGTGCAGCAGGTCAATGCCGAAATCCGCAAACTTGTGGACGACATGGCGCAGACCATGTATGCCGCGCCAGGCATCGGCCTTGCCGCGACCCAGGTGAATGTGCACAAACAGGTGATCGTGATCGACATCTCCGAAAACCACGACCAGCTGATGGCCCTTATAAATCCCCAAATCATAGCGCGCAATGGCGTGGCAGAGCGGGAGGAGGGCTGTTTGTCGGTGCCGGGAATTTATGAAAAGGTCAGCCGCGCGGAACGCATTTCGGTGACGGCGCTGGATCGCGAAGGAAAACCCTTTGCCCTCGAAGCCGAGGGCTTGCTGGCAGTATGCATACAACATGAAGTTGACCATCTGCAGGGTAAAGTGTTCGTGGAATATCTTTCTCGCCTCAAGCAAACACGGATCAAGATGAAAATGCTGAAGATGCAGCGCGAGACCATGTAATGCGGCTGATTTTTGCTGGTACGCCAGCGTTTGCCGCCCAGGCGCTGGACGCCCTGATTGGCGCCGGGCATGAAATTGCGTTAGTGCTTACTCAACCGGACCGTCCTGCCGGGCGCGGCATGAATCTTGCGATGAGCCCGGTGAAACAGTTGGCGCAGAAGCATGGCTTGAGCGTGCTCCAGCCCGCACGCCTGAACGATGCCGAGGTCCGGGCGCAGCTTGCCGTCGCGGCTGCGGAAGTCATGGTCGTGGCGGCTTACGGCCTGATTCTGCCGCGTGCCGTGCTTGATATTCCCCCGCGCGGCTGCCTCAATATACATGCTTCACTGCTGCCGCGCTGGCGTGGCGCGGCGCCGATTCAGCGCGCCATCCTGGCCGGCGATGCGGAAACGGGCATCACCATCATGCAGATGGACGAGGGGTTGGATACCGGAGCGATGTTGCTCAAGCTTCCTGTTCCCATCGGGGCAGAGGATACCGCCCAGACCCTGCACGACAAACTTGCCGTCCTGGGTGGCGAGGCCATCGTTGCGGCACTGGCGCAACTGCAATATGGCGCTTTGGATGAACAGCCGCAGGACGAGAGCCTGGCCACCTATGCCGCCAAGCTGTCCAAGGCAGAAGGCCGGCTCGACTGGCGCCGTCCGGCATGCGAGCTGGCGCGCGCGGTACGGGCCTACAATCCCTTCCCGGTGGCTCAAGTGGCGTACAGGGGAGTGGTCTGGCGTGTCTGGCAGGCGGAAATGTCGGGTGCACGCGGTGCGCCGGGGGAAATCCTGTGCGTCGACAAGGAAGGCTTGCTGGTGGCCTGTGGCGAAGGTGCGCTGTTGCTGCGCGAGGTCCAGAAAGCGGGGGGCAAACGTTTGCCATTGGCGCAGTTCCTGCCGGGCAACCCGGTCAAGGCGGGCGAATATTTTGATGCGTGAATTTTTCGCTCATTCTCCATTTCAAGGGCGGGCCAGTACTTTTGCTTGACGCACAGCGGCTCGCCGCCCTGGCGGTCGCCCAGGTTCTGGCCGGGCGCAACCTCAACCAGGTACTGCAGAAAGAGCTGGCGCGCCATCCCCGGCTGACGCTGCAACAACGCGCCTTGCTGCAGGATCTGAGCTATGGTGCGTTGCGCCATTACGGCGTGCTGCGCGCCGTCCTTGATGCCTTGCTGCAAAAACCATTGCGGGACGGGAATCTTCGCGCACTCCTGCTGGTGGCGCTATACCAGCTTGCCTATACCCACGCGCCAGCCCATGCGGTGGTGGATCATGCGGTGCGGGTCACGGTGCAGGCGCTGCGCAAGACCTCCGCCAAGGGGCTGGTCAACGCCATCCTGCGCAACTTTCTGCGCCGCCGCGAGGTCTTGCTGGGGGATGCCGCTTGTGCCAGCGAGGAAGCTCGTTATGGACACCCCCAGTGGTGGATAGATAAATTGCGCCGGCAGTACCCGTGCCAGTGGGAAACAATTCTAGCCTGCGGCAATCAGCATCCTCCCATGGCGCTGCGCGTGAATCGTCGCCTGGGCGGCGTGGAAGGCTATCTGGCCGAGCTTGCCCAGGCCGGCATGGCAGGCCATGCCATGGGCCAGAGCGGCATCCTCCTGGAGCAGCCGGTTGCCGTGGATAGATTGCCAGGCTTTTCCGCCGGCCAGGTCTCGGTGCAGGATGGTGGTGCGCAGCTTGCCGCTGGCCTGCTCGACGTGGCTGACGGCATGCGAGTGCTCGACGCCTGTGCCGCGCCGGGCGGCAAGACCGCCCACCTGCTGGAATTGGCCGACCTCGATCTGACCGCCCTGGATCACGATAGCGGTCGCCTGCAGAAAGTGGAACAGAATCTGCGCCGTCTTGGCTTGAAGGCCCGATGTCTGGCCGGCGATGCCGCCGCACCACAAAAGTGGTGGGACGGCAGACCTTTCCAGCGCATTCTCGCCGATGTGCCGTGCAGCGCTTCCGGCGTGGTGCGCCGTCACCCCGACATCAAGTGGTTGCGCCGCGAAAGCGATATCACCCGGTTCACGGCACAACAGGCGGACATATTGGATGCGCTGTGGCGTTGCCTGGAGCAAGGTGGTAAATTGCTCTATGTCACCTGTTCCGTCTTTGCCGAAGAAAACCACCAGCAAGTCGCGGCCTTTCTGCAACGCCATGCCGATGCCGAATTGCTGCCCTTGCCGGGCCATGCGGAGCGGGATCTGCAACACTTGCCCAACCAAGAACATGATGGCTTTTATTACGCACTTCTCGCCAAACTTTAGAGCTTTTGTTGCTCTGTTGCTGTTTGCCTTTTCCGCCGGCGCGCGCGCCGAAAGCGGGATTCAGGTCAGGGGTGCGGAACTGGACCTGGTGGATGAGGTTTACCAGCTCAAGGCCGAATTCGAAGTGAATTTCAGCCAGGCGGTTGAAGACGCGCTGAACAAGGGCGTTCCGCTCAATTTCATGGTTGAATTCGAGCTCAACCGACCGCGCTGGTACTGGCTGGACGAGAACATTGCCAGCGCCCAGCAGCAGATTCGCATCAGCTATCATGCCCTGACCAAGCAATACCGCCTGCAGGCGCACGAGCAGCAGAAGTCTTTTGCTACCCTGGCGGAGCTGAAGGCGGAATTGGACCATGTTCAGGAATGGAAGGTGGTGGAGCGCGCCCAGTTGCGCAAGCGATACAGCTATGAAGCGCGTTTGCGCATGAAGCTGGACCTGTCGCAATTGCCGAAGCCATTGCAGGTAAACGCCCTGACTTCCAAAGACTGGAATATGGAATCCGAGTGGTATCGCTGGACTTTGACGCCCTGACCCATCAATGAAATATGTGGTATTTCTGGCGGTTGCGCTAGGTACGGTACTGCTCTTCCTGTTGTCCCGTGCCAGCAGCAACACCGCCGCCTTCTCCCAGAACTACACCCTCTTGCTGGTGCTCAACCTCGGCGTGGCCGTGTCGCTGATGGGACTGATCGGCTACCAGCTATGGGTGTTATGGAAAAAGCTCAAGGCGCGTGTGTTCGGCACCAAGCTCACGCTGCGCATGCTGTGGATGTTTGCGCTCATGGCGCTGCTGCCGGGCGCGCTGGTATATGGCGTATCGGTGCAGTTCCTCAGCAAGAGCATCGAATCCTGGTTTGACGTGCGCGTCGACAATGCGCTGGAGGGGGGGCTGAGCCTCGGCCAGAGCGTGCTCGACAACCTGCTCCAGGACCTGGTGAAAAAAGGCGAGGGAATGGCCCTGACCCTGGCGGACAACCCTTCCGGCGATCATTTGACGCAGCTCAACCGCCTGCGCGAACAGGCCGGCGTGCAGGAAGCGACACTGTTCAGCGGGCGCGGCAAGTTGCTGGCAACGGCCAGCAGTGAGCATAGCAGTTTCCTGCCGGAGTTGCTGAGTACGGCGACACTGCGGCAAGTGAGGCAGCAGCAGCCTTATACGGAGATTGAGACGGTTCCCGGCAAAGGGCTTTATTTGCATGTAGTGGTGCCGGTCAACGTGCTTACCCTGAGCGAAGACATGCGTATTTTGCAGTTGATGCAACCGGTGCCAAAACGGATCTCAAGGGACGCGGAAACGGTGCAGGCGGTATACCGCGATTACCAGGAGCTGTCATTTTCACGCCAGGGGCTCAAGCGTATTTATGGCCTGACCCTGACCCTGACCCTGTTGCTGGCGCTCTTGTCGGCCATCGCCCTGGCTTTCGTGCTGTCGGAAAAGCTTTCCGCCCCGCTTGGTTTGCTGGCGGAGAGCACGCGCGCCATCGCCAAGGGGGACTTCACCCAGATCAATCCGGTGCAAAGCCGCGACGAACTGGGTGCGCTGACCCTTTCCTTCAACCGCATGACGCGCCAGTTGGCGGATGCCAGCGCGGCGGTGGAGAAAAAGCAGCAGCAACTCGAAGGCGCCAAGGTTTATCTCGAAAGCATCCTGGCCCATCTTTCCTCCGGCGTACTGACGTTCGACGAGAAATTCCATTTGCGCGCCGCCAATCCGCGCGCCGGGGAAATTCTGGGCGCCGACTTGAGCGCTTTGCGCGGCCTGCCCCTGCCGGCCTGGGGCAGCCGCGACATGGCCTTGCAGCCGCTGGCCCACGCCGTGGCGGAGCAATTCGAGTTGTCCGCGGACAAGGAATGGCGCAAGCAGATCGAATTTTCCTGTCCGGCTGAAAACCGCATGCTGCTGATACGCGGAACGCATTTGCCGGGCTCGGTCGACAATGGCTACGTGGTGGTATTCGACGACATAACCCATCTGCTGCAAGCCCAGCGAGATGCGGCCTGGGGTGAAGTGGCGCGGCGCCTGGCGCACGAGATCAAGAACCCGCTAACGCCGATCCAGCTTTCCGCGGAGCGCCTGGAGCATAAACTGGCGGACAAGTTGAGCCAGCCCGACGCAGAGGTGTTGACCCGGTCCACGCAGACCATCGTCAACCAGGTCGCCGCGCTGAAAAGCATGGTGAATGCCTTTGCCGAGTATGCGCGTTCGCCGCAACTGAATTTGCAGATGCTCGACCTCAATCAGTTGGTGCGCGAAGTGCTGGCCCTGTATGAAAGCTCGGGTGCGCATATCAAGGCAGCCCTGGCGGGAAGCCTGCCTCTCATCAATGGCGATGCCACGCTGTTGCGCCAGGTGATGCACAACCTGCTGCGCAACGCCGAGGATGCCCTGGCGGGGGTGCCGCAGCCCGAGATAACGGTGCGCACGGAGGCGGAGGGCAACAAGGTGCGGCTTTCCATCGCCGACAACGGCGGCGGTTTTCCCGAGCAACTCATGGGCCGCCTGTTCGAGCCCTACGTCACTACCAAGGCCCGCGGCACGGGGCTGGGGCTGGCAATCGTAAAGAAAATCGTGGAGGAGCATCACGGCATGATTCAGGCACAAAACATCGAGCCGCACGGCGCGCGGGTGTGCATCCTGCTGCCTTGTTCAGGAGAAGTAGCCTAATGAATACCAACCAGATTCTGGTGGTGGATGACGAGGCCGGCATCCGCGAACTGTTGCGCGAAATCCTCGAGGACGAAGGCTACCAGGTGCGCCTGGCGGAAAACGCCACGACCGCTCGCGCCATTCGTGCCGAGGGCCGTCCGGACATGGTGCTGCTCGATATCTGGATGCCGGACAGCGATGGCATCACCCTGCTCAAGGAGTGGGCAAGTTCCGGCCTGCTTACCATGCCGGTAGTGATGATGTCGGGCCACGGCACGATCGATACCGCAGTGGAGGCGACACGTATCGGCGCTTTCGATTTTCTGGAAAAACCGGTGGCCTTGCAGAAGCTCCTTGCCACGGTGAAGCGTGCCCTGAAACGCGGCGAAGCCGATTTTCATGGCGGCCCAGGCCTTTCCAGCCTGGGCAAAAGCACCATGATTCTCGAGTTGCAGAAGCGCCTGGAGCAGGTTGCCAACCTTTCCACCCCGCTCCTGTTGCTGGGGGAAAATGGCGCCGGGGCCGACTTTTGCGCCCGTTTCCTGCATCAGGCCAACACGCCGCTGGTCGTGCCGGAAACCACGGCATGGCTGACGGAAGGGCCGCTCGAAGTGCTCGAACAGGCACGCGACGGGGTGTTGTTCGTGCCGGAAATCGCCACGCTCAACAAGCTTGAGCAAAAAGGCCTGCTGTTCGTGCTGGGCCGGCTGGAAAAGAGCAATGTACGGCTGGTCTGCGCCGCCAGCGAATCGCTGCCGTCGCTGGTGGAGGAAGGCCGCTTCGATGCGGCCCTGTTTCAGGCGCTGAGCGGCCTGTCTTTGAGCATACCCGCCTTGCGCGAGCACCGCGAGGACGTGCCCGAACTGGCCAGCCGCGCGCTGGCGCAATATGTCGAGGCAAAGGAGGCGCCGCCGCGTCACTTCAGCGTGGCGGCGCTGAACGCGCTGCGCAATGAAAATTGGCCAGGCAACCTGCCGCAGCTCAATAACGTGGTGAAAACACTGGCTTTGACCAGTCTCGGCGAGGAAATCACGCATCAGGATGTGAGCCGGGTGCTGGCCCAGTTCGCCGGCCCCCCCGCGGTAGAGACGCTGCCCGGACTGCCTCTCGACCTGCCTCTGCGCGAAGTGCGGGACATGTTCGAGCGCGCGTATTTCGAGCACCATATCGCGAAGGCCGGCGGCAACATGAGCCGGGTGGCGGAAAATGTGGGGCTGGAGCGCACGCACCTGTACCGCAAGCTGAAGCAGCTGGGGGTCAGGTTTTCCCGCAAGACAGAAGAGTGATGCCGCTGGCGGTGCCACGCTGGAAGGCACGGTTTTTTGGGCGCATGGCGGTGTTGCAACGCCTTGGAATGGATAAGCATTTCGCGTCGTTGCGCCTTGCCCTGCGCCTAAAAAAACCGCACACTCCGGCCCGTCCGACAGGCTCCTAGGTTAAAATCCGGCCTTCCCCTCATTATTTGGATGCGTGCGAGTGAAAATCGTGATTCTGGGTGCCGGACAGGTTGGCGCGTCGGTCGCGGAAAACCTGGTGCGGGAGTCCAACGATATTACGGTGGTGGATATCGACCCTGCCAAGCTGCAGATCCTGCAGGATCGCTTCGACTTGCGCACCGTGCATGGTTTTGCCTCGCATCCCGAAGTGTTGCGCCAGGCCGGCATGGAAGATGCGGACATGCTGCTGGCCGTGACGCAGAGCGACGAGGTTAACCTGGTGGCCTGCAAGCTGGCCCATGCCCTGTTCAATACGCCGACCAAGATCGCCCGCATCCGATACACCGATTACCTTGCCCAGGAAGGACTCCTGGCCCATGAGAACTTTGCGGTGGATTACATCATCAGCCCGGAAGAGGTGCTGACGGATTACATCCACAAGCTGATCGAATACCCCGAGTCCCTGCAGGTGCTGGATTTTGCCAATGGCAGGGTGCGCCTGGCGGCTGTGCGCGCATTTCACGGCGGCCCGCTGGTTGGCCATGAGTTGCAATACCTGCGCAAGCACATGCCGCATATCGATACCCGCGTAGCGGCCATTTTCCGCCAGGACCGGCCCATCATTCCGGAAGGCAAGACCGTGATCGAGGTGGGAGATGAGGTATTTCTAATCGCCGCGGCTGAAAATATTCGTGTCGTGATGCGGGAAATGCGCCGTCTCGACAAGATGGCCAAGCGGGTCATGATTGCCGGGGGCGGCAACATTGGCCGGCGCCTGGCACGTGGCCTGGAGCAGCATTACCAGGTCAAGCTCATCGATCATAACAAACAGAATTCCCAGCGGCTGGCCGCCGAGTTGCACAACACCTTGATCCTGTTCGGAGATGCCACGGACCCTGATTTGCTGCAGGCGGAAAATGTCGAGGATATGGACGTTTTCTGCGCGCTCACCAATGATGACGAAAACAATATCATGTCCGCCCTGCTGGCCAAGCGCATGGGCGCGCGCAAAGTGATCGCCCTGATTAACCGCAGTGCTTACGTGGACCTTGTGCAAGGCGGCCAGATCGACATTGCCATCTCTCCTGCCCAGGCCACCATCGGCAGCCTGCTCGCCCATGTCCGGCGTGGCGACATGGCGGTGGTGCATTCGCTGCGGCGCGGCGCGGCAGAGGCGCTGGAGGCCATTGCCCACGGTGATGCCAATACGTCCAAGGTGGTGGGAAAAAGCGTGGAGCAAATCAACCTGCCGCGCGGGGCCACCATAGGCGCTATCGTGCGCGGCGACCAGGTGCTGATCGCGCACCATGATACCGTGATCGAGAGCGAAGACCACGTCATTATTTTCGTGGTGAACAAGCAAATGATTTCCAGGATCGAGAAGCTGTTCCAGGTTGGTATCGGGTTCTTCGGATGAGAAAGGTTTTGCCCGTCATTCATGTGCTGGGCATGGTTATCATGTTGTTCAGCCTGACCATGCTGGCGCCTTTGCTGCTGTCCTGGTGGCTTCAGGATGGCGCTGCCAGCGCCTATGACGAAGCCGTTGGCATAAGCTTTGTCACCGGATTTATGGGCTGGTTTGGCACCAGCCGCTATAAGCGCGAGCTCAAGGTTCGGGACGGCTTTCTGCTGGTGGTGCTGATCTGGACTTCTTTGGCGGCATTTTCCACCATCCCGCTGCTGGTGCAGATTCCTGGGTTGAGTTTCACCGATGCATACTTCGAAACCATGTCCGGGCTTACCACCACAGGGTCAACGGTGCTTTCCGGTTTGGACAGCTTGCCGCCATCGATCAATTTCTGGCGCACGGAATTGGTCTGGCTTGGCGGCATGGGCCTGATCGTGCTGGCCGTGGCGGTGCTGCCTCTCCTGGGTATCGGCGGCCGCCAGATGTACAAGGCGGAAACGCCCGGTCCAATGAAGGACAGCCAGCTTACGCCACGCATCACGGAAACGGCCAAAGGCTTGTGGCTGGCATATGCCGCCATCACCCTGGCATGTTTCCTGTCCTTCCGGCTGGCCGGCATGACTTGGCTGGATGCGGTGATGCACGCCTTCGCCACCATGGGGCTGGGCGGGTTTTCCTCTCACGATGCCAGTTTTGCTTATTTCAATTCACCTTTGATCGAGGCCGTCTCCATCGTGTTCATGCTGATTGCCGGCATCAATTTCGCCACCCATTTCATGGCGCTGCGCGGTAAAAGTTTTGCCCCTTATCGGCGCGACCCCGAGGCCGGGTTGTTCCTCGGCGTATTGCTTGTGAGCGTGTTGGGCGTTGCCCTGTATTTGTGGCGAATGGGTGTTTATCCTGATTTTCTTACGGCGCTGCGTTTCGCCAGCTTCAATACGGTTTCCATCGCCACCACCACGGGGTTCTCCAATACCGATTACAACCAGTGGCCGATTTTTGCGCCACTGTGGCTACTTTTCCTGTGCAGCTTCGCTTCCAGTTCAGGCTCCACGGGGGGCGGCATCAAGATGATCCGCGCCCAGCTGCTTTACAAGCAGGTATACCGGGAGATGAAAAAACTGCTGCATCCCGACGGGGTCATGCTTACCAAACTGGGAGGGCAAGTGGTCCCGAACAAGATTATTTACGCGGTGCTGGCGTTTCTGTTCATTTACGTGGTGAGCATCGTGTCCATGACCCTGGTGCTAACCGCCTCCGGGCTGGATGTAGTCAGTGCTTTTTCTGCCGTGGTGGCCTCCATCAACAACACCGGTCCGGGGTTGAATCAGGTGGGGCCCGCCACGACCTATGCGGTGCTCACCGATTTTCAAACCTGGGTGTGTATTTTTGCCATGTTGCTGGGCCGCCTGGAATTGTTCACCCTGCTGATCGTCTTTACCCCTGCGTTCTGGCGTAAATGATGAATTAGTGGGCCTGTTCCCAGTTCGCGCCCTCCCCCACCTCCGCCACCAGCGGTACGGCCAGGCTGGCGACGCCGGCCATGAGGCGTGGCAGCTCATGCTTGACCAGGGCCAGTTCCGCCTGCGGCACTTCCAGCACCAGTTCGTCATGCACCTGCATGACCAGCAAGGTCTGCATCTTCTCTTCCTGCAGCCAGCGGTGAACGGCGATCATCGCCAGCTTGATGAGGTCGGCGGCAGTGCCTTGCATCGGCGCGTTGATCGCGGCGCGCTCCGCCGCTTGCCGCCGCGGCCCGCTGGCGGCGTTGATTTCCGGCAGCCACAGGCGGCGGCCGAATACGGTCTCCACGTAGCCCTGCCGTTTTGCCATGTCGCGGGTGTGTTCCATGTATCTGGCCACGCCCGGGTAGCGCTCGAAATAGCGCTCCATGTAGGCCTGAGCGGCGCTGCGGTCGATGTTGAGCTGGCTGGCCAGGCCGAATGACGACATGCCGTAGATCAGCCCGAAGTTGATGACCTTGGCGTAGCGGCGCTGTTCCGGGGTTACTTCGAGCGGCGTGCAGGAAAAAATTTCCGCCGCGGTGGCGCGATGGATGTCCTCCCCGGCCGCGAAGGCGCGCAGCAAGTTGGCGTCGCCAGAGAGGTGGGCCATGATGCGCAGCTCGATCTGGGAATAGTCGGCGGACACGATGCGGCTGCCGGGCGGGGCGATGAAGGCTTCGCGGATGTGCCGTCCTTCCTCGCTGCGTACCGGGATATTCTGCAGGTTGGGGTCTGCGGAGGCCAGCCGTCCGGTCACCGCCACGGCCTGGTTGTAGCTGGTGTGCACGCGGCCGGTGGCGGGATCCACCATGCGCGGCAGTTTGTCGGTATAGGTGGATTTCAGCTTGGACAGGCCGCGGAAGTCGAGCAGGATTTTAGGCAACGGATAGTCCAGCGCCAGTTGCTGCAGCACATCCTCATCCGTGGAGGGCGCGCCGCCGGGCGTTTTTTTCTTGATCGGCAGACCCAGGCGGCCAAACAGGATTTCCTGTATCTGTTTCGGTGAATTGAGGTTGAAGGGTTGCCCTGCCAGTTGGTATGCTTCCTGTTCCAGCGTCAGCATTTTCTCGCCCAGCACGCGGCTTTGGTTCGCCAGCAGCTTGCTGTCGATCAGCACGCCGTTGCGTTCCACGTGAAACAATACCTGTGAAACCGGGACCTCGATCTCGCGATAAATGAAATCCAGCCGGGCATCGCGGCTGATTTGCGGGTAAAGGTTGTGGTGCAGTTGCAAGGTGATGTCGGCGTCTTCGGCGGCATAGGCCGTGGCGGTATCGAGCGCCACTTGCGCGAAGCCGATCTGCTTCGCACCCTTGCCCGCGACCTCGGCGTAGGTCAGCGTTTTGATGCCGAGGTGGCGCGCGGCGAGGGCGTCCATGTCGTGCGTCTTGTGGCTTTCCAGCACGTAGGATTGCAACAGGGTGTCATGAGTGATGCCTTGCAAGGCGATGCCGTGGTTGGCGAAAATGTGGCTGTCATACTTGAGGTTTTGTCCCAGCTTGGGTTTTGCAGGGTTTTCCAGCCACGGCTTGAGGCGCTCCAATGTTTTTGCGAAATCCAGTTGTTGCGGTGCGCCGGCGTAATGGTGCGCCAGGGGCAGATAGGCGGCCTGATGGGGGGTGATGGCAAAGGAGATGCCCACCAGTCTGGCCCGCATGGGGTCGAGGCCGGTCGTCTCGGTGTCCAGGCTGACCAATTCCGCCGCTTCTATGCGGGTCAGCCAATGCGTCAACAGGCGCTCATCGAGAATGGTCTCGTACTGGGGGTCGGGCCGGGTCGCCCGGGCATCCGGAGCGGATTCGCCGGTCCCGGCAGCGGGCAGTTCGCGCAGCCAGGTTTTGAATGCCAGGCGCTCATAGAGTTCGCGCAGCCTGGCGTTGTCCGGCGGCTCCGCGGTCAGTTGCTGCAGGCCGACCGGCAAGGGCACATCGCGGCGAATGGTGAGCAATTCGCGTGCTTTGGGCAGCCAGTCCAGCGTATTGCGCAGGTTCTCGCCCGCCGCGCCGCCCACTTCCCGGGCGTGCGCCATCAGATTGTCCAGCGTGTGGTATTGGCTCAGCCACTTGACCGCCGTCTTGGGGCCGACCTTGGCCACGCCGGGTACATTGTCCGCGCTGTCGCCGACCAGCGCCAGATAGTCGACGATGCGTGCTGGTGGCACGCCGAATTTTCTCGCCACTCCCTCCTCGTCGAGCTTTTCGTTGGACATGGTGTTAATCAGCGTAACCTGTCCGTTGACCAGTTGCGCCATGTCCTTATCACCAGTGGAAATCACGGTGCGCATCCCGGCTTCCGTGGCGAGCCTGGCCAGCGTGCCGATGACATCATCCGCTTCCACGCCATCTACCGCCAGCAGCGGCCAGCCCATGGCGCGGATGGTGTCGTGCAGCGGCTCGATCTGGGCAACGAGGTCCGGCGGCATGGGGGGGCGCTGCCCCTTGTAGTCGGGATAGAGTTCGTCGCGGAAGGTCTTGCCTTTTGCGTCGAACACGCAGGCGCTATAATCGGCCTGGTAATCCTGGTGCAGGCGGCGCAGCATGTTGAGCACGCCGTAGATGGCGCCGGTTGGCTCGTTGTGGCGGTTGCGCAGATCGGGCAGGGCGTGGAAGGCGCGGTAGAGGTAAGATGAGGCATCAACCAGCAGTAATGTTTTCATAGGCGAGAAAGAATACTCAATGAGTGCAGCGGAAAAACTACCCAAGCCTCTCGATCCGGACCTCCTGACGCAAGGTTATTCAGCGCGGGAGTCGTGGCGGGTGTTCGGGATTATGTCAGAGTTCGTCGAATCCACCGAGCGCCTGAGCGCCATCCGCCCGGCCGTGAGCATCTTCGGCAGCGCTCGTACCCCGCCGGAGCACCCCTATTATATGCTGGCCGAGCAGATCGCGCGGAAGCTCTCGGACGCCGGCTTTGCCGTGATTTCCGGCGGGGGTCCCGGGATCATGGAGGCGGCCAACAAGGGGGCATTCTTCGGCACTTCCCCCAGTGTCGGCCTCAATATCCAGTTGCCCCACGAACAGCATTCCAACCCTTACCAGGACATCAGCCAGACATTCCGCCATTTTTTTGCGCGCAAGGTGATGTTCGTCAAGTTCGCTACCGCCTACGTCGTGATGCCGGGCGGTTTCGGCACCGTCGACGAACTGATGGAGGCGCTCACCTTGGTGCAGACCGGAAAATCCAGGAAAATTCCCATTATCCTGGTCAACGAACCATTCTGGCGCGACTTGCTGCTCTGGTTCCGCACCACGCTGGTGAGAGAAAAAGTGATCAGCGCGGAAGACCTGAATCTGATCCAGGTGATCGACGAACCGGACGCGGTAGTGGAGGCCATATTCAAATATTACGAAGCCAGCGGTTTCGAGCCCTCGCCGGCGGAACGGGAAATTCAGCTCAATCTTTAACCCAGGTGCTTATCCGCGGCCGCGGCAAGCGGTATAATCCGCGTTCAATCTTCCCGTAGGAATTGTCATGCGCCGTCTTGTTCCCCTGCTGATGCTGTGCGCCCTTCCCGCCCTTGCGGATCAGGCAGCCACCCCTCCAGGCTTGCAGCCCCTGCCAGAGCCGCCCGCACCACCGCCGGGCTATGAGCCTGACCCTTCCCTGGAGCCGCAAGTCACGATCACCAGGCGCGGCGAGGACAAGGTGGAAGAGTTTCGCATTCACGGCAAGCTTTACATGATGAAAATCACGCCGCCCCATGGCGTGCCTTATTACCTGATCGACGAACAGGGCACGGGCAGGTTCGTGCGCCAGGGCGAAGTGAGCCCCGGCGTGATGGTGCCGATGTGGCTGCTGAAATCCTTTTAGGTTTATTGCAGCCCCGCGGCTGATTACGACATGTCCGTTTTTACCACCGTCACCCACGCCCAGCTCGAGCACTGGCTGAAAGGCTACGCCCTCGGTTCCTTGCAGGATCTGCAGGGCATTTCCGCCGGCATCGAGAATACCAACTACTTCGTCACTACCAGCCACGGGCGTTATGTGCTGACCTTGTTCGAAAAACTCGGCGCAGACGAACTTCCCTTTTTCATCAACCTCATGGCGCACCTCGCGCATCACGGCATTCCCTGCCCGGCGCCGGTTGCCAATCTGCACGATGGCTACCTGGGTGAACTCAACGGCAAGCCGGCTTGCATCGTGAGTTGTCTGGAAGGCGAGTCCTTGCATGAAACCACCCCGCATCACTGCCGCGAAGTGGGTGAAATGCTTGCCGCAATGCACCTGGCCGGCCAGAGCTACCCCGCCCAGATGCCCAATCCGCGCGGCCCGCGCTGGTGGAAGCGCACCGCTCCGCAGGTCATGCCGTTTCTCGATGCGGAAGATGCCGCCCTGCTGGCGGAAGAGTTGCATTTCCAGTCGCTTTACCGTTTCGAAGACCTGCCGCGTGGCGTGATCCATGCCGACCTGTTCCGCGACAACGTGCTGTTCAAGGGCGACAGCATCGGCGGGCTGATCGACTTTTATTTTGCCTGCACCGATGCCTGGCTCTACGACCTGGCGATTACAGTCAACGACTGGTGCGTCAATGTCGAGGACGGAACGCTGGATCGGCAGCGCATGGCAGCCATGCTCGAAGCGTATCATGGCACCCGCCCGTTGAGCGCGATCGAGCGCAACGCCTGGCCGGTCATGTTGCGCGCCGCGGCTCTGCGCTTCTGGCTGTCGCGCCTGTACGACTTCCATTTTCCGCGTCCGGGCGAAATGACTTTTGCCAAGGACCCCAGGCATTTCCGCCGCATTTTGCAGCATCATGTCAGCCACCACGATGCCCTGCGGCAGATGTGGGTTTGAAGCCATGACAGAGACGGCGCCGCTACAGGCACAGCACGTCCAGCCGCGCACGGTCGATATGGCGCAGGGGTGGCGCTGGATCGTCGCGGGTTTCCGGCTGTTCGCCAGAAACCCGCAGATATGGATCGTTTTCTTCCTGATCTATCTGGTGGTTGAACTGGTGCTGGCGCTATTTGTGCCGGTGGTTGGCCCGCTCGGATCGGCCCTGCTCGACCCGATCTTTCTCGCCGGCTTCATGGCCGGATGCCGCGCGCAGGAACTGGACGAAGAACTGGAAATCACTCATCTGCTTGCCGGTTTTAAGGCCAACGTGCGGCAACTGGCAACACTGGGCGGCCTTTATCTGAGCGGTAAAATCCTCATCGTCATCCTTGCCATGGGCGTGACAGGCATGATTTATGGGTCAATGGCACCGCTCGAACTGGACAAGCTGGATGCCGCCGATCCTGCCCTGCTTCCGCTCCTGACGCAGTATATGGTCATGGGGGCGCTGGTGATGGCCATGCTCGTGCCGTTGCTCATGGCTTACTGGTTTGCCCCTGCCCTGGTGCTGTTCGACGGCCTCTCCGCCAGGCAGGCGATGAAACTGAGCTTCGCCGCCTGTTTGCGCAACTTCTTGCCCTTTACGCTGTATGGCGTGGCCGGCATGGCGCTTTTCGCGCTGGGCGCGATACCGCTCGGTCTTGGCCTGCTGGCCGTCGTCCCGGTGCTGTTCGCCACCTCCATCTACGCAGCATACCGCGATATTTTCGTGGCGGCGAACGAAGATTAAACCGCTTCCAGCCTGGCATACTCCAGCGCCAGCCATTTCACTCCGGCGTGGCTGAAGCTTACCTGCACCCGCGCATCCGCGCCGCGTCCCTCGCTGTTGATGATAATGCCCGGGCCAAACTTGGGGTGCGATACCGCCTGGCCGATATGCCAGCCCGATGCGCCGGCGGATTCGGCCCTTGTTGCCGGCCGCTGCATGGGTTGTGGCGCGCTGTCGCGGTTGATGCGTTTCAGCAATGACGGCGGTAGTTCTTCCAGAAAGCGCGAGGCGATGCCGTAACGCTGCTGCCCGTGCAGCATACGGCTGTCGGCATAGCTGAGGTAAAGCCGCCGCCGTGCACGGGTAATGGCCACATACATCAGGCGCCGCTCTTCTTCCACGCCGTCCTTTTCCCTGCTGCTGTTTTCATGCGGGAACAGCCCTTCTTCCAGCCCGCTGAGGAACACGGCATGGAACTCCAGCCCCTTGGCGGCATGTACCGTCATCAATTGCAGCGCTTCCTGCCCGGCGATGGCTTGATGTTCGCCGGCCTCGAGCGATGCGTGGGACAGGAACGCGGTGAGTGGATCGACATCCTCCTCCCCCGCTTCGCGCGAATATTCGAGCTCGAAGGCAGCAGCAGCGTTGATCAGTTCGTTGAGGTTTTCCAGGCGGTCGGCGCCCTCTTTCTCATTCTTGTAATGGGCGAGCAGCCCGCTTTGCTCCAGCATGTGCTCGACCTGCTCCGCCAGGGGCAATGCCGCGCACGCCTCGCGCATGTTTTCGACCAGTGCGCTAAACCCCTGGATGGCAACGCCAGCCTTGCCGCCCAGACGCTTGAGCTGGGCCGCCTGCCACAGGCTGACACCCTCACTGCGGGCGATTTCCTGCAAGGACTCCAGGCTGCGTGCGCCGACGCCGCGGGCCGGGAAATTGAGCACCCGGAGCAGGGCGCCATCGTCGTCCGAATTGCCGATCAGGCGCAGGTAAGCCAGCGCGTGCTTGATTTCCTGGCGCTCGAAGAAGCGCAGTCCGCCATAGACGCGGTAAGGCACCGCGGCATTGAACAAGGCATGTTCCAGTACGCGCGATTGCGCGTTGGAGCGATACAGCAGGGCGATGCCGGAGAGCGGGATGCCTTCGCGCTGCAAGGCTTTCACCTCGTCCACGATGAAGCCGGCTTCCTCGTAGTCGGAGTGGGCCTCGAACACTCGAATCGGTTCGCCCGAGCCCTCCGCCGTCCACAGATTCTTGCCCAGGCGGCTCTGGTTGTGGCGGATCAGGGCGTTGGCGGCGTCGAGAATGTTGCCGTGAGAGCGGTAGTTCTGCTCCAGGCGAATGATTTCTTTGACATGAAAGTCGCGCTCGAAATCGGCCATGTTGCCCACGCGCGCGCCGCGGAAGGCGTAGATCGACTGGTCGTCGTCGCCCACCGCGAACACCGCGGCCTGTTCCCCCGCCAGCAGCTTGAGCCACTGGTATTGCAGGTGGTTGGTATCCTGGAACTCGTCCACCAGGATGTGTTGGAAGCGGCTCTGGTAGTGCCGGCGCAAGGCCGTTTCGTGCAACAGCAGCTCGTGGCAGCGCAGCAGCAGTTCGGCGAAATCCACCACGCCTTCGCGCTGGCACTGCTCGTCGTAAGCCGCGTAGAGCTCCTGTTGCTTGCGCGTATAGGGGTCGAAGGCTTCGACCTTCTGGGCGCGCAATCCCTGTTCCTTGCAACCGTTGATGAAATGCTGCAATTGCTTGGGCGGGTATTTCTCGTCGTCCACGTTGAGCGCTTTGAGCAGGCGCTTGATGGCGCCCAGTTGATCGGCCGAGTCGAGAATCTGGAACAGTGCGGGCAAGCCGGCTTCGCGGTGATGCGCGCGCAGCATGCGGTTGGCCAGTCCGTGGAACGTGCCGATCCACATGCCGCGCGTATTGATCGGCAGCAGTGCCCCGAGGCGCGCGAGCATTTCCTTGGCTGCCTTGTTGGTGAAGGTGACGGCAAAAATGCCGCTGGGGCTGGCCTGGCCGGACTGGATCAGCCAGGCGATGCGGGTGGTGAGCACCCGCGTCTTGCCGCTGCCGGCGCCGGCCAGAATCAATGCGGACTCATGCGGCAGGGTAACGGCAGCGAGTTGTTCCGGGTTGAGGCCGCGCAGCAGGGGTGTGGTCATGGTATTGTCAAATAAAAAGGCCGGGATCCCCGGCCTTTGTCTTCAAGCGCCGGGCGCTCAGGCTTTTTTCTTGTTTTCGATCAGCTCATGGATGAGCGGGGAAAGAATCACCTCCATCGCGAAACCCATCTTGCCGCCAGGCACCACGATGGTGTTGGGGCGCGACATGAACGAATCGTGAATCATGTTGAGATAGTAAGGGAAATCCACGCCCTTGGGGTTGCGGAAGCGGATCACCACGAAGCTCTCGTCCGGCGTCGGAATGTCTCGCGCGATAAAGGGGTTGGAGGTGTCCACCGTCGGCACGCGCTGGAAATTGACATGGGTGCGGGAGAATTGCGGCGTGATGTAGTTCACGTAGTCGGGCATGCGGCGCAGGATGGTATGCACCGTTGCTTCCGCCGAGTAGCCGCGCTCCTTGGCGTCGCGGTGAATTTTCTGGATCCATTCCAGGTTGACGATCGGCACCACGCCCACGCCCAGGTCCACGTGTTTGGCGGCATCGACATTGCCGTTCTGGATCAGGCCGTGCAGGCCTTCGTAAAACAGCAGGTCGGTGCCCTTGGGGAGGTCTTCCCAGGGCGTGAATTCGCCGGCCTTCAGCTGGGTGCCGAGGCGGGCGTTCTGATCCGCGGCCTCGGCATCGGAGTGAATGTAATAGCGTTTTTTGCAGGAGCCGGTTTTGCCATAGGTCTTGAACATTTCCTCGATCTTGTCGAAATGGTTGGCTTCCGGACCGAAATGGCTGAAGTAGGGATTGCCCCCCTCCTCCGCTTTTTTCGAGGCCGCCTTGAACTCAACGCGACCGAGTGAGTGCATGCTATCGCCCTCAACTACGCCAGCCGTGATGTTTTCGCGGTAAAAAATGTGTTCGAAGGCGACTTTGACGGTGGTGGTGCCTGCGCCTGACGATCCGGTGACAGCGACGACTGGGTGTTTCTTGGACATGGTTTGGAATCCCCGAAAATAATTGATCTTGAATATCAAAGTATAATCGTGACATGACCATCTTGTCACTATGCTCAACACCATGCTGGACGGCGATGGGCTGAATATTTCAGCGTATAATCATCAGCTTTTCTGTCGGCCACTTTTCAAGAATCATGGAAAACCATTACAACCCCGCTGAAATCGAGCGGCAGGCGCAACAGCACTGGGATGCGGTCCAGGCCTTCAAGGCCGTTGAAATTCCCGGCAAGCCCAAATATTACTGCCTGTCGATGTTTCCCTACCCTTCCGGCAAGCTGCACATGGGTCATGTGCGCAACTACACCATTGGCGACGTGCTGTCGCGCTATCACCGCTTTCAGGGCTACAACGTGATGCAGCCCATGGGCTGGGATGCCTTCGGCCTGCCCGCCGAGAATGCGGCCATCGCCAACAAGGTGGCGCCTGCCGCCTGGACCTATTCCAACATCGACACCATGCGCGGCCAGCTCAAGAGCCTGGGCCTGGCGGTCGACTGGTCGCGCGAGCTCGCCACCTGCAAGCCGGACTATTACCGCTGGGAGCAGTGGCTGTTCACCAAGCTGTTCGAAAAGGGGCTGATCTACAAGAAGACCGCCGCGGTCAACTGGGATCCGGTGGACTGCACCGTGCTCGCCAACGAACAGGTGATCGACGGGCGCGGCTGGCGCAGCGGCGCGCTGGTGGAAAAGCGCGACATCCCGATGTATTTCATGAAGATTACCGCTTATGCAGACGAGCTGCTGAGCGAACTCGACAACCTGACCGGCTGGCCGGAGCAGGTCAGAACCATGCAGAAGAACTGGATCGGCAAGAGCACTGGCGTGCGTTTCGCCTTTCCTTATGAAATCGATGGCAAGCAGGAAAAACTCTGGGTCTATACCACCCGCGCCGACACCATCATGGGCGTAACTTTCTGTGCCGTGGCGGCGGAGCACCCGCTCGCCACCCGTGCCGCGCGGACCAATCCCGAACTGGCGGCCTTCATTGCGGAGTGCAAGCACGGCAGCGTGGCCGAGGCCGATCTTTCCACCATGGAAAAGAAGGGCATGGCGACAGGCATCAGCGTCACCCACCCGCTCACCGGCGCGCCAATCCCGGTGTGGGTTGGCAACTACGTGCTGATGAGCTACGGCGAAGGCGCGGTGATGGCGGTGCCTGCCCACGATGAGCGCGATTTTCACTTCGCGCAAAAATACGGCCTGCCTATCAAGCAGGTCATCCAGGTCGGGGAAGAAAGTTTTTCCATCTCAGGCTGGCAGGAATGGTATGGCGACAAGGAAAAAGGCGTCTGCATCCAGTCCGGCAAGTACGATGGCCTGAATTACGGGCAAGCCGTGGATGCCATCGCCGCCGACCTGAAAGCCAGGGGACTGGGAGACAAGCAGGTGCAGTTCCGCCTGCGCGACTGGGGCATTTCACGCCAGCGCTACTGGGGTTGCCCGATCCCCATCATCCACTGCGCGACTTGCGGCGACGTGCCGGTGCCGGACAAGGATCTGCCGGTGGTGTTGCCGGAAGAGGTGACGCTCGACATCGGCTCGCCGATCAAGAAAATGCCATCCTTCTACGAAACGACCTGTCCCAAATGCGGTGCCGCCGCCGAGCGCGAGACCGACACCATGGACACCTTCGTCGAGTCGTCGTGGTACTACGCCCGCTTCGCCAGCGCCGGGCAGGATCAGGCCATGCTCGACGAGCGCGCCAATTACTGGCTGCCGGTGGATCAGTACATCGGCGGCATCGAGCACGCCATCCTGCATTTGCTGTACGCGCGCTTTTTCAACAAGCTGATGCGCGATGTCGGGTTGGTGAAAAACAGCGAGCCGTTCATTAATCTATTGACCCAGGGCATGGTGCTGAAGGACGGCAGCAAGATGTCGAAGTCCAAGGGCAACACCGTGGATCCGCAGGCGCTGATCGACCAGTACGGCGCCGATACCGCGCGCCTGTTCATGATGTTCGCCGCGCCGCCGGAGCAGAGCCTGGAATGGTCGGACGCCGGCGTGGAGGGGGCGTTCCGTTTCCTCAAGCGGCTGTGGACGGCGGTTCACGAGCATGTCGAGGCCGGTGTGGTCGCGGCCTATCCCTCACCCCAACCCTCTCCCGGGGGGAGAGGAGGCAATGATTTTCCTCCCCCCCCGGGAGAGGGGCGAGGGGCGAGGGAAAACCTTTCGCCCGAGCTCAAATTTCTGCGCTTCCAGTTGCACGCCACTATCCGGAAAGTGAGTGATGACTATGGCCGCCGCCAGCAGTTCAACACCGCCATTGCTGCGGTAATGGAGTTCATGAACGCGCTGGCCAGGTTTAACGACGTCAGCCCGGTCGGTCGCGCTTTGCGGCAGGAGGCGCTGGAAGCCGTAATTCTGCTGCTCGCGCCGATCGTGCCCCATATCTGCCAGAGTCTGTGGGCAAGCTTGAAGCCGGGCGCGGACCTGCTGGATGCCGCCTGGCCCTGCGTGGACGAAGCCGCGCTGGTGCAGGATGAGATCGAACTGATGCTGCAGGTCAACGGCAAGCTGCGCGGCAACATGAAAGTCGCCAAGTCGGCGAGCAAGGACGAAATCGAGAAGTCGGCGCTTGCCAACCCCGCCGTGCTCAAGTTCATCGAGGGGCTGGCGGTGAAAAAAGTAGTGCTTGTCCCCGGTCGCCTGGTCAACGTGGTGGTGTGAAATCTTCATGAAAAAAATCCTTATCCTGGGCTTGCTCCTGATGTTGGGTGCTTGCGGCTTCCAGCTGCGCGGTGCCGCGCAACTGCCGTTCAGGTCGTTGTACGTCGATGGCGGCGGCAGTGCACTGGGCGTGGATTTGCAGCGCGCGCTGCGTTACGGCAGCAACGTGAAGATCGCGGCCACGCCGGGCGAGGCGCAGGCGGTGCTGCAGGTGCTGGGCGAAAGCCGCGAAAAGCGCATCCTTTCGATTGGCTCGAGTGGCCGGGTCAGCGAGTATGTGCTGTTCTACCGTCTTTCATTCCGCCTGCACGATGGCAAGGGCAAGGAACTGATGCCCGCCCAGTTGCTCGAATTGAAACGCGATATTTCCTTCAGTGATGCCCAGGTGCTGGCGAAGGAGCAGGAGGAGGCGATGCTGTACCGGGATATGCAGAACGACGCGGTACAGCAGATCATCCGGCGCCTCAACACGGTCAAGATTTAA
>JAQTLK010000001.1:96049-140822 GCA_028714955.1 Sulfuricella sp.
ACGCGATATTTCCTTCAGTGATGCCCAGGTGCTGGCGAAGGAGCAGGAGGAGGCGATGCTGTACCGGGATATGCAGAACGACGCGGTACAGCAGATCATCCGGCGCCTCAACACGGTCAAGATTTAAGACAGGAATGACGTGATGCGTAATGGGAGATGAGTGATGGCCGGAGGTTTTCATCACCCATTACCCTATGGCTTATTCGACATCAGTGGGTCAGTAAGAGACTAAACCATGCGCCTCAAGCCCGAACAACTTGACCAGCATTTAGCCAAGGGTCTGCAGCCGCTGTATCTGGTGTTCGGCGATGAGCCGCTGCTGGCCCAGGAAGCGGTGGATGCGATACGCGCCCGGGCGCGCCAGGAAGCTTATGCCGAGCGCGAGGTATTCATGGTGGAGCGCGGCTTTGACTGGCAAAATCTGTTGACCAGCGGCAACAGCATGTCGCTGTTCGCCTCGCGCCGTCTGGTGGAGATCCGCATTCCGTCCGGCAAGCCGGGCAACGATGGCAGCCAGGCTTTGCAGGCATATTGTGCCCGTCTGCCCGCCGACACGGTGACACTGGTGATGTGCCCCAAGCTGGACAAGGCGGCGCAGGCGGGAAAATGGTTCAAAGCCATGGAACAGGCCGGCGTGGTGGTGGCGGTGTTCCCGGTCGAACGCGCCCAGTTGCCGGCGTGGATCGGCTCACGGCTGGCGCGGCAGCAGCAGCGCGCCGAGCCGCAAACCTTGCAATTGCTGGCCGACCAGGTGGAAGGCAACCTGCTGGCGGCGTTCCAGGAGGTGCAGAAGCTGGCCTTGCTGTTTCCTGCCGGCACGCTGAGTTTCGATCAGGTCAAGGAATCCGTCGCCGACGTGGCGCGTTTCGATGTTTTCAAGCTCGGGGATGCGCTGTTGGCGGGTGACGCGGCACGGGTAAGCCGGGTGCTCGACGTGCTGCGGGGCGAGGGAGAGGACCCGGTACTGATCCTGTGGGCACTGGCGCGCGAAATCCGCACGCTGGCCAAACTGCGTGGCGGCATGCGGCGCGGCGGCAGCCTGCCCCAGTTGATGCGCGACGCCTGGATCTGGGAGGCGCGGCAGAAGCTGGTGGAACAGGCGGTGAAGCGCACCAGCGAGGCGCGCTTGCTGCAGGGCCTGAAACGGGCGGCCGGCATCGACCGCATGATTAAGGGTCTGGCCAGGGGCGATGTGTGGGACGAGCTGTTGCAGCTCGGCTTGACCATGGCCAAGGCATGAACCCCAATGACGATTAACCACGGGGAACACGGGGCGCACGGGGTTTCAACCCCAAGGCTTCCCCGTGCGCCCCGTGGTTAAAATAAGTTTTTTTGATGAATCAAGGATTAGGAATATGGACGTCAAAGCATACATGCACAATCTCGGCCAGCAGGCACGGACGGCTTCGCGCGCCATGGCCCGCGCCGACACCAGCGCCAAGAACAAGGCGCTGAGCGTGATGGCGCAGGCCATTTTGCGCGACAGCGCCAAACTGGTGGAGGCCAACGCCAGGGATCTGGCTGCCGCAAAAGCCGCAGGGCTGGACGCGGCCATGCTCGACCGGCTCGCCCTGACGGAAAAGGGCGTGGCCGGGATGGCCGAAGGCCTGCTGCAGATCGCTGCCCTCCCCGACCCGGTGGGCGAGATCAGCGGTCTGAATTACCGCCCTTCCGGCATCCAGGTGGGCAAGATGCGCGTGCCGCTGGGAGTGATCGGCATCATTTACGAAGCGCGCCCCAACGTCACGGCGGATGCCGCCGGGCTGTGCCTCAAATCCGGCAACGCCTCGATCCTGCGCGGCGGCTCGGAAGCCATCCACTCCAACCAGGCCATCGCAGCCTGCGTGCGCGAGGGGCTGGCGGCTGCCGGCCTGCCGGAAACGGCGGTGCAGGTGATTGAGACCACCGACCGCGCCGCAGTGGGGGAACTCATTACCATGCGCGAATTTGTCGACGTGATCGTGCCGCGCGGCGGCAAGGGCCTGATCGAACGCCTCATCGCCGAAGCGCGCATCCCGGTGATCAAGCATCTGCACGGTGTTTGCCACGTCTATATCGACGACAAGGCCGACTTGGCAAAGGCGGTAAAAATCGCCGACAACGCCAAGACCAGCCGCTACGGCACCTGCAATACCATGGAGACGCTGCTGGTGGCCGAAGGGGTGGCGAAGGAAGTGCTGCCGCCGCTGTGCAGGATCTACCTGGACAAGGGGGTGGAGCTGCGCGGCTGCCCCGTTGCGCGCGCCATCGTGCCGGCAATGAAAGCGGCCAGCGAGGAAGACTGGCACACCGAGTATCTCGCGCCTATCCTCTCGGTGCGCGTGGTGGCCGGCCTCGACGCGGCGATCGAGCATATCAACACTTACAGCTCCCAGCACACCGAATCCATTGTCACGGAAGATTACACGCGCGCCCGGCGATTCCTGCGCGAGGTGGATTCCAGCTCGGTCATGGTCAATGCCTCCACGCGCTTTGCCGATGGTTTCGAATACGGCCTGGGCGCGGAAATCGGCATATCCACGGACAAGATCCACGCCCGCGGTCCGGTTGGCCTCGAGGGACTGACCTCGCAGAAATTCATCGTGCTGGGTGACGGCCACGTCAGAGGCTAAGGCGGTGAGGCCGGTCGGCATCCTCGGCGGCACCTTCGACCCGATCCACTTCGGCCATCTCAGGCTTGCGGAAGAAATGGCGCAGCAGCTCGACCTGGAGGAGGTGCGCTTCATTCCTTCGGGGCGGCCGTGGCACCGCGATGTGCCCGGCGCGCAGCCGACGCAGCGCCTGGAGATGGTGCGGCTGGCCATCGCCGGCAACCCCCGTTTTCGCCTGGACGGGCGCGAGGTCAGCAGCGACTCTCCAGGCTACACGGTGGAAACGCTTGCCGGCCTGCGCCCGGAGCTGGGCGCAAACCGGCCTTTGTGCCTGCTTCTGGGCGCAGATGCCTTTCTCGGCCTGGCAACCTGGCATCGCTGGCAAGCCCTCTTCGAACTGGCGCATATCGCGGTGGCGCAGCGCCCCGGCTTTCCGCTGCGGGTGGAACAGATGGGCGCTGCGCTGAGGGCCGAGGTCGAGGGGCGCATGAGCAATGACCCGCATCAACTGCAGAATACCCCTTGCGGCAAGGTAATGGCTTGCCCGATGGCCCTGCTCGACATCTCGGCTACCCGCATCCGCGCAGCCATCGCGGCAGGACAAAGCCCGCGCTATTTGCTCCCGGACGCGGTTGTCGACTATATTCAAACCCATCATTTGTACCGCCAAGGAAAACAATGGAACTCGAAGCAATGAAGCAGGCCGTGGTGGCCGCCCTGGAAGACATCAAGGCGAAGGATATCGCGGTGCTGGACGTGAAACACCTCACCAGCATGACCGATTGCATGATCATCGCCACTGGCGACACCAATCGCCAGACCCGGGCCCTGGCCAACAATGTGATCGTCAAGCTCAAGGAGCAGGGTGCCGAGGTGATCGGCGTGGAAGGCGAGGACAGCGGGGAATGGGTGCTGGTGGATTTCGGACAGGTGGTGGTGCATATCATGCAGCCCACGACTCGCGAATATTACAACCTGGAGCAGTTATGGGGTGGTGTCGAGGCGGCGCGGCGCCATCATCAGCCGGCAGTGGAAACAACGCGAAGCGTTTCCTCGTCCTCCTCGCCCGTTGGAAGAGGGCAATGATCGTTAGGGTTCGTTAATGAAGCTGTGGATCCTTGCGGTCGGCAACAAAATGCCGTCCTGGGTGGACGGGGCCTTTGGCGAATACGCCAAGCGCATGCCGCGCGAGGCGCGCATCGAGTTGCTGGAAATCAAGCCGGAAAAACGCGCGGCAGGCAAAACCGTCGAGCAGATGCAGGAGGCCGAGATGGCGCGCCTTTTGGCGGCGCTGCCTGCTGGCGCACATCCTGTCATGCTCGATGAGCGCGGCAGCGAAATGACCACCCTGGAACTGGCCGTCGGCATGAAGTCCTGGCTGCAGGAGGGGCGCGATGTCGCTTTTATCATCGGCGGCGCGGACGGCCTTCACCCCGCCTTGCGCCAGCGCGCCGGCAAGCTCTGGTCCCTGTCGCGCCTGACCCTGCCGCATGGCCTGGTACGGGTGCTGCTGGCAGAGCAGCTTTACCGCGCCATGTCGGTGCTCCAGAATCATCCTTATCATCGCGAATGAATGAGCCCATAAACCATGGCCAATCGACACCACGCCATCTACCTGGCCTCCGCCAGCCCACGGCGCCGCGAGTTGCTGAAGCAGATCGGGGTGCGCTTCGAGGTGTTGCTGCTGCGCGACCACCCCTCGCGCATGGATGTGGACGAAACGCCGCATGGCGGCGAGGATCCGCGCGATTACGTGCTTCGCCTGGCGCGTCTCAAGGCGGAAGCGGGAAGCCGCGCGTCGCGCGCGCGACATTTGCCGGCCTACCCCGTGCTGGCGGCGGATACCAGCGTGATCCTGGATGGACAAATCATCGGCAAGCCCGCCGACCGCGGTGAAGCGGAAAACATGCTGGCGCGTCTCGCGGGGCGCCGGCACGAGGTGCTGACCGCCGTGGCGGTGGCCTTCGAGGAGCGGGTTGAAATCATGCTTTCAGCCTCCACGGTAGAATTTGCTCCGCTGGATGCGCGTCGTATCAAGCGCTATGTTGCCAGCGGTGAATCGCACGACAAGGCGGGAGCCTATGCCATCCAGGGCCGCGCCGCGGCATTTGTTGCGCGCCTCGAAGGCAGCTATTCCGGCGTGATGGGCCTGCCGCTGTTTGAAACGGCTCAGCTACTGCAAAAATTCGGCATGGAAGTGATATGAGCGAAGAGATCCTGATCAACGTGACGCCGCAGGAAATTCGCGTGGCTGTCCTGCAGCAAGCCGTGGTGCAGGAATTGCATATCGAGCGTGCCAGTGCGCGCGGCCTGGTCGGAAATATCTATCAGGGGCGGGTGTGCCGGGTGTTGCCCGGCATGCAGTCGGCATTTGTGGAAATTGGCCTGGATCGGGCCGCCTTTCTCCACGTTGCCGACATCTGGTGCGCCCCCGGCGAGGAGCCGCGTCCCATCGAGCGCCTGCTTTACGAAGGACAGACGCTGATGGTGCAGGTCTTCAAGGATCCCCTGGGCACCAAGGGGGCGCGCCTCTCAACCCAGATCGGCCTGGCCGGGCGTTTCCTCGTTTTTCTGCCGCAGGAAACCCATATCGGCATTTCGCAGCGCATCGAGGACGAGGCGGAGCGCGAGCTGCTGCGCGAAAAGCTGCAGCACCTGCTGCCTGATGCCGAGCACGGCGGCTTCATCATTCGCACCATGGCAGAGACCGCGAGCGACAAGGAGTTGTTGGCTGACATCGAATACCTGCGCAAGGTATGGAGCGATATCCAGGCGGCGGCCAAGGATGCGGCGCCCAAAACCATGCTCTATCACGACCTGGATCTGCCGTTGCGCGTGCTGCGCGATTTTGTCACGGAAGAAACGGATGCCATCGTGGTTGATTCACGTGAAACATTTTTGCGCATGCAGTCCTTCGCCGGGGAATACACCAGCGCGGTGACGAAAAGGCTCTCGCATTACCAGGGCGAGCGGCCTCTTTTCGACCTGCGCGGGGTGGAGGACGAGATTGAAAAAGCCCTCGCGCGGCGCGTGGACCTGAAATCCGGCGGCTATCTCATCCTCGACCAGACCGAGGCCCTCACCACGGTGGATGTGAATACCGGCGGCTTTGTCGGCGGACGGAATTTCGACGACACCATATTCAAGACCAATCTCGAGGCGGCACAGACCATCGCGCGCCAATTAAGGCTGCGCAACCTGGGCGGCATCATCATCGTCGATTTTATCGACATGGACAACGAAGAACACCAGGCGGCAGTGCTGGCGGAATTCAAAAAGGCCCTGAGCAAGGACCGCGTGCGCATCACGATCAATGGATTTTCCGCGCTTGGCCTGGTGGAAATGACGCGCAAGCGCAACCGCGAAAGCCTCGCCCACGTGTTGTGCGAGCCTTGCCCGGTGTGCCAGGGGCGCGGCGAGTTGAAAACGGCGCAAACGGTATGCTATGAAATTCTGCGCGACTTGCTGCGTGAAGCGCGCCAGTTCGATGCGCGAGAATTCCGCATCCTGGCGTCGCAACAGGTGATCGACATGTTTCTCGACGAGGAATCGCAAAGCCTGGCGCAACTGGGCGACTTTATCGCCAAGCCGATCTCACTCCAGGTGGAGAGCCAGTATTCGCAGGAACAGTACGACGTGATCTTGATGTAATAAACCTGGAAAAGGCGGTCGGGTAGACGAAATCTGCTGCAACGCCAGTATCCACGCGGGTTCCCTCACCCAGGCCCCCTTTCCCGGCGGGAGAGGGGTTGCACCCTTCTCCCCCCCCGGAGAAGGGCTGTGGGGGTGAGGGTGCACGCGACCATAACCGCTTCCAGCTGCGGTTTTTAGCAAACCCGGACAAATAACATCGTTGGAGCGGTCGACGGAGGTTGCCGGGATTATTCCTGGTTGATCTTGTCGCGGATACTGTCGATAGCCTGGTTTTGCTTCAGCAGCGAGGTCTGGCGCCGCACCAGGTCATTGATGCGGTCTTCCAGGGTGTCGACGTTGTCGTGAATCTGCCTCACGGTGGCGATGCGCCGCTCGATCTGCCGCTTGTAGTCATGAATCTGTGTCATCAATGGCGCAAGCGAAGCGCTTAACCAGGATTTGCTGGCGCTGCGGGCCTGGTCGAACACGATGTCCGCCGATGCTACCAGACCGGTGTAAAACTTGCGGATGAGAAAGTGTTTTTCGGTCATGATGTTGAGCGGATCGTTACAGAACTCGCCTGTTTGCTGTGCCAGGTCGAGCAGCCCCTGGCGGGCGCGCTCCAGGTTCAGCGGCGGCGGCGACAAGCGGGCGAAGCCATGCTGTTCGTGAAAGCGCCTGTAGGCGGCATCCACCAATCCCTTGATTTGTCCGGCATGGTGATGAATCTTGTCGAACTGCAGGGTAGCCTGGTCGAATAAAGATTGCATGCCGCGCAGCAGGCCGTTGGTGGTCCAGCAGTCTTCGATGGCGTTGCGGCTCTTTTTCAGCATGTCGGCCCGTTTTTCGCTGTCCAGGCTGGCCATGAGCGCCCTGCCCTGCCGGGAAATTTCGCCGTGCGCGATGTTGAAGCTTTTTACCGTTTGCTCATAGCGCATCTTGTCCGCCTGCACCTTGTCCAGCAGTTTTTTGATCGCCTCGCGGTTCTTGCCGGTCAACGCGACCAGCTCCTTGATCTCATGGCGCACGGCGGCAAGTTCGCTGCGCGCACTCTGGTGCGAGGCTTCTACCATGGCGCCGATTTCCCTTACCACGGCGAGGCGCAAAATCTGCTGTTTTGCAGGAATGATGCTGTGCGCCAGCAGTGCTTCCACGGCCTGGATGCCGCTTTTTCTCAACAGCAGTTCGTCGCCCCGCACCTTCGCCAGCAGTGCCTTCTGGGCCGAAACGGCGAGCACGTTGGCGCGTGGCAGTTCGAGCAGGCGCGCGGTATCGTCAAGCTGTTTGTTGATGCTGGCCTGGACTTCCTCCCAGGGCTTGAGGTCATCCCACAGGATGTCCACCTTGTTGAGCACGGCAAGGCGATGGGGGACGAACCTGCGGATGTACTTGTGCCAGATTTCCATGTCGGACTTGGTTACGCCGGTGTCCATGGCGAGCAGGAAGAGGACCGCATGGGCGTTGGGAATCATGGAGAGGGTCAGTTCCGGCTCGCTGCCGAGGGCATTCAGGCCGGGCGTATCGAGTATCACCAGGCCGCTCTTCAGCAGCGGATGCGGATAATTGACAAGCGCATGGCGCCAGGCGGGGATTTCCACCGTGCCATCTGGAAGCGCCATCTCCTTGAGGTCGGGATCCTTGTCGTCCCACAGGCCCAGTGCCCTGGCATCATGCATCGAAACCCGCTTTTTCTGCGCCACGCTGTGCATGGCCGCCAGCATTTCGTCCGGCGCGTCCGGGCTGAGGCGGATCTTGACCCATTCGACCGGCAGGCGTTTCAGCGCGGCGATGCTTTCCTGGCGGTAGCGCGTCTCGATGGGCAGCAGGCGGATGTAGGGATCTTCGCCGGGGTCGCAAAAAATTTCCGTGGGGCACATGGTGGTGCGGCCAACGTCGGAAGGCAGCAGGCGCTGCTTGAAATCGGAAAAAAACAGGGCATTGATGAGTTCACTCTTGCCGCGCGAAAACTCGGCGACGAAGGCCAGAACCAGCCGGTCTTTCTTCAGGTTTTCGAGCACGTCGAAAATGCGCAGCGATTGCTGGGCATCGACTTCACCCGCGCTATCCAGCCAGGACTGGTAGTCCTCGATCGCGGCGGCGAGTTCGTCGCGCCACCGGCGATAATGTTCGACCTCGAACTGGAGCTGGGCGCTCATGCTTTTCCGGCCGTCAGCAAAATTTGCATGTCGTGGCCGTGCCGGGTTTTCGGGGTGTCAGACAAGCTGCACCGCAAGCTGCTCGAGCCATGCAACTGGCAGCATCAGAATCAACTGGCACAGCAGGATGAGCACCAAAGGCGACAAGTCGACATTGCCGATGGTCGGGATGATGCGTTGCAGCGGCCGGAGAAACGGCCATGCCAGCCCACTGGCAAGGCTGTTGATCCAGTGACGGGGCTGAACCCAGCTCAATACGGCCGAGATAATGACCGCCCAGATCAGCATGTTGATGCTCAAGGCCAGCAGCTTGACGGCGGCCAGCAAGGCAAGGCCGGCCAATGCCGCGGGAAAGCCGGCAGCGTGGCCGAGCAGCCAGAAAGTCGTCGTGACGAGCAGGACTTCGCTCAGCCAGGCCGCCATCAGCGAAGCCCAGTCCCACCCCAGCAAACCGGGGATGATGCGGCGCAGGGGCTTGACGGCGAAATCGGTGGCGGCAAGCAGGAACTGCCCGACGGGGTTGCGGAATGGCGCGCGCAAAAGCTGCATGTAAAAACGCAGGAGAAATGCGCCCGCCGCCAGCGACAGCAGCGTGTCGAGCAAAAACAGCAGGGCCTGGTTCAGCATCCCTGCTCCCTGCCCAGCGCATCGCCCAGTTCGCGCGAGCGTTCTGCCGCGGCATGGATGGCCCGGATGATGGACGACTTGATGGCGGCGTCTTCCATCGTGTCCAGGGCGCGCTCCGTGGTGCCGCCCCTGGAAGTGACGCGGGCGCGCAATGCGGCGGCGTCTTCGTCGCTTTGCGCGGCGAGTCTGGCGGCGCCGAGGAAGGTTTCGAGGGTGAGCATGTGCGCCTGCCGGGGCGAAAAACCGAGTTCCACGGCAGCCGCCTGCATGGCTTCCATGAAATAGAATACATAGGCCGGCCCACTGCCGGAAATGGCGGTGATGGCGTCCATCTGGCCTTCTTCTTCCAGCCAGAGCGTGCTGCCGGCGGCCTGCAGCACGTTTTCGGCCTGCTTGCGACGGGCCGGGAGCACTTCGGGCAGCGCATACAGGCCGGTCATGCCGGAAGAGACCATGGCCGGGGTGTTGGGCATGGCCCGCACCAGTTGGCGGTAGCCGCCAAGCCAGCGGCTGAGGTCGCCGCTACGCACCCCGGCGGCAATGGAAATCACCAGTTGCTGCTGCAACAGCGGGGCCAGTGCGGCCGCCACGCCGCACAGTTGCTGCGGCTTCACGGCCAGCACGATGACCTCGCTGGCGGTGGCCGCGTCACCCAGTTCGGCAAAGGTTTGCACCCGATAGCGGGCGTGCAGGCTAGCCAGATTTTCTGGAGAAATGTCCACCACGCGGATATTTGCTGCCTTGAAGCCTTGCTTGATGAGGCCGCCGATCAGGGCGGAGGCCATGTTGCCGCCGCCGATGAAGGTAATGTCCATAGCTGTGGAACCCATTGCGTCAAGATGCTGGAATTATAAAGCTTTCCGTGCGTTTCCACGAAAATCTTCCAGCGTGGGTGTTCCCGTCGTGCATTGCAGCCAATCGGCAACGGGCCTTCGTGATGCCCCGCCCTGGCTGCCAGCCGCGATTTTTATAAAAATACTAAACTAAAGTAAAATCCGGGCGTTATAATTAACTATTAAAGCATCCCGGGAGAGTTCATCATGAAAGTAAAATGGTTTATAGCCTGCCTGTTGCTTTCCTCCTCGATTGCCGTGGCCGAGCCGGTTCACAAGAAACACCGCCACCACAAGGCCGTCAAGCCTCATGCCGCGAAGGTGGTGAAAAGCCGGCCGAAAAAAGCGGCAACAGCGGAGGAAGCCGGTCCACTTAAACTGGCTTCGTCTGTAGCCATGGTCGTCGATCAATCCAGTGGCGAGACGATTTTTTCGCGCAATGCCACCAGCCAGGCGCCCATTGCTTCCATTACCAAGCTCATGACCGCAATGGTTTTGCTGGATGCGGGGCTGAACATGGCCGAGCCGATCACAGTGACGGAAGAAGATGTCGATTCCCTGCGTAATTCCGGTTCCAGGCTTCACGTCGGCACGACCCTGACGCGCCAGGAAATGCTGCAAATCGCCCTGATGGCATCTGAAAACCGTGCCGCGCACGCGCTGGCGCGCACCTATCCGGGCGGGACGGAGCGTTTCGTCGCCGCCATGAACAGCAAGGCGGCCGAATTGGGCATGAGCCACAGCCACTTTGTGGATCCTACCGGCCTGCATTCGGAAAACGTTTCTACCGCCGAGGACCTGGTCAAAATGGTCAAGGCCGGGCATGACTATGAGCAGATACGGGCAATAACCACGACCGAAGCCTACGATGTGGTGCAGAACAACGGACGGCTCACGCCTTATAAAAACACCAATGCCCTGGTGAAAAGCCCGGCGTGGGACATCGGCCTGTCGAAAACCGGCTTCATCAACGAGGCGGGGCGTTGCCTGGTGATGCAGGCCAAAATCGCCAGTCGTCCGATAATCATCGTGCTGCTCGATTCGTGGGGTAAATACACCCGCTTCGCCGATGCCAACCGCGTCAAGAAATGGCTGGAGGCAAGCCGCTCCACCGCGCCGCGTCTCTGAAAGAGACAAGACGTGGAATCCACTGTTGCAATCGAGCTGGCAAAACACACCCTGCGGGTATTCGGCATCATCCTCGCGGTGGGCGCCTTTTCCGGATTGCTGGCCCGGAAGGCGCGCGTGCCGGATGTCGTGGTCTTTCTCCTGGTGGGCATGCTGCTTGATCCGGCCGTGTTGGGGCTGATCGATATCAAGGCCGCTTCCCCCGTCAACCAGTTGATCCTGATCTTTGGCTCAAGCTACATCCTGTTCGACGGCGGCGCGTCGATTCGTCTCAAGGTGCTCAAGGAAGTCTGGGTCACGGTCGCCGTCATCGCCACGATCGGCGTTCTGATTACCGCAGCCATTACCGGAGCGGCCGCTTACTATATTCTCGGCGTGCCGCTGACCGTGGCCTTGCTGCTGGGCGCAACCCTGGCTTCCACCGATCCCGCTACCCTGGTGCCGGTATTCCGCCAGGTGAAAATCAAGGATCGGGTAGCGCAGACCGTGATGACGGAATCCGCTTTCAACGATGCCATGGGCGCCATCATTACCTTTACCGTGCTGGGCATCGCCATGGGCGCGGGCGAATTTTCGGTAGGCGACGCATTGCTCGACCTGCTCAAGGAGTCCTTGCTGGGTATCGCCATTGGCGGGGGGCTGGGATATCTTGCCGTGCTGCTGATTTCCCATGAACGCTATGGATTTTTGGCCGAATATGCGCCGGTCGTGACCCTGATGGCAGTAATCGGCGCCTACATGAGCGCGGACGGCCTGCATTCCAGCGGCTTCATGGCGGTGTTCGTGTTCGGCATCATGCTGGGAAACCAGGAAACCTTCGGTTTCAAACCGGAAAAGAACGATGAGCGCATTCTCGAGGATTTCATCATGACCACGTCGCTTATCATGCGCATGTTCATTTTCATCCTGCTCGGCGCCCAGGTCGATTTCGCCTTGATGAACCAGTACCTGCTGGCGGGCTCTGCCGTGGTGGCGATATTCATGCTGGTGGCGCGACCGGTGACGGTTTTCCTGTGCGCCGGTCCGGACCGGCGTGCCAAATGGAGTCGCAACGAACTGCTGTTCATGTGCTGGACACGCGAAACCGGCGTGATTCCGGGAGCCCTCGCCGGTCTGCTGCTGGGCATGAAGGCCCCGGGGGCGCAGATCATCGCCTCGGTGACCTTTATCGCCATCCTCATGACCATCCTGATCCAGGCGACGACCACCAAGTGGCTGGCAGGCAAGCTTGGTTTGCTGGTGTAGCGCCTATTCTGTTCGTGACTCACCACCCTGCCTGCCCTGTTCCCGCGGCCAGGGAGAATGGGTCTTGTGGAAATCCGGCCTTCATGGAACAAAAAGTACGTTATGGCGATTACCTGAGGTTTGCGCGGCGCAAGATGCGCAAGCTCAGTTACAACGAAGTCGTCACCTATGATGCGGCCCATCGCCGCCGCGTGCGCCTGCGAGCGGTGGATGTGTACCGCCTGCTCACCCCCTATGTGAGCGTTCGCTTTCTCGACCAGGTGCGCGCAGTCGTGCCGCTGGCCATTTTCCTGGCGGCTTTTCAGTGGTTCGTGCTGTCCGCTCCCATCGCCAGGGCCGGGGGGGTCGTGGGTGGGCTGATGCTGGTGATGACCGGATTGATGCTCTTCATGGAGGGCGTCAAGCACGGGCTGATGCCCTTCAGTGAAAGTATCGGCTACAACATGCCGCAACGTTCGCCCGCGTTTGTCGTGCTCACCGTGGCCTTCGTCCTGGGCGCGATGGCGACTTTTGCCGAACCGGCAATCGGTGCGCTAAAAGTGGCGGGCGCCTTCCTGGCGCGGGTAGATTCCCCCCTCCTTTATGTCCTGCTCCATGAAAAATCCGCTTACCTGGTGCTGGCGGTCGCCCTGGGCGTGGGGCTGGCGGTGCTGTTGGGCATTCTGCGCTTCCTCAGGGGCTGGAGCCTGAAAACCCTGATTGTCCTTACCCTCGTCCCGAGCCTGTCCTTGACCGCCTGGCTCGCTTTTCAGCCGGAATTCGCACCGGTGCTGGGGCTGGCATGGGATTGCGGCGCCATCACCACCGGCCCGGTGACAGTGCCGCTGGTCCTGGCTATCGGTATCGGTGTTTCCGCTGCCACCAGCCAGGAAGACAACCCCCTTTCGGGCTTCGGCATCGTCACGCTGGCTTCCCTGTTCCCCCCCTTGGCCGTCATGTTGCTGGCAGTGGGCGTGGCCTGGGACGGCACGCAAGTCGCCATGGTTCCCCTTACGCCGACTGTTCCGCCCGGACATGAAGACGTTTTCGTTAACCGTAACCTTGCGGCGTTGCGCGCCATTTTGCCGCTCACCCTGTTTTTGTGGCTGATACAACGCGGCATCCTCAAGGAAAAACTCTCCCAGCCGAAAATTATCGCCTATGGCATTGTTATCGCCGTTCTGGGAATGACCCTGTTCGATACCGGGCTGGCTTTTGGCCTGGTTGAACTGGGTAAACAGGCCGGTGGATTGCTGCCCACCGCCTTCGCCGGCGTTGCCGCGTTGCCGGGTTCGCCGCTATATCCCTATGAGGCGGGAATCGGGCTGGTATTGCTGTTCGCATCTCTGGTGGGTTTTGGTGCCACCATCGCCGAGCCGGCCCTGAACGCGATGGGCATCACGGTCGAAAACCTCACCGATGGCGCCTTCCGTCGCCAGACATTGATCCATGCCGTAGCCGCCGGAGTTGGCCTGGGCACGGCGCTGGGCGTGGCAAAAATTCTTTTCGACGTGCCGCTGGCGGCGTTGTTGTTGCCAGGATACTTGCTGGCGCTGGCCATGACGATTCTTTCCAGAGAGGAATATGTGAATCTGGCATGGGACAGCGCCGGCGTGACCACCGGGCCGGTCACCGTGCCGCTGGTACTGGCGATGGGCCTGGGCCTGGGGCAGGCCGTCCACGCCAGGGACGGGTTCGGCATCCTGGCGATGGCATCGGTGGGGCCTATCGTCAGCGTGCTGGGGGTTGGGCTGTGGATCGGTTTCAGGCGCAAGCTGAAACTTCGCAACAAGGGAAAAGACGCATGAGCGAAGACATCGTCGTCCTCACCGATGCGGTGCTCATCACCTGCATCGTTCAGCGCGGCATGGCGGATGCCGTGGTAAAAGCCGCGCAAAAAGCCGGGGCTCAAGGCGCCACGGTCTTTTATGCCCATGGCACCGGGGTGCGCCAGCGTCGCCTTGGCGTATTGGGCGTCACCGTGAACGCCGAGAAGGAAGTGGTCTATATCGTGGCATCCACCGATCAATCGGACCGGATTTTCGAGAAAATGTTCGTTGCCGGAAAGCTCGACACCCCGGGCATGGGCATGATCTACACCACGCCCATCGACAAGATGGCAACCTACGTGCCCCATGAAATCGCCGAACGCTTAAGCGGGAAGGTGGAATGACCAGCGACCGCCGCTTGCCCCAATACAAAACCATCACTTGTTTTCTGCCCGCGGGACGGGCGCAAGGGGTTCTGGACCGTTTGCGCAAGGAAAAGGGGATCTCCAGCGCTTTCGCCTACCATGCGCGAGGCGCGGGTTTGGCGACCCGCCGCGACAAGAGCCGCCCGGAATATGTGGAACGGGAAATGATTACCGCCCTGGTGCCCGCCGGGCGCGCCGACGAGATTTTTCGCTTTATTTTCTACGCATCCGGCATCGATCAGCCTCATGCGGGCATGGTGCTGATGATGCCCGCCCCATGCGCTGAAATGTTGTGTTTATCCGACGATATCCCCGATGAGGTCTAGGAGTCCTGTCGGACTTATGATGAATCGGCTGCGAATCCGCCTGGGCGGTCCATATTTCACCGCCTTTTTGGTCAATAGAATGACTATTGACCTGCAAAACCGGCAAATGGGGTCAGCAGGGATGGGCGGCTTTATCGCCCAACTCGCAAATGGGGTAGGCAGGGATGGGCGGCTTTATCGCCCAACTCGCAAAATCTGTCCTCGCCCAGCCGAATTCTGCGAGCAGCCGCTTTGCGGCTTGCCTGCCAAAATCGTTGCGCTTCGATCCCCATAAATCCGACAGGCTCCCAGGAGCCTGAATATTGCATAAAAAATAAGGTGAAGCTGGCCGATAAGCCGGGTTCTGTCGTGGACAGTCATTCCTCTAGGCGCCGAATTGCTCCGGCGCTCGTGCAGCCTACCCGGGGGCAACGCGAGCCGCGCCAGTGCCCCCCTATTTGGCCTTGCTCCAGATGGGGTTTGGCCTGCCAGTGCTGTTGCCAGCAATGCGGTGAGCTCTTACCTGGCGGAGACTTTCGCCTCCGTCCGCCCTCCTTGCGGAGTCCGCACCTTTTAGCTCCGGCATAACCTGCAAGCAGGTTAGCCTTCACTGAAAGGTGCTGGCGCGCCTTTTCAACCTTGCCTGATCCCTTGCGGGCCATCGGCGGTATATTTTCTGTGCCACTTTCCATCGCCTCGCGGCGTCCGGCCGTTAGCCGGCATCCTGCTCTGTGGAGCCCGGACTTTCCTCTGCATGGAAAACCATGCAGCGACTGCCTAGCCAGCTTCGGTTTGAATTTTAGCATGAATCATGCTATAAATCCCGACCAATATAGTCAACAATCGGATTCCCCTATGGACTTGTCCAGCCTGCGCGCCACCGTCCAGCGCAACTGCCATATCAGCGATGCCCTGCATGCACGCAATTACACCCTGTGCACTTATTTGCTCAAGATGCGCGAGTTCTACCGCTGGGAGAAAGGTTTCCCCTTCGATGTTTCGCTGCCGAAGGATGACTTGGGGGACTGGATCACTGAACGGGAAGCATTGTGGGGACAACTGGAGCTCAACCGCTTCGAGGCGCTGCGCCTGGGTCAAGGCGAAATCGACCCCTTCGAAACCACCGCCATCAACCAGGAGTTGACCGTGCAGGGGCTGGTCTACAGCGGTGGCTACGGGGGCTACGCCGCGCCGCATTTCTTTCTCGCCGAGCTGTTGCGCGCCGAGCGGCGCGAGGGTTTGCCAGTGCTTATCGCCGGGCGCGAGCATGCGCGCGACATGGCTGCGCCGCCGGCGATGCTGCTCGATGGCACACTGTTCATCCGGCGCGAATCGATGCGCCGCATGCTGTGGGAAAAAATCGAGGAGTGGCGCTGGAAAAAGCATCAGGATGCCATGGCGCGCGCCATGGCATGCTATGACTTCGACGCCGGCTTCGAGCAGGCCCTGGAAAAGATGACCGACAACGAGGTGGAATCCGCGCTGCTGCATGAAGTCGGGGAATGGCGCGCGGAGAGGCATCTGGGCGAGGATTGGCCGGCACTGCTGCTGGCCATTTCCGGCACGCGAGGCGAAATCGTGGCGCGGGCGGTACGCGACCATCTGGCCGACTGTCTCTCCACACTGCCCACGCTGCTGGAACAGGAAAACGCTCCCGGGCTGCACTTCTATTTTGCCAACTTCAAGGGCATGCGACGCGAATTGTTCCCTGAACTGAGCGACGCTTACCGGCGCTGGCTCGACGGGGGGCAACTGCAAGCGCTGAACATCCAGGTCAAACAGGGCGCGCAACGCTGGCTGGAAACTGCGCATCGCCTGATTGGCCTGCACCACGACGATCCAGGCAATTGCGCGGCCGAAATTGGGCGCATGCACGAACAAACGTAAACGCAACCGCCCCATTGCTTCATTAACCCGGATGTTTCATAAATTGACGCGCGCCCTCGCTGGTCTTTTGTTCCGTATGGAAATTTCGTTCGGTCGGGCGTATGAATAAAACGCCACTCCCTCACAGAATTCCCATACGGAACAAAATCCTGCGCGATCATCCCGCGAATTTATGAAACATCCGGGTTAAGTTTCGGGTTAAGATATTCTTAAGCATCGGGTTGTACAGTTCGTCCTGTCTTGTTAACCAGGAGAGCCGTCATGACCCGTTTCATCATTCTGATCGCCGGATTTCTGGCTTATGGCGCCGCGCAGGCGGTAGCGCAGGAGTTGCCGCAAGGCTACTTGGCGCAAGCCCGGCAGGAAAATTCGCAGTTCCGCGAGTTTTCCGCCAGCCGCGGAGAAAATTTCTACCACGCCAAGCGCACTCACAGCAACGGCAAGCCCGTCAGTTGTGCCGCCTGTCATACCGACAACCCCAGGTCTGCCGGACGCAATGAGAAGACCGGCAAGGAAATCCTGCCCATGGCACCAGTTGCCAACAAGGCCCGTCTGGCCGATCCCGCCAAGGTGGAGAAATGGTTCAAGCGCAATTGCCAGGACGTGCTGGAGCGCGCCTGCACCGCTCAGGAAAAGGGCGATTTTCTGACTTACCTGCTGTCGATCAAATAGGAGTTCACCATGAAACGTACACTTTTCGTGATTGCGATGTTTGGCGCGGCCCCGGTTTGGGCCGACGGGAACGAGAATCTTGCATCGGCGGTGGCCAATCCGCACTGGAAAACAGAATGCAGTGCCTGCCATATCGCCTACCCGCCATCCCTGTTGCCGGAGCGCTCGTGGCGCAAGTTGATGTCCGGCCTGGTCAAGCATTTCGGGCAGGATGCCAGCCTGGATGGGCCGACAGCGCAGGAAATCACAGCCTTTCTGGTAAACAACAGCGCCGATCGAGCACCCAATAAACGCGCAAAAAAAGTGATGGGCTCCCTCGGCCCTAACGAGGTCCCGCTGCGCATTACCGAAACTGCCTGGTTTGTCCGCAAGCATGACGAAATTTCCGCGTCAGTCTGGCAACGCCCCAAGGTGGGCAGTCCGGCCAATTGCGCCGCCTGCCATGCGGGTGCTGAGCGTGGTGATTACGCCGAGCACCGGGTCCGGATCCCGCATTAAGGAAGAAACATGAAAATCCTTGTCTGGGATTTGCCCACGCGACTGTTTCACTGGCTGCTGGCGCTGAGTTTTGCGCTCGCCTACCTGAGTGCCGAGAAAGGAAACTGGCTTGAGGTACACGTTTTTTCCGGTTACCTGATGCTTGGCTTGCTGGCGTTCCGCCTGGCGTGGGGGTTCGTCGGCGCGCGCTATGCGCGCTTTTCTTCCTTTCGTTTCAGCTGCAAGGAAGGATTCGACTACCTGCAACAGGTTATTGCGGGAACGCCCAGGCGCTACCTGGGCCATAACCCGGCGGGAAGTTGGGCGGTTTATCTGCTGCTGACATTGGCGTTTCTGGTCGGGTCGAGCGGACTTTTTACGCTGGCCGGGCAGGAAGGGCTGGGGCCTCTGGCGGCATGGGTGCCATATGCCTCCGCCAAGACATTCAGGGAAATACATGAGGCCACGGTCAATGCCATGCTGGCCATGGTGATCCTGCATCTGGCAGGTGTGGCGCTTGAGAGCTGGCGCCACCGCGAGAACCTGGCGCAAGCGATGCTCACCGGCAGCAAGGAGGGGAAACCCGAAGCCGCCATCTCCTCGCGGCATCTTTTCAGCGCACTGTCACTGCTTGCGGCAGTCATCGCGGGTGGTGCCTGGTACTTCAGTAGTGCGGCTGTTGCCGCCAGGGAGGGCAATGCAGGCGATAAAATCATGCGTTCCATTGATCCACGTGAAACCCCCTTGCGTATTACTGAAACGCCATACTGGCAAGGCAAGCACCGGCATATCGCGGCCAGCGTATGGCGCAGCCACGCGGTCGGTGCAAGGGCCAATTGCATTGCTTGCCACCACAACGCGGAACAGGGAAGTTTTGCCGCCAGCGCCATGCCGCGCGAGGTGGCCGCCAAGGCCGCCTTGCATTAGACTGGCCCATATGACAACGAAGCCAGAATCTCATGCGCCTGTTGCTTGTTGAAGACGATCCGCTGCTCGGAGATGGCATTTGCGTCGGTTTGTCGCAGGCCGGTTTCGTCGTGGACTGGGTGAAGGATGGCCTGGCCGCCAAACTGGCTTTGGAGACTGGCGATTATGCGCTAATGGTGCTCGATCTGGGCTTGCCCCGCCTGTCCGGCACGGAACTGCTGAAGTGGCTGCGCGGCACGGGAGACAACACGCCGGTATTGATTCTTACCGCCAGGGATACGGTCGGGGACCGGGTGCGCGGCCTCGATGCGGGCGCCGATGATTATCTGGTCAAACCCTTCGACCTGGACGAACTGGCTGCGCGCATACGCGCCTTGCTGCGGCGGGTGGGCGGCCGCTCGACGCCGCTGATCGTTCATGGCTCGGTGCGGGTGGATCCGGCATCCCGCCGCGTGACGCAGGCGGGCGCCGTGGTGGACCTTTCTCCCAAGGAGTTTGCTGTCCTGCTGGATCTGCTGGAAAACGCCGGCCGCGCCCTGTCGCGCGAACGGCTGGAACAGAGCATTTACGGCTGGGGCGAGGAAGTGGAAAGCAACGCGGTGGAGGTTCACATTCATCATTTGCGCAAGAAACTTGGCGCCGAACTGATCCGCACCTTGCGGGGTGTCGGCTACTTGATCGATAAGGGCTCGTAAATGAACAAGCCCACTTCCCTGCGCGCCAAGCTGCTCCTGCTGCTGCTTGGCGCTGTCACCATGACGTGGATGGCCATCGCCCTGTTGACCTATTTTGACACGCGCCATGAGATCGACGAGATTTTTGACGCCCAGTTGGCCCAGTCCGCCAAGGTGTTGCTGGCCCAGGCCGTCCATGAAATCAGGGAGCAGCAGGGCGTTCATGGGGGCGTGGCGGCGGAGATTAAAACGGGTGACCACAAGTACGAACGCGAGCTTGCCTTTCAGGTTTGGGACAACAAGGGCCATCTGCTGATGCGCTCTTCCGGCGCGCCAGAGCGATCCTTGTCGCCCGGTTATGCGGCTGCCTCGCGCGCTGAAGATATGCGGCGCCACGCCCGCGGGCGTTTCGACGACAGCAAGATCGATGGCCAGTCCTGGCGCGTGTTCAGTCATTGGGACGAGGAGGAGGCCGTCCTGGTCCAGGTCGGAGAGCATAGCGAAGTGCGCCGGGAGCTCGCCGCCGGCGTGGCGGGGCGTCTGCTCGGCCCGCTGGCCGTGGGCTTGCCGGTTCTCGGCGTGTTGCTATGGGTCGCATTGGGGCGGGGACTGGCGCCGTTGCGCAAGGTCAATGCCGAGGTGGAAGCGCGCGATCCCGGTTACCTCGCGCCGCTGGCGAGCCAGGGGATTCCTGCCGAAATAGCGCCTCTGGTGAACTCCATCAACCGTCTCCTGACCCGCTTGGGCGAGGCGCTGGAGAATGAGCGCCGCTTCACAGCCGATGCCGCCCACGAGCTGCGCACCCCGCTTGCTGCCCTGAAAACGCAGGCTCAGGTGGCCTTGCGCGCGGAAGATGCCGGGCAGCGGCGCACCGCGCTGGAAAACCTGATTCTGGGAACCGACCGCGCTACCCACCTGGTGGAACAACTGCTGACCCTGGCGCGCCTCGACCCGGCGGCAGAAAACGCTGCGATAATCGAGCGTTGCGACCTTGCGGTAGTGGCCCGGCGCATTCTGGCGGAGCTCGCGCCGGCAGCGCTGGCCCGGCACATCGAACTTGAACTGATGGGACCCGAGTCCGTCCCGGTCACCGGCAATTCCGCGATGCTCGGCATCCTGCTGCGCAACCTGGTGGACAATGCCATTTGCTATACCCCGCCCGGAGGCAAGGTGTGGGTGTCGGTTGGAGCCGGGAGGCTGGAAGTGGCGGACAGCGGGGCGGGCATTCCCGCCGCGGAACGGCAGCGGGTATTCGACCGCTTTTACCGTGTGCTGGGGAGCGGGGTGCCGGGCAGCGGTCTGGGTTTGTCCATCGTCAAACACATTGCCGATTTGCATGGCGCAGCCATAACCCTGGGGGAAGGCGAAAAAGGTGTCGGTCTTCGGGTGACGCTGGACTTTGTGCCCGAGCGCAAACAGCAACGGGCGCCGTAGCGCCCGTTGCGATGCCATGTGATTCAGGCCCGGGTCAGAACTTCACGTTGACGCCGGCATAGATCGAACGGCCCATGCCGGGAACAGCGATTCCATAAGGAGAACCACCTGTCGGAGGCATGGTTCTCCCCTGTCCCACATAGGCGCCACCCAAAGGATAGTCATAGAGCCTGTCGAAGACATTGTCTATGCCCACATCAAACCGTGCTTTTTTCCACGTATAGCTGCTGCGCAGATTGAGCAAACCGTAGCCCGAGGTTTTAAGCTCGTTGCGAATTTGCGACACGTCATCCTTGGCGGCAACCATCTGGACTTCCGCGGTGTTGGTCCAGCTGCCGAGGTGTTGCACGACAGCCAGTTTCGCGTTCAGCGGCATGATGTTGTAGAGGTCGTCGTCGGCGCCGCTCGCGGTCTTCCCCCGGACATAATTCAGCATGCCGGTTGCCGTGAAGCTGCCATAAGCAGTATTTTTGGCCAGCGGGAAATAACCGGAAACATCCAGGCCGTAAAGGCGCGCATCCTGGTTAAGGTACTTGAGGAAGACGAAATTGTTGCTCGTCGTCTGCGCAGCCAGCGTGCAGGCACCGCCGCTGCCATCGGCGGCCGTGCAGCGCCGCGCATTGATGTAGTCCTGTACGTAGGTGAAGTACGGCGTGACTTTCAGTCCCCAGTTCTGCTGCTCGGCGTCATGCCAGTCCGCGGTGGCGCTGAGGGTGTGCGCCACCTCCGGCTTCAGGTCCACATTGCCAACATAGCCGTTGCCATCGCCTGCCGTATTGATCATGTTCATGGCCATGCCGCCTGTCGACCAGGCATAGCGTTCATAGAGGTTGGGCGAGCGGGTTTTGCGGGCATAGCCGAACTCGTAAGTCTTGCTGCTATCCTGGGTATAGCGCGCCAGCGCGGTCATGTCCCAGTTGTTGTCGGTGCGGCTGCGGTCGCTGGCATTGAATTTTGTCGCATCGGCCAGATACGTGGCGCCGGTGTTATAGCCCTGCACCGTGCCCGTATCCATCTTCACCGTTTCGCTGCGCACGCCTAGCTGGCTGAGCCATTGCGGAGACCAGCGCGCTTCCCATTCTGCAAAGGCGGCATAGCGATCCCGCTGACCATCATTGATATCCCAAAACGTATTAGGCCACATGCCCGCGCCCGAGGGGTCCCACCAGTCGCTGAAGCGGTAGCGTTGATATTCGCCGCCCACCCTGAGCGTGTCACGCGCTGAAAGCAGGATATCCGCCTTGACCAGCGCGCCGGTATTTCTTCCTTCCGTATCCATCGGCATGCCGCCAGCGAGCGGCTTTGCGCTGGCGGCGTTGTAGTACCAGTATTCCTTGTCCTCGAGGAAATCCATCTTGTGCCGCGTATGCTCGTGATACGCGCGCGCCTGCAAGGTGCCCCAGTCGTATTGGCCGGTATAGCGCAGATTGACCTGATTGCTCTTGTTGTCGGTCATGTCCATGCGCTGGTTCGGGTAGCCCTGGTAGGGGATGTGTTGATATCCCACCTTCAGTTCGACCAGGTGGTTTTCATTGCGCAGCGCAAAGCCGAGCGAATGGTTGTCGGATTCATACGCGGTAGAGCCCACTTCGTCGCCAGCCAGCCAGGGTACCGATACGGCGGGCGCCTGTGGCGGGTTTATATAGGCCGGGCCTGCCTTCTTGAAGTCTCCGCCGGCTTTGTAGTTGTCGGACTGGACGGTCGAGCCACTGTAGGTCATGCTCAGATTTTCGTTTGCGATCGTCGCCGAAACATTGCCGCCCGTGGCATTGCCGTTGCTGCGATAGAAAGCGCCGGCCTCGCCCTTGAGCAGCATTCCCTGCCCTGCCGCGGCAAACTCCGGTGCCGGGGAATTGACCACGATGGTGCCGCCAATGCTGTCGCCGCCCAGGCTCACCGGCGCGATGCCGGAAAATACCTGGATACTGCGCACGTTGCTGGGATCGATGTAGGAGAGAGGCGGATTCATGTGGTTGCCGCAGGCGGAAATCAGGTCCATGCCATCGACCTTGATGCGCAGCCGGTCATCCCCCAGGCCGTGGATCACCGGCAGGCCGGACACGCCGCCGTTGCCGTACAGGCTGACGCCGGGCACATCGCTCAGCAGGCTGGCGGTATCGCTGGTGGCCGAGCGCTTGGGCGCCAGGCTGGCCTCATCGATCAGGGTTGCGCCCACCGGCTGGCTGGCGTCGACTTTCGACGCGCTGACGGTGACTTCCGGCAGCGTGGTGGCCTTGTCCTCGGCGGCAGCCACATTGGCGCCAAACGCGGCGGGCAAGGTCATGGCAACCGCGAGTGCGATGCTCTTTCTGGTAAACATCATGAAATACTCCCTAGGTTATGGCTTGTTGACTGGGAGTATTTTAGTGGAAGCTAATGCAGCGGGGGTGCGGCATATCGTCGCATAGCCCATAAGGGGAGTGCCGCGGCAAATATTTGGCCCCAAGAGGGGCATCATTGCGCCGTGGTGACGAATCCGAGCTTGCTGATGCCGGCGCGATTGATCGCGGCCATGACCTGCGCCACGCGGCCGTACTTTACGTTCTCGTCGGCGTGGAGCTGGACGTTCATGTCAGGTGTTGCGGCGTGCATTTTTTTCAGCTCGCTTTCCAGCATGTCGAAATGGATCGGTCGCTGGTCGATATAGACCGTGCCCTGGACATCGATGGAGATCTGCACCGGCTGGGCTTGCTTGAGCGGGTCGACGGCCGCCGTCTTGGGCAGGTCGACCTTGACCGCCTGCATCAGCAGCGGCGCGGTGACGATGAACACGATCAGCAACACCAGCATCACGTCCACCAGCGGCGTGACGTTGATGTCCGACATGGCGGATTGTTCGGAGGACGTGTGCAAGGCCATGGCGATCTCTCCCTATTTCACGCTGAAGTCGGACTTGAGCGCGAGATTCAGGAAGTCGTTGGCAAAGGACTCCAGTTCCGCCACGTACAGGCGCACCTGGCGCAAGCCATAGTTGTAGGCGAGCACGGCGGGGATGGCGGTGGCGATGCCGATGGCGGTGGAGATCAGCGCCTCGCCAATCGGCCCGGCCACCACGTCAAGTCCGGCCGAGCCGGTGTGGCTGATGTCCTGCAAGGCATGCATGATGCCCCAAACCGTGCCGAACAGGCCGACAAAAGGCGCGGTGGAGCCAATGCTCGCCAGCACCATCAGGCCGCTTTCCAGTCGATGCTGCTCCTTTTCAACCTGGCTGCGCAGGCGGCGTTCCAGCACCGTCTGTTTGTCGCCGCTGTTTTGCAGGCTGTTCGCGCCGCCGCTTTCGATTTCACGCAGCATTTCGAACCCCGCCCGGCACAGTTGCGCGAGCGGGCCTTGCGCCTGCCGGGCGGCGGCTTCGGCTTCGGTCAGATTGCGCGCGTTCCAGAAACTTTTGGTGAAGGCACGGTTTTGCCGCGACAGCCGCCACTGCAGCCAGCCCTTCATCACGATCAGCGTCCATGAAATTACCGAGAAAGAGATCAGGAGCCACAGGGTTGCGGCCACGATGGGAGAGGTTGAATGTCCAAACATGTTCAATTTTCCAATTTAAAGGTGATCGGTACTTCCACCCAGGCGGCGATGGACTGGCTGCCCTTTCTGGCAGGGACGAAGCGCCATTTTTTGACTGCTTCCAGCGCGGCCTGGTCTAGCAGCTCATAGCCGCTGGTTTTTCTCAGTTCCACCCGGTTGCAGGTCCCGTCCGCCAGCACCTCGGCGCGCACCAGAACCCGGCCCTCGATGCCCCTGCGCCGCGCCATGGTGGGGTAAACCGGCGGCGGGTTGTTGAGGTAGGCGGCGCTGAAGCGCGGGGCTTCCACTACCGGTTCCGTTGTCGCCGCCACGGAAGGCGCGGCTGGTGCGGGCGGCGTTGGCGCAACGGCAACCGGCACCGGTTCGGGCGCCTGTTCCATGACCCTTTCCGGAACCGGCTGCGCCTGCAGCAACTGGCGCACCACGGGCTTTACCCGGCGCGGCATCCTGGGCTCGGGTTTGGGGGGTTCGGGCTGCTTCGGCGTGATTTTGGGCTGTGGCGGCAGAGGAGGCGCCAGCAGTGCCACCTCGATCACCGTCAGCGGCCGGGGCGGAACAACGTCGCTCTTGAAATGAGCAAAACCCCACCATGCGGTGGCATGCAGAAGCACGACCAGGCCGAACGAGGGCAACCAGCGCGGCCACTCCCGCTCGGATTCGACTTGCACCATTGCGTATTCCAAATACGATCCCAAACGGCGCCTAGAATAGCATAATCAACCGGCGCAGACCGATGGCGATCAGCACGATGGCGGCCCCCCAGCGCAGCCATTTGCCCAGCCACTGCCGCCCTTCGCGCAGATTGCGTCCGAACAGGCCCAGCAGGGGCACAATCACCAGCAACGGCGTGAGTGCCGCGCCCAGGCCGAATGACAGGCCGTAGCCCACACCCGACAATGTGCCGCCGGAGAGCGCACACACCGCCAGGAGAGAGGCCAGTGGCGCGCATGGCGTCAGGCTCAGGGAGAAGCCGAGCAGAAATGGCGGCGTGCTTTCCCCGCGTTGCGCTGCGCCGCATGCCGCCTTGCGCCGCGCCGGGCGCAACAGCCAGAACCCGGCGCCGATGCTGGACGCGCCAATGAAGGCATTGCCCACCCCGCTGCTGAGGGCGTGGGTCAACCACACACCGAACGCCCCAGCCAGTCCACCAAGCAGGCTATAAGCCGTTATCCGGCCGAGCACGAAAATACCGGTATCAAACAGTGCCTCGCGGTTGCTGCCGCCATGTCCCAGCACCCAGGTACCCATGAAGGGCAGGCAGGTGACGGTGCAAGCGGTCAGCCCCATGGAAACACCCAGTAGCCAGACCGAGAAAAAACTGAGGGTTTCAGGCAACAGGGGCGCTGTGCCGGGCATGATGACATCAAGCATCATTTGCCCCGGATCCAGGTTTGTGCGGTGCGGTGGCCTTGATTGTGCCATCGGGCATCTCACCCTTCATGCGTTGCCGGTAATATTCACGCGAGGATTTGAACAGCACGATCGGCCCCCACTTCATCTGGATCACGCCGTCATCCGGGCAGAATTCGACGCAGCGGCCACACAGGGTACAGTCCTCGTGGAATGCCTTGGCACCGTGCTCACGGGCAATTTCATGGATATCCATCGGGCAGGCTTTGGCGCAGATGCCACACTTGTCGCATTTGTCGTGCTGCTTCTTCACCAATCGCATCGGCGAGAGGCGCTGGAACACGGCGTTGAATGACAGCATCGGGCAGATGCGGCAAAACGGCTGGCGCACGGCGAATGCTGCAATCAGGATGAAGCCGGCCAGGGTATTGGCGATGGCGCCAAGGGTAAAAGCAATACCGTCGCCGGTGCGCAGCGCGATTTGCTCGGTACTGCCGGTGAGCAGGGTGGTGGCGATGCGCGACGGGCAGACATCGCAGTAGGGGTTACCCAGACTGTGCGGCGTTATACCGAGGCCGGTCAGGAGCGGCAGGGCGAGCACCAGCACGATCAGCATCAGCCATTTCACCGGCCTTACCTTGGATACATTGCCATTTTCTAAACGGTGCAGCGGCAGGTTGAACCTGCGTCCGAGCTTGTTGACCAGATCCTGGATCGTTCCGAGCGGACAGACCCAGCCGCAGAATGCCTTGCCCAGCACAAAGAAGAAGGTAAAGAATGTCAGTAGCGTAAACAGCAGCGGCAGGAACATCTGGAAGGTGATTTGCTGCGCCTTGGCCAGTGCTTCGCCAATGCGATGGTGAAGCAGATGCTGTGTCGAGATCAGCGCGCAATAGGCACCGTTCTGCTGATCGTAGGCGCAGGATAGTGCCGGCAGGGCGTTGGACACCTTTTCTGCCATGTAGAAACCGACCACGTTGGAGCCATAAACCGTCAGCAGCAGCATGGCGATCTGGACGAACAGGCGGAAGCGGCCGAGGGTGGGGAACATTGTCTTGAACATCATGCCTCCTTGGCGCCGTTGTGGTTATTGGCTTTCCTGCGGCGTAGCAGCGGCGTGGCCAGCAGCATGCCGAGCAGGCCGAAGCCGATGCCGGCAGAAAGATTCTTGCCGCGCGCCGCGTCAGCCGAATAAGTGTAGTTGAAAGCGGTCAGGAAGCGCTTTCCACCGTCGTCATGCACTACCGCAAGCACGAATTTCGCCCGGCGTGGACCGTGGTCGTGGCCGCCCTCCCCCGGTTTTTCTTCTGCTGGTTTGAAGTCGCGCGGGAACAGGACCGTCACCATGCCCTTTTCGTCGCTGATGAAAGACGTCTTGGTACCGAACTCCGTTTCCATTCGAACCACCTTTTTCGCCAGTGGTTGACCGTTGAAGCGCAGCAGAAATGGCCATTTCTCGCTCTCACGCCAGGCACCATGTTCACGCGGCAGTGGCTGGGGAATGATCTCCAGTTCATTTTTCTGCTCCAGCAGCAACCTGGTCGGCGCCTCGCCCGGATTGCCGAAGAAATAGGCGGTGGAGGCTACTGTCACCTTACTTGCCGATTCCTCGCGCGCGCTCACCCAGTGGTAGTTGCCGATCTTGGGCGTCACCGCTTCGATCCGGGTTCCTTCAGCGCTTGCCGGAAATTGGCGATGTAGCCGGTCAGCAGGACCGCCGGGGGCGAATACCTCCAGTTTGGCGGGCCTGATGTTTTGTGCCGCAAACTTTGCCGTTGCGCGATCTCCATTCCTGTCCATCATTGGCGTGAGCAACGGGTAATTGGTCCACTCCCGCCCCTGCCATTTGCCTTGGCCGACAGCAGCGCCCGGGCTGCCGGCCTGTGCCTGGGCATGGTCATGCTGTTTGTGTTGGGTGCTTGCCTCGGTGGCGACCGGCGCCCTTCCCGAGTGTTCGTCCTCCGCCATGGTGGAGGTGCAAATCAGCACCAGGGTCGCCGCCAGGCCCAGTTTGGTTGAGGGTTGCATGGATGTTCTCCTGTTCCTGACCGGTTAGAAGCTTGCCGACAAGCCAGCGAACCAGGTACGCGGCCGCCCGACGATGATGGAAAGGTCATTGGCGTTGTATATATTGTCGTATGCGCCGGTAATGTAGTCAGGCTGGTCGTTGGTGCCGCGAGCGGTGACCCAGTACTTGCGGTCGAACAGGTTATCCACGCGGGCAAAGAACGACCATTTGCTGCCCCAAATCCCTTTTTGCTTGATGTCATAATTGGCCAGCAAGTTAAACAGCGTGTGGCCCGGTAGTTTTTCCTGTTCGATTTCATCCGCGTAGGACCAGGATTTGGCGTCCATTTCCAGGCTCAGGTGGAACTGGCTGGTGGGCTGCCAGTGGCCTGTCAGGTCAAGCTGGTGCCGGGGCACGCGAGGCACCTGATTGCCGGTATTGTTGAAGTGCACCATGGTCGGGGTTGTGGCATATACGCTGCCGAGCACCTGGTAGAAATTGTCGTACTTGGTGAAATAAGCCTGGATATAGCTGTAGGCCAGCTCGAAAGCATATTCGCGCTTGCGGTCGCTTTTCAGCGCCAGCTCGAAGCCGCGGTTGCGCACGCCGCCGATATTGTCATATTTTTCCTGAATGGTCGGGCTTGATCCCCCGTACTGGCCGGTGGTGGCCATGATGTAATCCTTGCGGTCGATCTGGAAGACCGAAGCATCCAGGTCCATTCCCACGCCGAGCCATTCGGTCTTGGTGCGCAGGCCGAACTCAAGGTTGAGGGATTCTTCCGGCCGCAGGTTTTCGTTGTTTGCGGTTTTTCCGTTGGACGGAGAAAGTGTGCCGCGGTAAAGCTGGTCTACCGTTGGTGTACGGAAGCCGGTTGATAGATTGCCATATAGGTCCATGTCGTGGCTGAGCGCATAATTCAACCCTGCTCGCCAGGACGTGTTCTCGAACGATTTGGAGCGGCTGATCGAGGCGTTGCCGTTGTCTTTCCCCGGCTTGGCGGAATAATCCAGGTCCAGTTCATCGTAACGCCCATTGAAAGTCAGCATCCAGTCAGTGGCTGGCTTGAATTTGAGCTCGCCATAGACACCATTGACCGCTTCGTCGGTATTGTCATCGGTCATCACGGTGCCCGCCACCACCGAAGCGCCCGGTGCGCAGGCCAAACCCTGTTTGCGGCTGCAATAATCCACTCCTGCCGTGTTCAACTGTTGGTATTCGTTGCGGCGTATATCCAGGCCGGCCAGCCAGCCGACGTTGCCTGCCGAGGAGCGCCATTCCCCTTTTGCGCCGCGTTGCACCTGCTCCCAGTTGTTGAGGGTGGTGTAGGCTTCGTAATATCCCGGGTCGGTTGGCAACACGCTCTTGCCGTTGGGGTAAAGCGATTGCGGCGCCGACCAGAAATTCGTATTGTCGCGATACTCGTACCCCATCAGCAAAATGTTGCTTTTCGGGTCATAATTGTTGGAATAGGTCATGTTGAGTTTCTGCAGGTCAACATCGTACTTGCGCGAGTAGTCGCGCCCGAGCACGCCGCGCGGATCCAGTTCGGCCTGAGTTGCACCTTTTACCGTGCCGTGCTTGTCCTTGTTGCGCTGGGACTTTTCGAAGCCGAAGGTGAGATCGCTGGTGTCGGAGAGATACAGGTTGAAGTTGCCATCGAGATAATCGGTCTTGTAGGCCGACTGAAAATAGTAGTCATCGCCCGCGCGGTGCGAGGCTTGGATGTGGCCATTACCTTTCTCGCCCGAAAAACCCACGCGCGCCATCTGTTTTTCGTAGTCCCACGAACCCGCTTCCGCGCCGACGGTCGTTCCGGCGTACTTGGCGCCGCGCTTGGTGGTAATGATCACCGCTCCGGATAAGGCGTCTTCGCCGAACAGGTAGGATGCGCCGCCCTTGATCACCTTGATCGATTCGATGTTGTCGATGTCGATATTGACCTTTCCTGTTCGCTCGAACACCGGCACGCCGTCGATCACGATCGCCACCCCTGGTTTTTCGCCCATGTAGCGCTGGTTTTCAATGCCGCGCAGCTTGATCTTGATCTCGTCGCCGCTTGACAGGTCCGCCGTCACTCCTGGAATGGAGCGTAGCACCTGGATCATGTTCTCGATGTGGGAATCATCCACTTCCTTGCCGCTGATCACGCTGATGCTCGACGGTTCGTCGCGTTTGGATTCGAAACGGTCGTCGATGGTGGTCGAGGAGACGACTACCTCGTCCATTTTTTGCGGCGTGCCAGGCCCCGTTTCGGCCAGGGCGCTCCCCATGGCGCCAAGGTAAAGGGCTGCGACCAGATGGTGGACCGGTTTAACATTCGGCATTTCTTTCTCCCTGAAATGAAATTTGCACCCTGTTTATTCAGGATGTCCATGTCTTCAATTGAAGAAGGCGAATGCTAAATGTAAAAGTTCCTGAAGAAAATGCGACATGATGCCGCGCGTCACGATGTCGCAGTCTGCGCGGGACAAAAAATCGCTCGGAGCGAGGCTCGTGGGCGGTTATTGGAAAGCTTTTTGCTAAGGAGGTTTAACGCGCACCCGTTCCCTGGTTCATCTCTGCCAGTTGCCGTTGCCACTTGTCCCATTGCGCCATGTCATGATGCATGGCGTGGTGCTTGCGATTCATGGCGAACCATTTCTGGGCCTCCTTTTCGTTCGCGGCAACACCTTCGCCGCGCAGGTACATCAGCCCGAGGTAGTATTGCGACTCCTTGTCACCCTGCTCTGCCGCCTTGCGGAACCACCTGGCGGCTTCGCCGGCATTCTTCGGCGCGCCGTCGCCATCCTGCAGCATGCGGGCAATGTTGTATTGGGCATCCACCTGGCCTTTCTCGGCCAGCGCCAGCCAGATCTTGAATGCGGTTTGGTAATCGCGCATGCGGTGCGCCGCTGCGCCGCGTTCGAATTCCTGTTCGACGCTGTTGGGGGCGGCGGCGGCGTTGAACGCGATGGCAAGTAGCAACGGCGCGCACAGCGCGGCGACGAAGCGAGAGAAGTTGGTTTGAATCATGGCGTTCTCCTTAAGATTGAAGCCAATAGCATAGCGAGATTTTTCCGCGTTAAAAATGCGACTTGATGCCGCGCGGCATGCTGCCGCAGGCCGCAATTCCGGGTGGGGGGGCGTCCTGGACCGGACGCCCCGGACAAGCTCGTGATTCAGTGTTTTTCCCGCGCCGTGCTTTCCCTTGATTCGAGCCACAGGACATTGATCACGGCGAAGAGCACGGCGAAGCCCAAACCCAGAACCCAAGTGAAATACCACATGATTTGCTCCCTTTTTCAGTAAAGAACCTTGTCGTTGGCGCGGATGAAGTCGTCGGTCACCTTGCCGCGCATTACCCGGTAGGCCCAGCCGGTGTAGGCCAGGACCAGGGGAGTGAAGATGAGAGCCACCCACAGCATCACCCACAGGGTGTAGTGGCTGGATACCGCGTCCCAGGCCGTGATGCTGGAACGCGGGTCACTGGAGGAAGGCATGACGAAGGGGAAGAGCGATACCCCCGCGGTGCCGATGATGCCGAGGCAGGCCAGCGACGATCCGGCGAAGGCGAGCAGTGTCCGCCCCGCGCGTACCATGAGCACGGCGATCAGCGCGCCGCCCAGGCCGCTGGCGGGCAGCAGCCACAGCAACGGGGCCTTGCCGTAGTTGGCGAGCCAGCCGCCGGGCGTGCGGGCGACTTCCTTCATCAGTGGGTTCATCGCCGCATTGGCGTCAATGGCCGAAGTGATGACATAGCCTTCCATGCCGGAGACCCACACGCCAGCAGCCACGAAACCCGCGATCAGCAGCACGCCGAACAGCGTGGCGGCATTTCGGGTTCTTGCCTGCAAGTGGCCTTCCGTGCGATGCGCCAGGAAGGTGGCGCCTTGCAGGGCAAGCATGGCGACGCTGACTATTCCGGTCAGCAGGGCGAAAGGGTTGAGCACCAGCGCCCAGAAGCTGCCGGTATAAAACGAGCGCATCGACGCATCGAAGTGGAACGGCACGCCCTGCAAGAGGTTGCCGAAGGCCACGCCGAATACCAGCGCGGGCACGGCGCTGCCGGCAAACAGGCCCCAGTCCCAGAAACCGCGCCAGGCCGGATTGGGCAATTTGGAGCGGTAGTCAAAGCCCACTGGCCGGAAGAACAGGGCGAACAGCACCAGCAGCAAAGCCCAGTACATGCCGGAGAAGGCGGTGGCATAGACTACCGGCCAGGCGGCGAAAATGGCGCCGCCGGCGGTGATGAACCACACCTGGTTGCCGTCCCAGTGGGGCGCGACGGTGTTGATCATCACGCGCCGTTCGGTATCGGTTTTTCCCAGAAACGGGAGCAGTATGCCCACCCCCATGTCGTGGCCGTCCATGATGGCGAAGCCGATGAGCAGTACGCCCACCAGCAGCCACCAGATGAGTTTCAGGGTTTCGTAATCCAGCATGATCTCGTTTCCTTTTTGATTATGCGTTAACAGCGGCCATCTGCAGCGTGGCGGCGGGTTCGTCATGCCCTTCCGGACCGCGGCGGGCGTACTTGAACATCAGGAACATCTCGGCGATGAGCAGCAGGGTGTAGAAGCCCAGAAAACCTGCCAGCGACCCCCACAGGTTGGCCGCCGACAGGGATGACGCCGACAGGTGGGTGGGCAGCATGCCATGCACGGTCCAGGGCTGGCGGCCGTATTCGGCGACGATCCAGCCGGAGTGGATGGCGAGCCAGGGCAGGGGCAGCGACCAGAAAGCCCATTTGAGCAACCACGGCCGGCTTTCGAAGCTGCCCTTGGTGCTGTGCCAGAAGGCCAGCACGAACAGGGCCAGCATGACGAAGGCGGCCAGCACCATGAAGCGGAAAATCCAGAACAGCGGCGCCACCTTGGGAACGGAATCCATTGCCGCCTGGTCGATCATTTCCGGCGTGGCCAGACTTGCCTGTTCGCTGTATTTTTTCACCAGCAGGCCATAACCCATGTCTTTCTCATGCGCCTTGAAACGATCCTTGGCTTCCGCATCTTGCGGATTCTTGCGCATGGCTTCCAGGGCGGCGATGGCCTCGATGCCGGAGACAATGCGTTTTCGATTTTCCGCGCGTATCTCACGGATGCCGGGCAACGCCTTGTCGGTGGAGCGCGTGGCGATCAGGCCCAGCATATACGGGACGCGAATCTCCCAGTCGTTGGCCTGCTTATCCTCGTTGGGCCAGGCCAGGAGATTGAACCCGGCCGGCGCGGCCTCGCTTTTCCACATGGCCTCGATGGCGGCCAGCTTGGATTTCTGGCTCTCGGACACGGCGTAGCCGGATTCGTCTCCCAGCACGATCACGGACAATGCCGAGGCCAGGCCAAAGGCGGCGGCAATGCGGAAGGATCGGCGCGCGAATTCCAGGTGCCGGCCCTTCATGAGATACCAGGAGGAAATCGCCAGCACGAAGACGGAGCCGGTGACATAGCCCGCGGAGACGGTATGCACGAATTTGGCCTGTGCCGCCGGGTTGAACACCAGCGCCCAGAAATCGGTGAGTTCCATGCGCATGGTGATGGGGTTGAAGACCGCGCCCACCGGGTCCTGCATCCAGCCGTTGGCGATCAGGATGAGCACGGCGGAGAGGTTGGTGCCCAGCGCCATCAGCATGGTGACGGCGAGGTGACCGACTCTGGAGAGCCGCTTCCAGCCGAAAAAGAACAGCCCCGCCATGGTGGATTCCAGGAAGAAGGCCATCAGTCCCTCGATGGCCAGCGGTGCGCCGAAGATGTCGCCCACGTAATGAGAGTAATAGGCCCAGTTGGTGCCGAACTGGAATTCCATGGTCAGGCCGGTGGTGACGCCCAGGGCGAAGTTGATGCCATAGAGCTTTCCCCAGAAAAGAACCATTTCCTTGTAGATGGGCTTGCCGCTCATCACGTAGGCCGCTTCCATCGCCACCAGCAGCCACGACAGCCCCAGCGTGAGCGGCACGAAGAGAAAGTGATACAGGGCCGTCGCGGCAAATTGCAGCCGCGACAGGTCAACAACGGACGGGTCGATCATTGCTACCTCCTATTGGAACATTGGAAAAGAACGGGGAAAGAGTGAGGCGGCTGCCCATGCGCGCGGGGTCCACCGCGACATGCTGGTCGCGGATGAAGACCGCCCACAACAGCCAAAGCAGTGCGGTTTTTAGCAGAAGCACGATGGAAAGGCGGCGCAGAAGCGGTTTTCCGCGCAATGCCTGGCTCCATGCCCGGAGCCAGGAAGGCAACGTTCGGCCAGGGCGGACAGACAAAAACCGGCATGGTTTTCCCATGAACAGGCTCCCATTTCTGTAAATATTTCCAGGGGCAAATCTTAGTCTGGTTCGGATGGCGGGCAATGTGACTTGAAGCCGCGCGCGACAATTTAACGCGCCTGTGTCATGCGGGATTGTGGTTACAATGCACCGCATATTCGCTAACGATCATGGCGATTCGCCATGATCGTTTCCCTCATCCCTGGCCCCTCCCTTCTCCCTCCGGGAGAAGGTTGGGATGAGGGAGGGCGCGGGGGGCGAGGAAACGCTTTGCGTTGTTTCGTTAATGCGATGGCGGGTTCGATAAATTGACTTCATCGGGATCAGATGCTGCCTGAAAGAGAGAAACAAGAGCGCCCCAGCCTGTTGCTGGTGGACGATGACAAGACCTTGTGTCGCGTGATGGCGCGCGCGCTGGCGAAGCGCGGATTCCGGGTGAGCCAGGCGCGCGATGTGGATTCGGCCCTGTTGCTGGCCGAGGCTGAGCCGCCGGACTATGCCGTGGTGGACCTCAAACTGCCGGTGCGTTCCGGGCTGGAGCTGATCAAATACCTGAAAGAATTGAAACGGAATACCCGCATCGTGATGCTGACCGGTTTCGCCAGCATTGCTACCGCAATCGGGGCGATCCGGCTGGGTGCCACGCATTATCTGGCCAAGCCTGCCGACGCGGACGAGATCGTTGCCGCGCTGCATCGCGATGGCGGCGATGCGAATGCCGCCGTGGCCGCGTTACCCGTATCGGTCGAGCGCTTGAAATGGGAGCATATCCAGAAAGTGCTGGCGGAGAACGGAAACAACATTTCCGCTGCCGCCAGGTCGCTCAACATGCATCGTCGCACCTTGCAGCGCAAGCTGGCCAAGCATCCCGCACCGGAATAGCGCAGCCGCAACGGGGCGCGCGACGATTTGCCGCATGCCACAAGGGAGCGGGTTGGGACTACAATTCGTCGGCTTGTTCACGGATTTGAATGCATGGTCGGACATAACGCGCTCATTCAGGCGCCATCAAACAGCAACTTGCGGCGCATTTTCCTGCTGCGCAGCATCGAGATCGGCGGCTTGCTACTGGCCGTCGTGCTGGCCTGGCACGGGCTGGAATTGCCTTTGCCGCTGCTGCCCATCGCGGTGGTGATCGGGTCGCTGGTGCTGGTGAACCTGTTTACCTGGTGGCGTTTGCGCCAGGACTGGCCGGTGGCAGATGGGGAGTTTTTTACCCAATTGCTGGTGGATGTCGTCGCCATTACCGTGCTGCTGTTTTATGCCGGCGGCTCGACCAATCCGCTGGTCTCGTTTTACCTGGTGCCCCTGGTCATCGCCGCCATCACGCTTCCCGCTGTCTACACCTGGGCCATGGCGCTGCTGACAGCCGGTTGCTATACCCTGCTGATGTTCAATTATTATCCGCTGATGCCGAAAAGCGGCGATTACAGCACCGCGATTTACATGCACCTCACCGGCATGTGGCTGACTTTCGTCCTTTCCGCATTCCTCATCGCCTTTTTCGTGGTGCGCATGGCCGCCGCCATCAAGGAGCGCGACCGGCAGCTTGCCGCGGCGCGCGAGGAAACGCTGCGCAACGAGCGCATCGTGGCGCTTGGCACCCTGGCGGCAGGGGCGGCCCACGAACTGGGCACGCCGCTCGCCACCATGGCGGTGGTGACGCGCGAACTGCAGCGTGAATATGGCGCGAATCCGGACCTGGCGGAAGACCTGCAACTGCTGCGCGAGCAGGTGGACGGTTGCAAGCACATTCTTTCCAGCCTGCTGGCTTCCGCCGGCCAGACACGCATGGAAGGCGCGGCGGGCGCCGCGCTGGATGTCTATCTCGACGAAGTGCTGGAGAAATGGCGCCTGATGCGCCCCGGCGTGAGCATGACCGTGACGTGGCTGGGCGCCGGCCCCGCCCCGCACATCATGACTGACCAGACATTGGGCCAGGCGCTGCTCAATTTGTTTAACAATGCCGCCGATGCCTCGCCCGATAACGTGGAGATCGAAGGGGGCTGGGATGAAACCGGGATCCGTCTGCAGATCCGGGACCGGGGGCCTGGCCTGACTCCCGACGCCGTGCAGCAAGCCGGCCGGCCTTTCTATACCACCAAGGGCCACGGCATCGGCATCGGACTTTTCCTCGCCAACGCCACCATCGAGCGGCGCGGCGGCAGCGTGACGCTGCGCAACCGCGAGGGCGGTGGCGCGGTGACGGAAATCCGCTTGCCTATTTCAAATCTTCAGGCCTGACCATGACGACTCAATTACCAAACAATGATGACCGTCCCAGCATCCTGCTGGTGGATGATGACGTGACTTTCTGCCGCGTCCTGAACAAGGCGCTCAGCAAGCGCGGCTTCAGCGTGAGCGTGGCAAATGACGTGGAGGCCGCCCTGCTCCTGGCGGAGGAGAATGCGCCGGAATATGCCGTGGTGGACCTGAAAATGCCCGGTCCGTCCGGTCTGGTGCTGGTGAAACGCCTCAAGGAACTGGACGAGGAAACGCGCATCGTCATGCTCACCGGTTTTGCCAGCATCGCCACCGCAGTGGAAGCGATCAAGCTGGGCGCGACTCACTACCTGGCCAAACCTGTGGATGCGGACCAGATCATCGCGGCATTCGAGCGCGAAGGCGGGGATACCGAGACGGAGGTGACGACGCAACCGCTGTCGGTCGAGCGCCTCGAATGGGAACATATCCAGCGCGTGCTGGCGGAAAACCAGCACAATATCTCGGCCACCGCGCGGGCGCTCAAGATGCACCGGCGCACCTTGCAGCGCAAGCTGTCCAAGCATCCGGCGCGGGAGTAGCCGGGTGCGCCTGGCGCCTCACTGTTTTTCGCCGTCTTCGTCATCCGCCTGTTTGTAGCCGGTCAGCATCGGGCGGATCAGGTCTTCCTTCTTGAAGATCCGGTGAGCGTAAACGGCGACCACATGCAGCGCAACCAGCGCCACCAGCAGGTTAAAAACCAAACCATGAACTTCCGTGAGCAGGCTGCTGGCGCGGTCAGATACCAGGTGGCGCAGCGGCCCTTCGGTCATGACGTCGTCGTTGGCAAAAAGCCCCGTGGTTACCTGGATTGCCAATGTGCCCAGCAGCGCCAGGACCATCCATCCGCCCAGCGGGTTGTGACCGAGATAGCGCGGCGCGGTTTTGGCGCGCATGGCGCGCGCGTATTCGATGGTCGGCCCCACGCCGCGCAGGAAGTTGCCGAAGCGCGCGTAGCGGTTGCCGGCAAAGCCCCATGCCACGCGGAACACGACCAGCGCGGCGATGGCATAGCCGGTCAGCAGGTGATAGTCCATCAGGTCGCCGCCGATTTCCGCGCTGGCCCACTGGAAGACGACCAGTCCCAGCAGCGTCCAGTGAAACAGGCGGGTGGGCAGATCCCAGACGTAAATTTTGTTCATCTCTTTGTGTTCCGTAAAAAGCGCGTCGGGCGGTATCGTAGTCCATTCTGCTATTATTGCACCATGTTATCGATTCAGAACCTGGTTTATCTCCAGCACGGCACCCCTCTTTTCCAGAATGCAACACTGCAAGTCTTTGCCAGCCAGCGCGTCGGCCTGGTGGGCAAGAACGGCTGCGGCAAGTCCACCCTGTTCCGCCTCATTCGCGGCGAGCTCCGTCCCGATGGCGGCGAGATCGCCTTCCAGCAGGGCAAGACCCTGGCCTTCGTGGAGCAGGAAATCGCCAACTCCGAGCGGCCGGCGCTGGAGTTCGTGCTCGACGGCGACAGCGAGTTGCGCCGGCTGGAGGGCATATTGGCGAAAGAGCCCCACGATGCCGCCTGGTTCGAGGCCCAGCACCGCTTCGAGGCCATCGAAGGCTATGCCGCGCCCTCCCGTGCCGCGCAATTGCTCGATGGACTGGGGTTTTCCAATGAACAGCTGACACGCCCGGTAAGCAGTTTTTCCGGCGGCTGGCGCATGCGCCTCAACCTGGCGCGCGCGCTGATGCGCCGCGCCGACCTGCTGCTGCTGGACGAGCCGACCAACCACCTCGACCTCGAAGCCATCCTGTGGCTGGAGCAATATCTCGCACGCTACCCCGGCAGCATCCTGCTGGTGTCGCACGACCGCGAGTTCCTCAATGCCTGCGTCAACCGCATTGCCCACGTGCACGACCGGGTGATCGACAGCTACGCGGGAAACTATGACAGCTTCGAACGCGCTCGCGCCGAGCGCGCCACGCAGCAGAACCAGGCCTTCGCGCAGCAACAGGAGAAAATCGCCCACCTCGAGGATTTCATCCGCCGCTTCCGCGCCAAGGCAACCAAGGCCAAGCAGGCACAAAGCCGCGTCAAGGCGCTGGAACGGCTGGAACGCATCGCCCCGGCGCACGTCGACCATGGCCATTTCGAGCTTGAGATCGAAGCCCCGGAACGCAGCCCGGACACCCTCATCCGGCTGGACAAGGCCGCTTGCGGCTACGGCGGCCAGACCCTGCTCGCCAACATCAGCCTGGTGCTGCGCTCCGGCGCGCGCATCGCCCTGCTCGGCCCCAACGGCGCGGGCAAGTCCACCCTCATCAAGCTGCTGGTGGGCGAATTGCAGGCCACGGAGGGCAGCCGCGAAACTGCGCCGGACCTACGTATCGGCTATTTCGCCCAGCATCAGCTGGAACACCTCGACGGCGCCGCGACGCCGCTCGAACACCTGATGCGCATCGCCCCCGAAGCCACCACTCAGGAACTGCGCAACTTCATCGGCCGCTTCGGCCTCGCCGGCGAAGGCGAAGACCGCCCCGTGGCCACTTTCTCCGGCGGCGAGAAAAGCCGCCTCGCGCTCGCCCTGCTGGCGTGGCAGAAGCCGCACCTGCTGCTGCTGGACGAGCCCACCAACCACCTCGACCTGGACATGCGCGACGCGCTCACCCTGGCGCTGGAAGAATACGGCGGCGCGATGGTGCTGGTATCCCACGACCGCAGCCTGATCCGCGCCACCGCCGACGAACTGTGGCTGGTGGCGGACGGCACGGTGAAGCTGTTCGAGGGCGATCTGGAAGACTATCGCAACTGGGTGGAGTCGCGCCGCCAGGCGGAGCATGCCGGCAGCAAGCCCTCCCCGGTGGAAAAGCCGCGGCGCGAGAATGCCCCGCGCAAGAAAGCGCTGCTGTCCAAACAGGCAAAACTGGACGCGGAGCTGCACAAGGCCCAGGCCGAGCTGGCCGAAACCAACCGTCGGCTCGCCGACCCCGCCTTGTACCAGAGTGCCGACGCGGCGCTGGCCCAGAGCCTCAACCAGCAAAGGGAAACGCTCGAAGCGCGCGTGGCGCAACTGGAGGAAGACTGGCTGGAGCTTGAAATGGCGCTGGAAGACGCGCTCTGATTAAAGCAATTCACATTACCAAGGAGGAAAGCAAATGCGCAAATTCCTGACCATGCTCGTAGTGTTCCAACTCGCCGGATGCGGCGTCGAAGTGGCCGGCACCGCCGCCACGGTCGCTGCCGCCAAAGCCAAGGAGGCCGAGGAAGCCAAGAAAACCATGGAGCAGTTCAAGCAAAATCTGGATGCCGCGCAACAGGCGCAGCAACAGGCGAATGAAGCGGCGGAGAAGGAAGCGGGGAAATAAGCGAGCGGGGCGATTCCCCGTTCCTGTCAAGTATCGCCATCAAAGACACTGGAACTTGCCCGGCTATAGACCGGTCTATATACTGGTCTAATCAACACAGCCAAAGGGATTTGAATGACTACCTATGTCGAGATTGGAGCCTACGATGCCAAAACACATTTCCCGGAGTATTTGAGAAAGGTGCGCGCGGGGATGGCATTTAGAATTACCAATCGGGGGGAGCACGTCGCGGACCTGGTGCCGCCAGGAACAACGGAGAAACGTGATGGCGCCAAGGCGGCAGAGCGAATGCAGCAGTTCGTTCAGGCACACCCGGCGATCAAGGATGTCGATATCAAGGCACTGATCGAGGAAGGGCGCGACTGATGCGTTTTGTGCTGGATAACTCGGTGGTTATGCGCTGGCTATTTGGAGATGGAACGCAGGAAGCACTTGAATACTCCGCGCGTATTCTTGACCTCCTGAAACAGGGAGACCAGGTTGCTGTCGTTCCCTGCGTATGGGCGCTGGAGGTCGGCAACGTGATTGTCCGGGCAGAGGCCAAGGGGTTGCTGCAGGAGGCAAGGAGCGCCGGGTTTCTTGGCATCCTTCAGGATATGTTCATCGAAACAGATGACTGTTCTAATCAGCACGCGCTTGGCGATACCCTGCAGTTGGCTCGCCGCTACAGGCTGTCAAGCTATGATGCTTCATATCTCGAACTGGCCCTTCGCGAAGAATTGCCCTTGGCAACAAACGATGATGCGCTTAGAAAGGCATTGGCAAGTGCGGGTGGAAGGTTGGCTTAAGGCTTCTTCCGCGCCCGTGGATGTGCGGCATCATATACCTTGGCGAGATGCTGAAAATCCAGATGGGTGTACACCTGGGTCGTCGAGATGTTGGCGTGACCGAGCATTTCCTGCACCGCCCTCAAGTCGCCGCTGGATTGCAGGACGTGAGTGGCGAAGGAGTGGCGCAGCACGTGAGGGTGGATGTTGGCGTTGATGCCGAGCTTGACGCCCCATTGCTTGAGGCGGAGCTGCACGGCACGCGGCGTGAGCCGGGTGCCGGCTTTGCCGACGAACAGGGCTTTTTCGCCACTTTGCGCCAGCAGCGCCCGCTCTGTCAGCCAGGTTTGCAGCGCTTCTGCAGCCAAGCGCCCGAGCGGGACAATGCGCGTCTTGTTGCCCTTGCCGGTGACGCGCACCTCCCCTGCCGCGAAATCGAAATCTTCCAGGTTCGACCCCACCAGTTCGGCCAGGCGCAGCCCCGAGGAATAGAGCAGCTCCAGCATGGCATGGTCGCGCACTGCCAGCACGTCGTCGGGCGGCACTTCCATGAGATGCGCGGCCTGCTCCGGGGAGAGCGCCTGGGGCAGGGTTTTGGCGGCTTTCGGCGCCTTGAGGCCGGCGCAGGGGTTGTGGACGAAGCCGTGGGCATTGCCGAGGTAGGCGTAGAAGCCGCGCCAGGCCGAGAGCATGCGTGCCAGGGTGCGGCTGCCCAGGCCACGGGCGTGAAGCTGGGCGATGAAGCGCCGGAGCTGGTGGATTTGCAAGTCGGCCAGCGGGGTCTCGCCGGCCAGGCGGAACAGTTCGTCGATGTCGCGCGTGTAATTCTTGCCGGTCAGGGGCGACAGGCGGCGTTCGTGCTGGAGATGGGAGAGGTACTGCCGCAGCAGCTCGGCGTTGTCGCCCTCTTCCCCCATCTCCCCGGTCATCAGGCGGCGTCCTTGCCCTCGGAGATGTAGGGCATCAGGGCGACGCTGACCAGCTCGCCGATGCGTTTGAGGTACAAGGTGCCCATTTCCGGGTAGAAGCGCTGGGCGTCCTCGCTGGCCATGACCAGCAGGCCGAACACGTATTCCGCGCGCAATGCCACCACGGCGAAGGATTTCAGCAGCCCGGCCGATTCGCCGAACCACGAAGCCACTTCGAAGGGGGCGGCAGAATCGCAATAGGGCCGCACCAGGCCGTCCGCGAGCGCCCTGAGATCGCCGCTTACATCAGCGAATTCCGCCTGGTCGGTGGCTTGCGCGGGGGTGGCCCAGACGCGCAGCGCCACATGGGGTACGGCGAAATCGTCGCGCAGGCTGAGGGTGATGGTGGGCAGCAGGGATTCGAGGGTGCGGGCGGAGAGCAGGGCGAGGCTGAAGCGGTGGACCTTCTCGCCGATCGCGTCGTTTTCCTCGCCGAACTGCAGCAGTTCGCGCAGTTTCGATTCCAGCAGCTTGTTCTTCTCGCGCAGTTGCAGCTGTTGCCGCTCGGCGAGCGAAATCGCCCGCCCGCCGTGGGGGTGCGGGATGGCGATGGCTTCCAGCAAACCAGGCTTGTCCTCGAAAAATTCCGGGTGTTGCGTGAGGAATTCGGCTACTGCCTCTGCGTTCAGATTCATGTTCGTGTCCTTGTTGTTCTGGAAAAATCAGTTAACCACGGGGCACACGGGGACATTCAATGCCTTGCAACTCATGGCTCGCTCACTAAATAGGTGACGCTATAAAACACCCCACAATCCTTTACCTACCCCGTGCGCCCCGTGTTCCCCGTGGTTAATTTACTTTATAAGTTTATTTCGCCTTCGAATACCGTCACCGCCGGCCCGGTCATCCATACCGGCTGGCCTTCGCCCTCCCAGCGGATGGCGAGTTCGCCGCCGCGGGTGCTGACCTGTACCTGTGCATCCAGCAGCCCGCGCGTGATGCCGGCAACCACCGCGGCGCAGGCGCCGCTGCCGCAGGCCAGGGTTTCGCCCGAGCCGCGCTCGAAAACGCGCAGTTTAATATGAGTCCGGTCCACCACCTGCATGAATCCGGCATTGACCCGCGCCGGGAACGCCGGATGGCTTTCGATCAGCGCGCCCTGCTCGGCGACTGGCGCGTAATCGATATGGTCCACGACTTGCACGGCATGCGGGTTGCCCATGGAAATGGCGCTGATGTCGATGATCCTGTCGCCGACCGGGAGCGGGTAAGTCAGCGCCCGCTTCTCTGCGAGGAACGGGATTTCGCCGGGTTCGAAGCGCGGTGCGCCCATGTTGACGGTGACCTGGCCGTCTGCTTCGAGGCGCGGTTCGATGATGCCCGACGCGGTTTCGACGCGGATCGCGGTTTTTTCTGTCAGTCCCTTGTCGTGCACGAAGCGCACGAAGCAGCGCGCGCCGTTGCCGCACTGTTCCACCTCGCCGCCGTCGGCATTGAAGATGCGGTAGCGGAAATCGGCGTCCGTGCGGGTGGGCTTTTCCACCAGCAGAACCTGGTCGCAGCCGACGCCGAAGTGGCGGTCGGCGAGAAAGCGGAATTGCGCGCTGCTCAGGGAAATATTCTGGCTGATGCCGTTTGCCACGACGAAATCGTTGCCCAGGCCATGCATCTTGGTAAATTTCAGTAACATATCAGGTCATCAACTCGACATAATCCTTGTAAATGCAGCGGTCCATGACCACCGTCATCCCTGCGTCCCTGGCCCTTTGTGCCGCCGCTTCATTCCGGATGCCTTCCTGGATCCAGATGGCGGGGATTTTCAGCCGCAGGCACTCGTCGACGATGGCGTCGATGTGCTCGGCGGCGCGGAACACGTCCACCACGTCGATCGGCACCGGCACTTCTGCCAGGGTGGCATAAGCCTTCTCTCCCAGCACCTCGGACACGGCCGGGCGCACCGGCACGATATGGTAGCCGAAACCCTGCATCGCCCTGGCCACGAAATAGCTGGGCCGTGCGGGTTGCGGCGACAAACCCACCACGGCGATGGTGCTGGCTTTCTTCAACAGGGCGCGGATTTCGTCCGGCGCCGGGTTTTCATGCATGATTCGCTCCCCCGTTCCGGCTGCTCATGCCGCCTTCCTCGCCACCAGGTCCACCAGTGCCGACATGCCGCTATGGCCCGGGCCTTCGCTGATGATCGTTTCGTGTTCGCGCAACTGCAGGATTTTCATGGCCGCGAAGTCGCGTTGCAAATCGGCCGCGGTGTACAGGTTGTCGCGATTGGACGGGCCGCCGGTCCTGAATTCGAGCTGTTTCGGGGTGTAGCCCTGCAACAGCAGCAGCCCGCCAGGTTTCAGTGCGCGCCCGATGGCCTGATGCAAGGCCGGACGCTCCTGCGAGGAGGCGAACTGGATGAAGATCGCCGCGATCACGTCGAAGCGGTTTTCGCCCCAGTTCCACCTGTGCAGGTCGGCCAGTTCGGTTTGCAGGGCCACGCCACGGGATTCGGCCAGTTTGCGCGATTTCTGCAGCGCCTTTTCGGAAAAATCCACCGCCAGCACGTCCAGTCCCTGCTCGGCCAGCCACACGCCGTTGCGCCCTTCCCCGTCGGCGACCGAAAGCGCGAACTGGCCCGGTTTCAGCAGGTGCGTTTGCGCGGCGAGAAAGGCGTTGGGCGTCGTGCCATAGAAATATTCTTCACCGCCGAAGCGTTCGTTCCAGAATTCCTTCATGGCTTATTTCCCGGCTTTGCCACCCAGCATTTCCTCCAGTTTTGCCGCCGGGATCAGGCCCGGCACGCGGTGGCCATCGGCAAAGATGATCGCGGGCGTGCCCTGGATATTGAGCTTCTTGCCCAGTTCCGCCGTTTTGGCCAGGGGGGTGTCGCAACTGCCGTCATTCTTCGGCAGGCTGCCCCTCAGCATCCAGTCTTCCCAGGCCTTGGCGCGGTCCGGCGCGCACCATATCTGTTTCGATTTCTTGCCGGCATCAGGATGCAGCTGATCGAGCGGGTAGAGGAAGGTATATACCGTGATGTCGCTCACGTTCTGCAGCTCGGCTTCGAGTTTCTTGCAGTAAGGGCAATCGGCATCGGCAAATACCGCGATCTTGCGGCTGCCGTTGCCCTTCACCACCTTGATGGCGGAATCGAACGGCAGCGTGTTGAATTTCACGGCGGTCAGCTTCTGCATGCGTTCGTCCGTGAGATTTTTCTGGGCGTTGAGGTCAAACACCGCGCCCATGAAGACATAACTCGCCTTGTCATCGGAGTAGATGGGCTGCAGGCCTTGCGGGCCTTCCACTATCACTTCATAGAGGCCGGCATAAGGCGTCTTGGTCACGCTTTGCACCTTGGCGCCGAGCCTGGACTCGATGTTTTTCCTGATGGCCGCTTCGTCGGCGTGCGCCGAGGCGCTTAGCAAGGCGAACAGCAGCGGTGCGGCAAGGCTTTTGAGAGAGAACATGGTTTTTCCTGAGTGAGCGTTATAGTGTTTGGAAGACTGAAAGAGTTTAACCGAGTTCCCCGATGGCATGGCGCATCAGGTGATTTTTCAGGCCGTCGAGGCGGTTGGTCAGGCTCAGCCCGGTATTGCGCAGGGCGCGCAGCAGGGGGTTGGCGTTGTTGAAGAGCTTGT
>JAQTLK010000002.1 GCA_028714955.1 Sulfuricella sp.
CGGTGAAATATGGACCGCCCAGGCGGATTTGCAGCCGATTTCCTTCAAGTCCGACAGGCTCCTAGTGGCTGGCTTTGAGGCTGGCGTTGAATATCTCTTCTGATTTTTCCGGAAACTGGAATTCAGCGAAAGCTCGGTGGATTTCCGCTTCGTTGTGCCCGGCGCCGCGGTCGGCGAAGCGAATGCCGATGGCGTGTCCGTTCATGGCCAAAGTGTCGAAAGCGTAGCGCCAGCGTTGCGCTTCGGCGAGACGCTCGCGCAATGCCTGTTCATTGATGATTTCCACCCCGGCTTTTTTCAGGAAGTCGAGAAATTCGCCAAAAGGTTCATTGTTCAGTCTGCCCATTATGCGCTCCAGTCAAGTTGAGGCACCAAGTCGCCCTGACTTATTAACGCAGCTATCGCGATGAAAGTTTACACAAAAGGGCAAGAAATGAATGAAATTTGGCGTGGGCTGCCCTTGGGCGTTCCGCATGACGCAGGTTTTTCTGCTTAACATGCATGAGGGAGAGGGTGAGGGAAACGGTCATGGCGAATCGCTGTTTCATGATTCGGGGCGGCGATTCGCCATTAACGTCAGATCGGCTCGCCGTTTTCGTCCAGGTAGAACTCGTTCAGGGCACGTTCTACTTCGGCAATGTGGGTGAGTACGGGGCCGCCGCCCATCATGATGCCAACGGCGCATATTTCCATGATTTCCTCGACGGTGACGCCGGCGAGTTTGCAGGCGCGCACATGCAGTGCGATGCAGTAATGGCATTGCTGGGTGAGTGCCATGCCGAGGGCCATGCGCTCTTTCTCCTGTTTGCTCAAGACGCCGGGAGCCATTGCTTCGGCCATGAAGGCCTGAATCTTTCCCATCAGTTTGGGTTTGTATTCGGCCATCAGTTGCTGGCCGCGGTGCGCATGCTCCAGAATCTTGCGTTCGCTGTCCGATCCTTTGGGTTTTTTTGAGGAAGCCATATTCTCTCTCTGCTAATATTAAAATGGGTTAAATTTGAATATTCTATTCCATCTGAGGAATCCAGGATGAACTACTGCAGCCACTGCGGCGCCAAAGTCAGCCTGCGCATCCCGGCAGGGGACCACCTGCCGCGCTATGTCTGCGATGTCTGCCACACCATACACTACCAGAACCCGAAACTGGTGATCGGCAGCATTCCCGAATGGGAGGGCAGGATTCTCCTCTGCCGCCGCGCCATCGAACCGCGTCATGGTTTCTGGACGTTGCCCGCAGGCTTCATGGAAAATAGCGAAACCACGCCCCAGGCCGCGGCACGAGAGACACGGGAGGAAGCATTGGCCGAAGTTGAAGTCGGCGCGTTATATACCCTGTTCAATGTGCCGCATATCAGCCAGGTGCATTTGTTCTTCCGCGCTCGCATGCTGCGGCCCCACTTCGGCGCTGGCGAAGAAAGCCTGGAAGCGCGGCTGTTCTCCGAAGCCGAGCTGCCGTGGGATGAAATTTCCTTCGCCAGCGTGCGCCGCACCCTGCAACTGTATTTCGCGGAAAGCAAATCCGGTTTGTTCGGCTTTCACCTCGACGACATTTATCCATCCCAAGATCAGCTCGCGCTATATCTCGATGACAAACAACGCAATTTTGTGGAATAAACAATCATGACCACGCTACCCAATGAAATTTTCAAGGCCTATGACATCCGCGGCATTGTCGGCAAAACGCTCACCCCTGAAATCATCGAGGCGATCGGCCACGCCATCGGTTCAGAAGCCGTGGCGCGCCAGCAGAACGACACCGTTATCGGGCGCGACGGCCGCCTGTCCGGCCCAGATCTGTCCGCGGCACTGGCGCGCGGCATCCGCAAAAGCGGCATCAACGTCATCGACCTGGGACTGGTCGCCACGCCCATGACCTATTTCGGCGCGTATCAACTGCAGACCAATTGCGCGGTAATGCTTACCGGCAGCCATAACCCGCCCGACTATAACGGACTGAAAATGGTGCTGGACGGAGAAACCCTGTCCGGCGACATGATTCAGAAACTGCGCCTGCGCATCGAGCAAGGCGATCTGGCCAACGGCAACGGCAGCTATCGCCAGTACGATATCACGCAGGACTACATCGAACGCATCGTCGGCGATGTGAAGCTGGCGCGCCCGATGAAAATCCTCGTGGATTGCGGCAACGGCGTGGCCGGGGCGTTCGCGCCCAGACTCTACCGCGCCATGGGCTGCGAGGTGGAGGAGATGTTTTGCGAAGTGGACGGCAATTTCCCCAACCATCATCCCGACCCCTCCGTTCCGGGAAACCTGCAGGACCTGATAAAGCGGCTTAAAACCTCGGATGCTGAAATCGGCCTGGCTTTCGATGGCGACGGGGACCGTCTCGGCGTGGTGGCCAAGGATGGCCGCATTATCTACCCCGACCGCCAGTTGATGCTGTTCGCCGCCGATGTGCTGAGTCGTAACCCGGGCGCGGAAATCATCTTCGACGTTAAGTCCACGCGCAACCTGTTCTCCTGGATACGCGCGCGCGGCGGCAGGCCGCTGCTGTGGAAAACCGGCCACTCCCTGGTCAAGGCCAAAATGCGCGAAAGCGGCGCCTTGCTGGCGGGGGAAATGTCCGGCCACGTGTTCTTCAAGGAACGCTGGTATGGTTTCGACGATGGCCTGTATGCCGGGGCGCGCCTGCTGGAATACCTGTCACGCCAGCGCGATATCGACGCCACACTGCATAGCCTGCCGGATAGCGTCAACACCCCGGAACTGCATATCCAGATGGAAGAAGGCGCGCATTATGCGCTGATCGAACGGCTGAAAAAGAACGCCAGCTTTCCCCATGCGCGGGAAGTCATCAGCCTCGATGGCCTGCGCGTGGAATATCCAGATGGCTTTGGCCTGATGCGGGCATCCAATACCACGCCGGTGATCGTGCTGCGCTTCGAGGGCGAAAATGAAGCCGCGCTGCAGCGTATTCAGGAAGAATTCCGCGCTGTGCTGCTAACGGATTCACCCAATTTGACGCTACCGTTCTAACGGTCATGGCGATTCGCCATGACCGTTTCCCTCACCCCGGCCCTCCCAAAGGGCGAGTGGGACGAGGAAACGCTTCGCGTTGTTTCGTTGAACGTCCGTCTGGAAACCTGGGTGTGGAGATGATATGGCCGACGAATTACCCGCCCGTGAACTGGGAGTGACGTTCGCATTAAGTGAGGATGGCCGGAAATTGCTGGCGCGTTACACGCCTGTCGCGGAAAAAATCCCGCTTGACCCCGCCGCGCTCAGACAGGAAATTGCCACGCAGGGGTTTGGCCAACTGTTCCTGATTGACGCTGCGCTGAACCTGCTGATCAAACAGCGCGCCTCGGCCAGTGAACCTTTTACGCTTGAAATCGGCGAGGTGCGCGACGCAGTTGTTACGGTGGAACTTGCGGCGGACAAGATGGCGGCTTATCTCGACGTCACCCTGCCCTGCGGCGGCCAGGCGGTGACCGTCGAGCAGATTCGCCGTGCCTTGGCGGAAAAGCGGGTGGGCTACGGCATCCTTGACGAGGCGATCGAACAGGCTGTGGCGGCAGGAGAAGCGCATCGCTGGCCCGTTGCCCTGGGGCGCGAGGTCGTCAACGGCGAAGACGGGAAACTGCAGTGCCTGATCGAAATGGTGAAGCAGCGCCATCCTCATCTCGATGGACGCGGTGTCGCGGATTATCGCGACCTGGGCGGCATCGTCACGGTGCATCAGGGCGAACGTTTGATGCAGAAAATCAATCCGACGCCGGGAGCGGATGGAGAAAACGTGCTGGGGCAGCTTATTCCCGCCAAGCCTGGCAAGGAAGCCCTGTTCGCGCCGCAATTAAAAGGTGTCATGGTCGATCCGCAAGATCCTGCCTACCTGATTGCCGAAATTCCCGGCCAGCCGCTGCTGGCCAGCAACGGCATGGTGGTGGAACCCACCGTCACCCTTGCCCGCGTCGATCTGACTAGCGGAAATATCGACTTCGATGGCACGGTCAACATCAGCGGCGATGTGCGTGCCGGCATGAGTGTTCGCGCGACCGGGGACATCCACGTCGGCGGCACGGTCGAGGCCGCGATATTGGAGGCGGGGGGCAATGTGGTGATCCAGGGTGGCGTGATCGGCCACAGCGAAATGCACGAACATCCCGCCGAGGCCAGGAAATCCATGATCGCGCGGGTCCGCTGCGGCGCTTCTTTTTCGGCGCGCTTTGTCGAGAATGCCAGCATCGAGGTCGGCGATAGCATCATGGTCGACGAGCTGGTCATGCAAAGCGAACTGGCCGCCGTCAACCAGATCCTGGTCGGCAAACCGGGCTCTGGCCGCGGGCGCATTATCGGTGGCGTAGCCGAAGCTACCTTCCTGGTGCAAGCCGCGACGATCGGGTCGCCCGCGGGTGTAAAAACGCGGGTGATCGTGGGCGTCAACCCCTACCTGCACGAAAAACTGAGGCAGGCCGACAGGCTTCTGGAAGACAAGCACAAGGAACTCGATGACGTGGTCAAGCTGATAAGGTTTATCGAGGACCACCCGGATCGCATCAAGCCGGAAATCAGGCAAAAGGCGGAAAACACCTTCCAGGCATTGCTGGACGTGATCGAGATGACGCGGCAGGATAAGGATGAACTGGCGCGGCAACTCGAACTATCGGAAGAAGCCCGGGTGGTGGCTGAAAAGGTCCTGTTCGGCAACGTCCAGGTCAAGATCGGCGTTAAGGTTTTCCGCGTGGACTTGCAGCGCGACCGTGGCACCTTCTCGCTCAGGGAGGGCGAGATCGTGTTCGAGTAAACAGCCACTTATTTGCGGTCGATATCCAAGCCTTCGCGGTGCGTCTGATCGATCACCTTGAGCAGCAGGCCGAATGGCAATCGCGAGCCCAGTTTGCGCACGATGTTCATGAACGGCAATTCCGGGCCATTGGGGTCGAATTTGTACCTGCCGCTCACCATGTCGTCGTACATCTGGCGTAACTGCTTGTCGAGTTCATTGATGTAGGGCTTGAATGGGGCGAACTCGTCCGAGTCTTCCTCCATGATGGAACGAAGCTCATCCACCTCATACACGGCCTGATGCATCAGGTCCAAATATTCATCGACAGTTTTTGGGCGTTTCATCGTTGTCTCCAAAAAACGAGGGGCGGCACGCGGCCACCCCCGGTTGATGCGGCTATGTTGCAGCGTTACTTGCTGGCAATGTCCACCAGCTTGGTCGGGCTGATGATATGTCCATCCAGTGCCGCGTCCTTGCCGCTGCCGCCATAGGCCACGGTGATGAGCTGGCTGTAATAGGTCACCGGAATGTTGAACTTGGTGCCGTAGCGCTTGTTCACTTCGTTCTGGTAAATTTCAGTATTGGCCTGGCACAGCGGGCAGGGCGTAACGATCATGTCGGCGCCGTGGTCATAGGCGGACTCGATGATGTCCTTGATCTGTTTCTGGCTCTTTTCCGGCTCGGAGAAGGCCAACGCGCCGCCGCAGCAGGTCACTTTCTGGTCGTAGTTGGTGATTGCTTCGCCACCCATGGACTCGATCAGTTTGTCCAGGTACATCGGATTTTCAAAGGACTCGCCATCGATGCCGAACGGGCGATTGGTCTGGCAACCCACGTATCCGGCAAACTTGATGCCTTCGAGCGGCTTTTTCACGCCGCTCTTCAGGGTTTCATAACCGATATCGTCGATCAGCACTTCCACCATGTGGCGGGCGGGCGGCGCTTCATTCTTGAAAACCAGACCGGCTTCCTTGAGCGCTTCATTGGTCTCCGCCAGCAGGGTGGCGCTGTGATCCAGGCGTTCCTTGGCTTCGCGCGTGGCCAGCCAGCAGGCGGCGCAGGTGGCGACGATTTCCTGGCCCGGGTTGTGTTGCTCGGACAGCGCGATGTTGCGCGCCGACAAGGCGATACGCGGCAGTTCGCCGCCGCCGGCATAGCCGATTGACGCGCCACAGCAGTTCCAGTCCGGGATTTCATTGAGCTGAACGTCCAGCAATTTCACCATGGACTCGACAGATTTCATCAGGTTGCTCGATGATGCCCCATTCTGGGATGAGCAACCGGGATAGTAGGAATATTGTTTATTGGCCATGTGCTCGTTCCTTACGCAAGTTTTCTGCGGGCGTCTTCAAGTTCCTTCGCTTTCTTCAGCATAGCGGAGAAACCACTCTTGTCCTTGATGCCATGCCCACCGAGAATTTCCATCGGGTTCAGGCGCTTGGCTTTCATCATCCCCATGCCGACGCTTTGCATCGCCATGGCGTTCTTGATGCCCTGGCTGAAACCGTCCTTGAAGTACATGCCTAGACTCAGCTTCAACTCGTTGACACGGCCATTCTTGGTCAGGTTGTCCCAGAAGAGCTGGCCGAATTGCGCCGTGGGCTGGTTTTTCGGCATCAGGCCTTCACGCTTCGACAGGTAGGCCAGGCCGTGCATGATGTGGGTAATCGGCAGCTTGCGCGGGCAGCGTACGACACAGTTGTAGCAGGAGGTGCACATCCACATGGAGTCGGATGTCAGCACTTCCTCGCGCTTGCCGGCACGGATCATCATGAAGATTTTCTGCGGCGTATGTTCCCAGTGCGGGCCGAACGGGCAGGATCCGGCGCACACGCCGCACTGCATGCACATCTTGACCCACTGGCCCTCTTCCACGCGCTCCTCGACTTCCTTGAGGAAGTTCTTGCGGTACTTTTCAATACTCATTCCTGTTTCCTCCTAGAAGCCTTTGAATGGGCTGGGCGGCAATGCGGCGATTTGGTCCGAATACTCGTTGATGAGTCTCGGCAAGCGCTCGATGTCGGTAATCGCCGCCTCAAAGACCTGAACGCGCTCAGGTTCCAGTCCCATGCCCTGGAGCGTGTCACCCACCTTGCTCATGCGGTAGCTGGCCAGCTCGGAGCCCTTGACGAAGTGGCACTGGTAGTCTTCGCCATGCTTGCAGCCCAGCATCATCACGCCATCGTAGCCGCTGTTGAGGGCGTCGGTGATCCAGATGGTGTTGACCGAACCGAGGCAGCGCACCGGTATGACGCGCACCCATGCGGAATAGACTTCCTTGTTCATGGCCGCCATGTCGAGTGCCGGGTAGGCATCGTTTTCGCAGGCCAGGATCAGGATGCGCGGCTTCTCGGAGAATTCGTCCGGCACGTCGACCGCCTTGATCTGTGAACCCACGGTATCCACCGAGTAGTTCTCGAAGGAGATCACGCGCACCGGGCAGGCCCCCATGCAGGTGCCGCAACGGCGGCAGCGTGACTGGTTGAACAGCGGATAGCGTTTTTCGTCCTCGTCGATGGCGCCGAAGGGGCATTCCACCGTGCAGCGCTTGCACTGGGTGCAGCCTTCGATACGCACCTTGGGGAAGGACAGGTCGCCCGAACGGGGGTGGGCGGCGCGGCCCAGCGCAGCGTTCTCGATCGCCTGTATCGCCTTCAGCGCGGCACCGGTGGCATCTTCCGTGGCCTGGATGATGTCCATTGGGCGACGCACCGGGCCGGCGGCATAGATGCCGGTGCGGCGGGTTTCATAAGGGAAGCAGATGAAGTGCGAATCGGTGAAGCCATACTTGAGTTGTGGCAGGTCCGGCCCCTGGCGATAAGCCAGGTTGAGTACGGAAATCGGCTTGACCGCGCCTTCCGCCTGGGAGGCATTCCAGGCATCCAGCAGCGTGTTGTCGCCTGCCGCCGCGGCGATTTCCGCCTTCAGCTTGGCATCGACGTCCACGCCGGAATTGGCTACCTGGCCGGTTGCCAGCACTACCAGGTCGGCATTTTCGATCGCGGTCTGGTCATTCAGGATCAAGTCCTGGAAATTCACCTTGCAAGTGTTGCCGGTGGCTTCCACGCTGGATACCTTGCCCTTGGTGAAGGTCACGCCCTTGTTCTGGCCGCTGCGGTAGAAATCCTCGCCATTGCCGGGCATGCGCAGGTCGGTGTAGATCACCACGGTATCCACGTCCGGGTTCTGGTCCTTGAAATACATCGCCTGCTTGACCGAGGTCAGACAGCAGGAGCCTGAGCAGTACGGCAGATGCTTGCCGGTCTCGTCGCGCTGACCGGCGCACTGAACGAATACCACGGTCTTCACATCGCCGCCGTCCGAAGGGCGCTTGATCGCGCCGCCGTTGGCGGCACGGGCGAGCGCTTCCAGGCCGGCCTGGTCCACCACGTTGGCGGACTTGCCGTAGCCCAGTTCGGGCAGGTTGTTGGCATCGTAGAGGGAGAAGCCGGTGGCCTGGACGATGGAACCGACGGTTTCTGTCGTCGTGGCGCCGGATTCGGTGCTGACTTCCGCAATGAAACGCCCCGGCGCGCCTTCGATCTTGCTGGTAATGGCATTGGTGTAGACCTTGATGTTGCCATCGCTGGTCACCGCGGCGATCATGGCATCCACGCCGGTATCCTGGGGATCGGCATAGGGGCTTCTGGAGGGGGAGCGCTTGTAAAGTCTGGCGCCCCACCCGCCCAGGGCGCCGGTCTTCTCCACCAGCACCACCCGGTAGCCGGCCCTGGAGGCTTCCAGCGCGGCCGTCATGCCGGAGATGCCGCCGCCCACCACCAGTACGCGGCGCTCGGTCACGGCAGCCGGATCGGCCTCCGGCAGCTTCATTTTCTTCACTTCGGCGCAGCCCATGCGCACATAGTCTTCCGCCATTTCCTGCGTGGTTTCACGCGAGGCTTCGTCGTCCGGGCGAATCCAGATCACGCCCTCGCGCAGGTTGGCGCGCGACATTGCCACGTCGGTGAAGCCAAAGGCTTCGGTCTTGGCGCGCCGGGAGCAGGCCGCGATCATCACGTGGGTCACGGCCTCGTTGTCGATGTCGTTGCGAATCATCGCCACCCCTTCGGCATTGCACAGGAATGGATGTTCCCTGACCACCTGGGCCTTGCCCTCTTTCTGAGCAATCTTGGCCAGACTGGCGGTGTCGAGCCGCTCGCCCAGTCCGCAGCCCTGGCAAATGTAGGCCGCCACTTTCATATCCGCCATTGTTTAACCCTCCGCCCTAGCTACACGGTTAATTACTTGAATTGCGCGCAAGGCGCTCGCGGTTGCACTTTGCACCGAACGGTTCACGTCCAGCGGGTTGGCCGCGCAGCCTGCGCCGAAGATGGCGCCATTGGCCTGGTCCTGCTCGATGAAGCCGCTCGAATCCGAAACGATTTCAGCCGGGATGCTGGCCGCCTTTACGGAAGGCTCCATGCCTATCGCCAGAACGACCAGGTCATGGGTGTTGGCGTAGCGGTGATAGCCTTCGGTGTCCACGCCATGCAGAACCGGATTGCCGTTTTTGTCCTCGACGATCCTGGCTACCTTGGACTTGATGAATTTAACGTTGGCATCGGCCCGGACCTTCTGGTAGAAATCCTCGAAGCGGTCGATGGCGCGAATGTCGATGTAATAGATGGTGGACTTGCCTTCGTCGCCGAAGGCTTCGCGCATGTAATGCGTCTGCTTCAGGGAGGCCATGCAGCAGATGCGCGAGCAGTGGCGCAGGTGGTTTTCGTCGCGCGAACCGGCGCACTGGATGAAAGCGACGTTCTTCGCTTCCTTGCCGTCGGACGGGCGCAGGATCTTGCCGCCGGTCGGGCCGTGCGGATCGGACAGGCGCTCGAATTCGACGCTGGTGATCACGTTGTCGAAGCGATCGTAGCCATAAGGCTGAATCTTGTTGGCGTCGTAGGGCTTCCAGCCGGTTGCCCATACCACCGCGCCGGCCTTGATCTGCACGGTTTCTTCCTGCATGTCGAGGTCGACCGCGCCGTATTTGCACGCCGCCTTGGCCTTGTCCGCATCGGGTGTGCCGATAATGGAAGGGTCGATCACATAGCGCTGGGGATAGGACATCTTGCTCGGCAGGTAAGCCGCCTTGACCTTGCCCAGGTTGTAGTTGAACGCATCGTCCACCATGGTTTCGACCGCGTTGCCGCAGTCGCCGCAGGCGGTACAGTTTTCGTTCACATAGCGCGGCGAAATCCTGACGCTGGCCGTGTAGTCACCCGGCGAGCCGGTAATGCCGGTCACTTCCGCCAGGGTAAGAATGCGGATGCGCTTGTTTTGCTTGACGCGGCGCTGGTTGATCTCCAGGCCGCAAACCGGATGGCACAGCTTGGGGAAATAACGGTATAGCTGGGACACCCGTCCGCCCAAAGCGGCATTTTTTTCGATCAGCACCACTTCCTTGCCGCATTCGGCCGCTTCAAGCGCCGCCGTCATGCCGCTGATGCCACCGCCTACGACCAGAATGGTCTGGTTGGTTGCAACGACTTCCGTCATCAGATCTCCTCCACCACGGATTAAGGCCGCCCGGCGAAAACCTTGTTCGTTCGGGCTGCCTGCCTGCTTTGCCGGCGAACCGGGAAAAGCCTATAAACCTGTACCTTGAATAAAAAACCGAGAGGCCGAATCAAATCCGACCCTCTTATCCCGATGCATTCTACCACTCAATCCACAGTCATCCAGTCCGATAACAATCGAATCTTCTTATTCGCGGATAGAAGCGATATATCCAATCAGGTTTATCAGGTATTTCCATCTTTTAAGATTTCACAATCCCACAATGATTTTGTGGAATTGTTCTTTGTATTTAGTAGAATCGTTCCATGTGCATAAAATCAAACCTCTCTCGGCTCATGCTGAAAGCGGGAGCTCTCGCTGTTGCCGGCCTGTTTTATGGCGCGCCGGCATGGTGTCTGGACGGAAACAGCGATTCCGAGGAAAGCTTTCTCGCCGACATGCCTGTCGTGCTGACCGCTTCGCGGCTCTCTCAGCCGGTCGACGAAGCGCCCGCCGCGGTAACCGTCATCGACCGCCAGATGATTCGCGATGCCGGCATATGGGACCTGTCGGAAGTATTCCGCCTCGTGCCGGGCATGTATGTAGCCTATCACGCCACCGACACCTACACCACCGATAGCACCGTCAGTTACCACGGCCTTTCCGATGCCTATGGCCACCGCATGCAGGTATTGGTGGATGGCCGCTCGGTGTATTCGCCAATTTTCGGCGGCACCTTGTGGAGCGACATCCCCGTGGCACTGGATGACATCGAGCGCATCGAAGTCATCCGTGGCCCGGACTCCGCCAGCTATGGCGCCAATTCCTTCATGGGCGTGATCAACATCATCACGCGCCACGCATCCGAAAGCCAGGGCAAGATGCTTTCGCTCTCGGCCGGGAGCAATCATGATGAGGCCGTCGCGCGTTATGGCGGCCAGAACGGTGACCTCACCTACCGGCTGACCGCCAGCGCGCGCAACGATCACGGCGAGAGCTCTGTCATGAACGCCCCCTTGTCCACGCTCAGCGGTTGGAACTACAACAAGCTCGACGACAAGCAGATCCGCCTGCTCGCTATTCGCGCCGATTATCGCCTCGGCAACAGGGATGAACTGGAGTTCCAGTTCGGCTACAACGGCGGCACGCGCCAGGAAGGATGGCCGGCCTCGGTGCCGGACAGCACCTCGGCGCTTGGCGGCCGCAAGGTGGAAAACCAGTTTGAGTTATTCAAGTGGCGGCGTGCACTCAACAATGGCGGCGACTTTTCGGTCCAGTTCTACCGCGCCAATGAAAGCAGCACGGCCACCCTGCTCAACACGAAAAATGGCCAGATACTGAATGGCGATACCAATGCCGATCGTTACGATCTGGAGATTCAGCACACCCTTCTGCCCAGTGCCAGCACGCGCATCGTGTGGGGTGGCAGCGTGCGCTCCGATAACGCTTATGCACCGCTTTATTTCCAGAATGGCATCACCAGGATGCCGCAATACCAGGCACAATCCTTTTTTCTTTCGCGTATCTTCGGCAATCTGGAATGGCGCGTGTGGCCGGACCTGATATTCAACCTTGGCGCGATGAGCGAAAGCAGCAGTTACACCGGTACCGCCATCACGCCGCGCGCTGCAGTAAACTGGCATGTCGTGCCGAACCACACCCTGCGCGCCAGCTATTCCGAAGCCACGCGCACCCCGACCATGTATGAAAAGAATCGTGAAGCGGCGTACCTGGGAAATTATCTCCGCAATGAAATGCAGAGCGAACAAATCAAGTCCAGCGAGGTTGGCTATCTGGGAAAATTTTCCGGACTCAACGTCGACCTGCGGATATTTTCAGATGCGTTGACCGGGCTGATCGCCTTGAACGGTAGCGCTCTCGTGAGTGACAACCTCAATTCCGGCAATGCCAGGGTCAAGGGATTCGAAGGCCAGCTGCAATGGGATGTCGGTACACGCACCCGATTGGTCTACAGTTTTTCGCATGTCGAGATCGCCAGCAACAATCAGGACGGCATACCCTATGCCACGGCAGCGCCAAGGAATGGCCAGAGCATGATGCTGACGCATCGCTTCAACCAGAACTGGAACGCCAGCCTGATGAATTACCAGGCAGGGGCAACCCATATGATCGACAGCGACAGCGGACCGAGCGACAACCCGCGATATTTCGTCGATTTCAGCCGTCGCTGGGATGCACGTCTGGCGTATCGCTTCAAGGCTGGGCGCGGTAGCGGGGAACTGGCGCTCATCGTGCAGAATCTGGCTGATGCGCAATACTTCGAGTATCGCCACGACAACGAGGTTCCAGGCCGGACTGCCTGGCTTAACCTGAAGCTGGAAATGTAGTCAGGGCCCGGTACTCGATAATCCTAGGAGCCTGTCGGACTTGAAGGAAATCGGCTGCAAATCCGCCTGGGCGGTCCATATTTCACCGCTTTTTTGGTCAATAGAATGACTATTGACCTGCAAAACCGGCAAAATCTGTCCTCGCCCAGCCGAATTTTGCGAGCAGCCGCTGCGCGGCTTGCCTGCTAAAATCGTTGCGCTTCGATTCTTCAAGTCCGACAGGCTCCTAGAAACCTCAGTTGGACGGGCTGGAGTGTGCGGTTTTTTGCGAGGTGGGCAAAAAGCCGCCCATCCCTGCCTACCCCGTTTCGGGTGCAGGGCAAGGCGCAATGACGCGGAATGGTTATTTCATTCCAAGGCGTTGCAACGCCGCCATGCGCCCAAAAAAACCGTGCAATCCGGCCCGTAGCGCCCTCACCAAACGACTCGTGCAGCGAGGCCTCGCCCCCCTTCTCGCCGGATTGAGCGGCTTTGCCGCCAATCCCGGCGGGGATACCCCTTGCGGGCGCTCCCTCCTTCATCCCAAGCTTCTCCCGGGGGGAGAAGGGGCGAGTGTTCCCCTCCGGGAGAAGGGCCAGGGGTGAGGGGCTCTTAGCTTGCGACCGTCAGCCTTGCGCTGTTGTCCGATTCTTCCGGCGGCACATCGAAAATATCGAATTGCATTGTCGTCAGATCGCCCAGCACATAGGTGGGCGGCGCGCCTACCCCGCCCACGGTGCCCGGATTGACATACCAGCAGTGGTTGCCCTTGATGGTCTGCACCGTGTGGATGGAGGCGTTATGGTCATGGCCGCAACACACCACGTCCCATTCGCCGGTAGTGGCAAGTGCTCGTGCGTAATGAGGGTAGTGGACGATGAAGATATTGCGCCCGCACAGGTTGATGCCTGCATCCTGGCCATAGAAGCGAATCAGGCTGCCCGATTCGGTTGCCAGTCTGGACATGGCAAAAAGATCGCCGGTATTGTTGCCATATATCACGTGCACCGGCAGGCCGAATTTCAGCAGTGATTTCAGGGTGGTGGGGGCCACCACATCGCCGCAGTGAATCACTGCTTCCGCCCCCTGCGCCCTGGCGGCTTCCACCGCTGCCGCCATCAGGTGGCGGTTGTCATGGCTGTCCGAGATTACGCATATTTTCATCAGCTTTTTCACCCCGTGAGATGGATCCTTTAATAAGCGCGCTGGCGCGCACAGCCCGTCAATCCGACGGCAAGAGATTGCCAGGCCGTGTGCCGCAGCCCCAGAAATGCCACATGATAACCCCATCACGCAGCATGCGTGATGGATATCGGCGCCGCACTACGTCAAAGGCGTGGCCGAATGTCTCGTCACCTTGGGGCTCGTAAATGAATAAGTTGGACTTACGCTCGTTCGATGGCGGCAACGGCCGTATCGCCCGAGCCATCGGCGAAGCGAGGGCATGCCAGTGTGCCGTCGAGCCGATGCTTTACAATCAGCGCTTTCTTCCCTTATATTGAATGATGTCACGTTATTCAATATGCCAACCCCCATGCCTCCATCCTCCCGAGGCGGCGCGCGTCCCGGCGCCGGCCGCAAACCTTCTTCCGATCCCACCACGACCATCCGGGTGCCGGTCAGCCAGAAAGCTGTCGTGCTCGATTTTGTGAAGCAGCGAAAAGCGGGGCTGCCTCTTTCGCATTGCCTGGAAATCTTCGCCCTGGCCGAACACCCGCCCCGGCAGAAATTTCCCTTCATGAGCCATGCTGTCCGGGCCGGTTTTCCCTCGCCTGCAGACGATTATGTCGAGAAGCGCATTGATCTTAACGAAGAACTGATCCAGCATCGGGAAGCGACTTTCTTTCTCCGGGTCAAAGGTCATTCCATGGTGGAGGCTGGCATCGATGACGGGGATGAACTGATCGTGGATCGCGCCCTGGTGCCAGAGCACGGCCGCATCGTCATTGCCGCCGTGGATGGAGAGCTGACCGTCAAGCGTTTCTACCAGCGCGAGGGCGTGGTCAAGCTGATTGCCGAAAATCCCGACTACCCCGACATCGAGTTTAGAGAAGGCCAGGAAATGCTGATCTGGGGCGTGGTCACCCGCATCATCAAGTCGGTATGAGCACCTTTGCCCTGATCGACGGCAACAACTTCTATGTCTCCTGCGAACGGGTATTCAATCCCGCCCTGGAAGGCAAGCCAGTCGTGGTGCTGTCCAACAACGACGGCTGTGCGGTGGCCCGCTCCCAGGAAGTGAAGGCGCTGGGGGTCAGGATGGGCATGCCCTGGTTCCAGATGCAGGCGCTGGCCAGAAAGCACGGCATCATCGCCCTGTCGTCCAACTACACCCTCTATGCGGATATGAGCAACCGCATGATGGCGATCCTGCGGCAATTTTCCCCGCATCAGGAAATCTATTCCATCGACGAGTGCTTTCTGGGCCTGGATGGGTTCAACCTGGATTTGAGCGATTACGGCCAGCAGATACGGCAGCAGGTCAGGCGCTGGATCGGCATTCCGGTCTGTGTCGGCATCGCCCCCACCAAGACCCTGGCCAAGCTGGCCAACCATGCTGCCAAAAAGCAGCCGCAATGGGACGGTGTGTGCGACTTGAGTTCCCTGTCGGAAGCGGAGCGTGATCGGCTGATGGACGGCATCGAAGTCGGTGAGATCTGGGGCGTGGGCAGAAAGCTGCGCGAGCAGCTCACCGCCATGAGACTTTCGACCGCTCTGGCGCTGAAACAGGCGGACACGGCATTCATCCGCAAACGCTTCTCGGTGGTGCTGGAGCGCACCGTGCAGGAACTGCGCGGCATTTCCTGCCTGGGCGTGGAAGAAGTCGCGTCCAACAAACGGCAGATCGTGTGCAGCCGTTCCTTTGGACTGCCCGTGCTGCGTCTGGCGGAACTGAATGAAGCCGTGAGCAGCTATGCGGCGCGGGCGGCAGAAAAATTGCGGCGGCAATTCAGCCTTGCCGGCGCCATTCATGTTTACATCACCACCAGCCCCTTTCGGGAGAAGGATCCCCAATACAGCCAGGGCATCACTATTCCGCTGCCGGAAGCGAGTGATGATACCTCGAAGCTGATCCGTGCCGTGCAATGGGGACTGAAACAGATTTTCCGCCCCGGCTACCGCTACGCCAAAGCCGGCGTGATGCTGATTGAGCTCGGCCCGGCAGGAAACCGGCAAAGCTCGTTCTTCACTGATGAAGAAAAAGAAAGCCGTTCCAGCAAACTGATGCAGACGCTGGACAGCATCAACCGCAAGATGGGCAAGGACACGCTGTTTCCGGCAAGTTCGGGAATTGCCAGACCCTGGCGCATGAAACAGGGGAACAAGTCGTCATGCTACACCACAGACTGGAGGGAATTGGCCGAAGTGCGGTGCTGAAACGATATCCAGGTTGAATGGCTAAAGTGGCGGTGTTTCTGTTCTATTTTGGATTGATGGTGAGGGTCAGCCACACCATGGGGGAGGACTGGTTGACCGGATTGGCGCCATGCAGAAATTGCTCGGAACGATCGGCGATTTCCTGGTGATGTCCTCCCAGGCCGGTTCCCGCCAGCGCTATTTCCAGCGGCATGCCACGGAATCTGGCGCGATGGGCAAGACGCGCATCCAACGTGGTGTAGGCGCTGGAGACATACTGGCTTTGCGGCACGAAGCCGGTGCCGCCGGCCATCGGGCCCATGCGCAGCAGGCTCAGGGTGCTCGACCACCGGTTTCCCCAGTCCTGCAGCCAGGTCAGCGTGGCGCTGTAGGGGGAAGTCAGGCGGGTGATGGCGGCATCGTTGCAGGAGCGGTCGATCAGGGTATGACTGAAGAGCAGGCGCATGCCCGGCAGGGGGCGGCTATCGAGCTGGTATTCGAACCCGCGCAGCGTGACCGGCGCAGCCAGGTTCTCATAGCGCGCGGATGGCAGGATTGCGGAAAGCGCCGGGTCGGTAAACTCGGGGTGGGATACGCGGGTGATGTAATTCTCGATCCGTTCATTGAACAGACGCGCATCGAGGCGTGTATTCCACGCCTGAAGCTGGCTCAGATAACCCATTTCCAGGCTGTCGATGCGCGGCGCCCGCAGGTCGGGATTGGGCAGGTAGGGCTGGACCAGCAGCGTGCCGTTATACATTGCGCGCACGTCGCCATAGCGTTCGAACAAAGTGGGCTGGCGCCAGGCACGGGCATAGCCAAAGCGCAGCGTATCCCGGGGCGTGAGCATCCAGTTGGCGAACAGGCGCGGCGAGAGATGGGGCGCCTCGCTGTCGAACCTTTCCGCCAGGGCGCTGAGATTGAGGTTCCACCTGGGCTGGATGCGCCACTCGGCCTGGCCGAACAGGCGCGCGAGATCGGAACCCTGGCGGGCATTTCCATAATAGAGAAAAGGCGACTCTACCTCGTCATGGCGCACCTCCATGCCCCATAGGGTGCGCAGCGCATCAGACAGGGTCTGGCTGTGCTGCAGTTCCAGGTTGTCGCGCACGCTATTGCGATCGCGGTTGAGAGGCACGGCGCTGATGCCGAACAACGGCGCCGAAGCGGTCCATTCCTCGTAAGTTCGATCCTGGTTGCGGTAGTAATGCAGCAGCCATTCGTCATCGGCTGTAGCCGTATGCCGCCATTGCAGGTGCAGGGCCGCGTTGAGGCTGTCCGAGCTGCGCTCGGCGTTGTTGTTGAAGGTCGAATCGGAATAGCCCAGTTCACGGCTGCCGCTGCTCGCTGCGAAGCGGACCATCAGTTCATCGTGGTCGCTGATACGCTGGTCGCTGCGCAAGGAGGCGATCGCCATTTTTTGCCCGTCATGCAGGCCGGCAAAGCCGTCGTCCTGCCTGACCGCCGCATTCAGTCGAATGCTTCCAGTTTCTGTCATCCCGCCCAGTTCCAGAGCCGCATCCCGGATCCTGGACGATCCTGCGCTGGCGGAGGCTTTTGTGCCGGGGTCATCGGCACTGTGGCGCGTGATGATATTGATCACGCCGAGGAAGGCATTGGCGCCGTAGGCCGCTGAGTTGGTGCCGCGCACCACTTCGATGCGCTCGATTTCATCGACTGTGACCGGCAGGGCAGTCCAGTCCACGCCATCGAAATTGCCGGGTGAATAGACGGAGCGGCCATCCACCAGAACCTGCATCCAGGAGGGGTAATCGTTGCCCAGGCCATGGTAGGTCACCCAATGCGAATCGCCCCGCTCCTGGCCGACCTGCATGCCCGGCACCAATCTTAACAGCCGTGGGATATCCCGGTAGCCCGTTTGCCGAATCAGTTCCCGGTCGATGACGGTCACCGCGGCCGGTGCTTCATTGAGAGGCTGGGGCAGGCGCGAAGGCGTCAGGACGATAGGCAGCGCCGTCAGGAAGTCCTGTTCATCGGCTACGGCTGCCGGCAATTCTCCAGCCAGCGCCGTATTGGCAAAAAATGGGGCGAACAGCAGGCAGAACAAAATCGGGGGGAAATATGTGCCCAAGGGAAAATGGTCGAACAGGGGCGCTGACCGGCCAAACGAGAAAACCGGCGGCCAGGACTTTACGCCTTGATTCAAAAGTTAACGCCTTGTTTTCAGATTTTAAAAAGAGAGGGGGTAATGCAGTCGGGAATTCTTGCATGACCATGAAAAATAAGCAACTCAGGCCGCAGGCAGGTCGAGGGTGAAGGCGCTCCCTCCCAGGGGGCTGCGGGTAATGGCGATAGTGCCGTGATGAAGTTCGACAAAAGCCCTGGCCAGGCTCAAGCCCAGCCCAGAACCAGCCATGGTGCGGCTGGGGTCGAGGCGCGTGAAGCGTTCGAATACCTTTTCCCGCATGGATGCGGGGATGCCGGGTCCGCTGTCTTCCACCACCACCCTTAGCTGGCTGTCCTGCCGTTGCGCATGCAGTCTGACCTCGCACCCGGAGGGAACATACTTGAGGGCGTTGTCGAGCAGATTGGAGATGACTTGCGCAAGAAGCTGGCGGTTGCCGTAGATGAGCAAGCCATCGGCGACTTCGCCGAGCAGAACGAGGCCCTGCTCCTCGGCCGAAGGTATGTACAGTTCGAGCAGTTCATTCAGCAGCTCGGAAAAATCCACCACCGCGCGCTTTACCGGCATCCCGCCCGATTCCGCCCGGCTGATGGCGAGCAGGGAACTGAAGATGCTCTGCATTTTTTCCAGTTCGTCATGCACCCTTTGCAGCGCCGCCTGATGTGCCTCCGGGTCGCCTTGATGCAGCGCCACCTGGACTTCGGCGCGCAAACGGGTCAGCGGCGTGCGCAGGTCATGAGCGATGTTGTCGCTCACCTGGCGAATGCCTTTCACCAGCTTTTCGATCCGTTCCAGCATCGCGTTCATGTTGCTGGCCAGCACCGAAAATTCGTCGTTGCCCATAACCGGCATGCGGCTGGACAGGTCGCCGGATTGCACGATCAGTTGCGTATGCCGGTTGAAAGCCTCGATGCGGCCGCGAAAGCGCCATACCAGCCAGTATCCGAGGGCCAGTCCGAACAGGGTCACCATCCCGGCCGTCACCAGGAAAGTCTGCCGGAAGTTGGCGATCAGGCCCAGCGCCGGCTCCATGCTGGAAGCCACGAAACCAGTCATTTCCTTCCCCACGGGAAATGAAATCACCCGTACCGTGTGCTTCCGGTTATCGCTGGTCTCCAGTCTTGCCTGCTGTATGCCGGAAAACGGGGCTGCCATGGGTATCGCGATGCCGCCCGCCTGGTAGGTGATCCGGTTTTGCGGATCCAGAATGCGGAAGGCATGAGACTCGCTGCCCTCGCTCTCGATTTCATTCTGGATCGCGCGATACAACCCGGCCTTGCCGTCTTCGCGGTAGCTCGCCTGTAGCAGCTTGACCTCTTCCGCCAGGGACTTGTCTATCTCGCGTGTCAGCGTGGCGGCAAGCTGATAATCGAGGAAAAAGAACAGCAGGGCCGCGCCGCCCATGAAAGTGAGCAGCAGGCCCAAGGCCAGGCGTAAAGGCGCGGAGTCGCTGAGCTTCATCCTCCCGGTCGCATCATGTAACCTTCGCCGCGTATGGTATGCAGCAGGGGCAGCGGAAAACACTTGTCGACCTGATGGCGCAAGCGGCTGATATGCACATCCACCACGTTGGTCTGGGGGTCGAAATAATAGTCCCACACGTTTTCCAGCAGCATGGTACGGGTCACGACCTGGCCGGCATGGCGCATGAGGTATTCGAGCAAACGGAATTCGCGTGGCTTGAGGACGATTTCCTGTCCGGCACGGGTCACCTTGCGCGTGAGCAGGTCCACTTTCAGGTCGGCCACCTCCAGCGTTGTTTCCGTTCCCGGCATGGCACGCGCACGGCGCAACAGGGCCTCGATGCGCGCCTGCAGTTCGCTGAAGGCATAAGGTTTCACCAGATAGTCGTCGCCGCCGGCGCGCAGGCCTTCGACGCGCTCGTCCACCTCGCCCAGCGCACTCAGAATCAGCGCCGGGACATGCAGGCCCTCCTCGCGCAAGGTGCGCAGCATGGACAGGCCATCGAGCCCGGGCAGCATGATATCCACGAGCCACAGGTCAAAGCCGCCATTTCGCGCTTTTTCCAGTCCTTCCTGTCCATCGCGCGCAATTTCAGACTCGTAGCCCAAACCGCTCAGTCCTTGCTGCAACAGGACAGCTGCGGCGGAATCGTCTTCAACAATGAGAATTTTCACGGGAAACCACACAGAGAGAAAAAAGGCGATTGAATCATAAGGGCTCGTAAATGAATAAGTCTAACTTATTCATTTACGAGCCCTAAGTCAATTATTGCCCGAGAATAATGAACAAATGTTAATTTCGGTTTTCCAATCAGTGTGCTACATTGACAGAACTGCATGGAGGAATCATGGACAGAAGCACCAGCCTCCCCACTTATGAAGTCGAATTCATCCCCCTGGAGCGGCGGCTCAGGGAGGACCGCCGCAAGCATTCGATGCGCGGCTATAGCGGCCCGGAACGGCGCCAGCGTTGCGACAGGCGCGGCAGCGAGCCGGCAGCGGCGATGCCGCGCCAGCAGGCATAATACTCAGGCCACCTTTACCCTGGCTTCTCCCGCCACCAAGCGTCCGATTTCGCGGGCATGGTCAAACCCCTGCTGGCGGAACAAATCCAGCACATCTTCGACTACTTCTGGCGCGCATGCGACCAGCAGCCCTCCACTGGTTTGCGGGTCACACAACAGATTTTTCTGCCATTCCGCCATGTCTTCCGGCAGGTCCACTTCGTGGCCGTAGCTCGCCCAGTTGCGTCCTGAGGCGCCCGGCGCATAGCCTTGTCTGGCCAGTTCCAGCGCCGCCGGCAGGAGCGGCAATTTGTCGAATTCGAGCACCGCGCCCAGACGCGAACCGCGACAAATCTCCAGCAGATGCCCCAGCAAGGCAAAGCCGGTGACGTCAGTCAGCGCATGGACGCCGTGCATGTGAGCCAGCACCGCGCCGGGCGTATTGAGCTGGGTGGTGCTCTCCAGCATCTGGCGATAGCCTTCCTGCGACAACTTGCCCTTCTTGAGCGCTGCGCTCATGATGCCGATGCCCAGTCCCTTGCCCAGGATCAGCGTATCTCCGGCCTTGGCGCCGATGTTGCGTTTCACCCTGTCGGGATGCACGATACCAAGCGCCACCAGGCCGTAAATCGGCTCGGGCGAATCGATGGAATGCCCGCCCGCGATGGGAATCCCCACTGCGGCGCAGACCGATTCGCCGCCCGCCAGGATGTCGCGGATAACCTGCGCGGGAAGCTTGCCGATGGGCATGCCCACAATCGCCAGCGCCATGATGGGCTGCGCGCCCATGGCGTAAATATCGGACAATGCGTTGGTGGCAGCGATGCGGCCGAAATCCACCGGATCGTCGACGATGGGCATGAAGAAATCGGTGGTGGCGACGATGGCCTGATTGTCGTTGAGGCGGTACACCGCCGCATCGTCGCCGGTCTCGGTTCCCACCATCAGGTCGGGGTGAACCAGCCGTCCGGGCATGCTGGCCAGGATTTCGTTCAGCATGGCCGGCGCAATTTTGCAGCCGCAACCGCCGCCATGAGAAAACGCTGTTAGTTTGATGTCCATAAGGGAAATACTCTGAATCCGGGTATAGTTTTGAGTTTTAGCAAAGCGTTTCAGTGCAGACTAACATGCGCAGCATGTCATGTCGGAGCTAAAATTCGGTAAGTCTGATCGTCATCTTTTCTGGATTTGGTAAATTGCTGAAAGCCGTAAACGTAGCACAGATGGCCGGGTTTGACGATATCATCGACGTTCGCTCGCCTGCGGAATTCGCCGAGGATCACATCCCTGGCGCGCTCAACTTTCCTGTCCTGAACGATGAAGAACGCGCCCGCATCGGCACGATGTACAAGCAGGTCTCGCCGTTTGATGCAAAAAAAGCCGGGGCCGCCTTGGTGTCGCGCAACATCGCTCTGCATCTGGAGCAGGGGCTGGCCGCCAGGCCAAAAAGCTGGAAACCGCTGGTCTATTGCTGGCGCGGCGGCCAGCGCAGTGGCTCGATGGCGCACGTGCTGGCGCAGGTCGGCTGGTACACGGGGCAACTGGAGGGCGGCTACAAGGCTTACCGCAAAAAGGTCCTGCAAGACTTGGCGGCCCTGCCTGCCCGCTTTCGCTGGCGCGTGGTATGCGGCGCGACCGGTTCGGGCAAAAGCCGTTTGCTGCAGGCCCTGCAGACAGCCGGCGCGCAGGTGCTGGACCTCGAGGATCTCGCCAACCATCGCGGTTCTTTGCTGGGCAACATTCCCGACGTGCCGCAGCCATCGCAAAAATATTTTGAAAGCCTGATCCGGGCCAGGCTGTGCAGCTTCAACCCGGCACTGCCGGTGTATGCCGAAGCCGAAAGCAGGAAAATCGGCCAGGCGAGGGTGCCGGACGCGCTCATCGAAACCATGTGGCAAGGACAATGCATCCGCATCGAGGCCGCCACCGCGCAGCGGGTCGTGCTGTTGAAAGAGGACTATCGGCATTTTCTTGCCGCCCCGGCTTTTCTGGGGGAGAAGCTGGGCCTTCTCGCCGAACTTCACGGCAGGACGCGCATCGCCCGCTGGCAGGAAATGGCGTTGCGGGGCGAATGGGACGCGCTGGTGAGCGAACTGCTGGAACAGCACTACGATCCTGCCTACAGCAGGTCGACCCTCAAACACTATCCTCATTACGCGCAAGGCATGGTGCTGCAGCCGCGCGACCTGGGCGCAACCGCCATACGGGAATTGGCGCGTGAAATTCTGGCCGGTCAGGAAAATTGATCTGGATTATTTTAGCCGCGGTAAAAAGATGCTAGGCTGTTTCTGCCGTGTGCAAAAAAGCCAGCACGGCCTTTTCCCATCAAAATCAAGTCAGGAGTGTCGTACACCATGATCACAACCTGGATTCTTGTCGCAAACGCCAGCAACGCCCGCCTTTACGCCAATCATGGCGCAAAGAAGGGCATGCAGCTGGTGAAAGAACTGTTCCACCCGGAAAGCCGGGAAAAAGCCTCCAACCTCGTCGCCGACCGCCCCGGGCACAACGCCGGCGCCGGTAATGGGCACGGTTCTTTTGTCCCGGCCAGCGATCCCAAGCACAATGAAGCCGAGCGCTTCGCCCAGCAACTTGCGCGGGAACTCGACCATGGCCGCACCGCCAATATCTACCAGCGCGCCATTCTTGTAGCGGCCCCGGCATTCATGGGCTTGCTCAAGGGCAATCTCGACAGCCAGGTCAGCCGGCTGGTGAGCGAGAGCGTGGAAAAAGACTATACCAAGGCCACTGAAAAAGAGCTGGCCGGACACCTGGAAAACCTCATTTTCCTCTGACGCCGCCTGATCAGCGCAAAGTCCAGCGGCCTATGGCTTCATAGGTCGCCCCTTCCTCCCGCGTGACCGAGTGCACCAGCACAAATTCACTGGCGGCCCATTCGATGGATTCAAATGCCGGCCATTTCGCTTCCTCGCAGCGCGCATTGCGCAACAGCGTGACGTGAGGCGCATAAGTGGGGCGTTCATCAAAAGCGAAAGCGGCAGCGCGCAGCCCGTCCTGCAACTGGTTCACCAGCGCCAGCAACGGATCGGGCACGACGTCCGGCGCCGCCCAGGCCACCCGGTTGTGGCGCCACCAGCCAAGCCGGCTCAGGGTCATGACGAAAGGCGGCGCCGCAACACCATTTCCCACTGCCCGCAAGGCGTCGATCCTGGCTATTTCCACATTGCCGAGGAACACCAGCGTGAGATGGATGTTGTTGCGCCGCATCTGTCGCCCGCCACAGGTATCGCGCAGCTTGCGGCCCACCCCGTCGAGCGCGCCGCACACCGCCTCATCCGGCCACAAGGCGAAAAACAGTCGCGCCTCCTCACCCCCCACGCAAATCACACCTCTCGCAGCAGACAGATGGCCTGCGCCGCAATGCCCTCGCCGCGCCCGGTAAAGCCAAGCTTTTCCGTCGTGGTCGCCTTGACGTTGACGCAATCGCCAGCCACGCCCAAGTCAGCGGCGATGTTGGCTTCCATCTGAGGGATATGGGGTGCCATCCTGGGTGCCTGGGCGATAAGGGTGGCGTCCACGTTGACCACATGGAAACCCTTGAGCGCCACCAGGCGCATGGTCTCGCGCAACAGGCGCCGGCTGTCGATGCCCTTGAAACGGGGATCCGAATCCGGGAAATGGCGCCCGATATCGCCCAGCCCGGCAGCGCCCAGCAACGCATCACAAATGGCATGCAGCAGCACGTCCGCGTCGGAATGCCCGGCCAGCCCGAGGTGATAGGAAATATCGACCCCGCCGATAATCAGCTTGCGCCCTTCCACCAGGGCATGCACATCCAGCCCTTGACCGATTCTCATGATTCCTCCTGTTGCAGCAACAGTGATGCGATTTCCAGATCTTGCGCGTAAGTCACCTTGAAGTTGCGGCTGTCGCCCTGGATCAGCCTGGGTTTCAGCCCCAGTTGCTCCATCGCCTGCGCTTCGTCGGTGGGAACATGGCTGCCGGGCAGGGACAGCGCATCGAGCAGGGGGCCATGGCGGAACATCTGCGGCGTCTGCGCCTGCCACAGGCCGGCACGCGGTTCGGTATGGGCGACGCGATTTTCGATGTCGGCGCGTTTGAGCGTATCCGCTACCGGCACGGCGAGCAGGCCGCCTATCGGGTCGCCACCGCCTTCGGCAATCAGCCGTTGCAGCGCCGCGTCGCTCAGGCAGGGGCGGGCGGCATCATGCACCAGCACCCAGTCGCCGGCGTCCACGTCGTCCTGGATCGCCCTGAGCCCATTGCGCACGCTCTCGAAACGTTCCGCCCCACCGCAAAACAGCGGCACCAGGGTCGGCGCGAAGGCTTCCCAGTCATATTGCCCCCAGCGTTCATCGTCCGGCGCCAGAACCACATATACCCGCTCGATCTCCTTGCAGCCGCACAGGCGGGCAATGGCGTAGTAAATCAGCGGGCGTCCCAGCACTTCGAGGTACTGCTTCGGCGTCGGCGCTCCCATGCGGGAGCCCCAGCCGGCAGCGGGAATCAAAGCATAAAAACTTGGCATGTCATGAACCTGCAATCGAACGTGGTTTATCAATTGAAACAAATTCTGGCGGGAGTATGATTGATGTAATGTCAGACATCCCCATTTTATCGTCAAGTTATTGAAGAAGGGGGGCATCATGAATCAAATCCGTCCCGCCGCTGTTGCCGGCGCTTTTTACCCTGGTGAAAGCGCCGTTCTGATGCATGATGTGAAAGCCATGCTGGCCGTGGCGCAAGCGCATCATCCTGCCGTCGGCATGGCGCCGCCCAAGGCGCTGATTGTACCCCACGCCGGCTATATCTATTCCGGTCCCATCGCCGCCAGCGCGTATGCCCAACTGATTCCGGCCAGTGCCAGAATCAAGCGCGTCATATTGCTCGGGCCGGTGCATCGCGTGCCGGTGCGCGGCCTTGCCCTGCCCGGCAACATCGACAGCTTCGAAACGCCGCTCGGCATCGTGCCGCTAGACAAAAAGGCCATGGCTTCGATCGCCGGCCTGCCGCAAGTAGTGGACAGCCTGCCCGCCCATGCCTGGGAACATTCGCTCGAAGTCCAGTTGCCATTCCTGCAGCAGGTCCTCGACGATTTCAGCCTGGTGCCACTGGCGGTGGGCGACGCCAGCCCGCACGAAGTGGCGCAGGTGCTGGAACAGCTCTGGGGTGGCGAGGAAACCCTCATTGTCATCAGCTCCGATCTTTCCCATTACCTTCCCTATGATGTTGCCAAGCGGGTGGATCATGCCACGGCCCAGGCCATCCTGGCGCTGGACGCCCCCGTCAGCCACGAGCAGGCATGCGGCGGCACGCCGGTCAGCGGCTTGCTGCTGGCGGCGCAGCACCACCACCTGACACCGCAACTGCTGGACCTGCGCAACTCCGGCGACACCGCGGGCGACCGCGATCGGGTGGTGGGCTATGGCGCATTCGCTTTTTTTGAGAGCCGCGGCCATGCCACCCCCCTTCGCCACTAACCCTCCCGGCCCTCATCCCAACCTTCTCCCTGAGGGAGAAGGGGCAATGGTTGAAAAGGGTCTTATCCTGTTGGCCATTGCCCGTGCCGCCATTTCCAGCGCCCTGGGCCGTCCGCGCCAGGCAGACGAATCCGCCCCATGGCTGCAGGAGCCCGGCGCGACCTTTGTCACCCTGACCAAGAAGGGCGAGCTGCGTGGCTGCATCGGCAGCCTGGAAGCGCACCGCTCCCTGCTGGACGACGTCAAGGCCAACGCACTTGCCGCCGCTTTTCGCGATACCCGCTTCGCCCCGTTGCGCGAGGATGAACTTGACCAAGTGCGCATCGAGGTTTCGCTGCTTTCCCCTCTCTCGCCCATCGCTTTTAACAGCGAACAGGATGCCCTGCGGCAACTGCGGCCCAAGGTGGATGGTATCGTGTTCGAATATGGCGCTTACCGCAGCACTTTTCTGCCCCAGGTGTGGGAACAGCTGCCCGAACCCGCCGAATTCATGGCCCATCTCAAATACAAGGCCGGACTTTCGCCCGGATTCTGGGCCGAAGGGGTCAAGTTGTCCCGCTACACCGTAAGCAAATGGAAGGAGCAGAAATCATCATGAAAACCGCCGAATCGAACTACCCTGGCCGCTACTGGCACGCGCTCGACGACGGGCGCATCCAGTGCGACCTGTGTCCGCGCGACTGCAAGCTGCACGAGGGCCAGCGCGGCCTGTGCTTCGTGCGCCAGAACATTGGCGGCCAGATGATCCTGACCACCTACGGCCGCTCCTCCGGCTTCTGCATCGACCCGATCGAGAAAAAGCCGCTCAACCATTTTTATCCCGGCAGCAGCGTGTTTTCCTTCGGTACCGCCGGCTGCAACCTGGCCTGCAAGTTCTGCCAGAACTGGGACATCAGCAAGGCCCGCGACATGGACCGTCTGATGGACCAGGCATTGCCGGAGGAAATCGCCCGCACCGCTGCGCATTACGGCTGCAAGAGCGTGGCTTTCACCTACAACGATCCGGTCATTTTTGCCGAATATGCCATGGACACGGCAGATGCCTGCCACGCCCGCGGACTCAAGACGGTGGCAGTGACTGCCGGCTACATTCACGCCGCGGCGCGACGCGACTTCTTCGCCAAGATGGACGCCGCCAACGTGGATCTGAAAGGCTTCACCGACGATTTTTACAGCAAATTATGCGCTGGCCATTTGCAGCCGGTGCTGGACACGCTCAGCTACGTTCACCATGAAACGAAATGCTGGCTGGAAATCACCACCCTCCTCATCCCCGGTCAGAACGACTCGGACCATGAGATCACCAGCCTGTCCCAATGGATCGCAAAGGAGCTGGGGCCGGACGTCCCCCTGCATTTTTCCGCTTTCCACCCCGACTACAAAATGATGGACATTCCTTCCACGTCTGCCGCCACGCTCGGCCGGGCGCGCAAAATCGCCATGGATGCAGGGTTGCATTATGTCTATACCGGCAACGTGCACGACCCGGCGGGCGACACCACCTATTGCCCCGGCTGCAAGGCTGCGCTGATCGAGCGCGACTGGTACCAGATCAACGCTTACCATCTTGACGACACGGGTCATTGCCCGCACTGCGGCACGCTCATCGCCGGGCACTTCGAACACTTCAGCGAACAGTTCGGACGGCGCCAGATCCCGGTGGCGATCCATGGCCATGCCGCGCCATAACTTGTGAGGCGGGCCGGGCGCGGTTAAACTCCGCTCCCATGGCCCTGCCCCGATACAGAATCCTTGTTGTCGCCCCCGCCTGGGTGGGCGACATGGTCATGGCGCAAGCGCTGTTCATGCGCCTGCAGCAACTGCACCCCGGCCTGGAACTGGACGTGCTGGCGCCGGACTGGACCATTCCCCTGCTGTCGCGCATGCCGGAAGTGCGGGAAGCCATCCCCAACCCGTTCCGCCACGGCGAGCTCAAGCCCGGCGCCCGCTATCGCCTGGGCCAATCGCTGCGCGCGCGCGGCTACGACCAGGCCATCGTGCTGCCCAATTCGTGGAAATCCGCACTGGTGCCTTTTTTTGCCGGCATCCCGCAACGCAGCGGTTATCGCGGTGAGATGCGCTGGGGTTTGCTGAATGACCGGCGCAGGCTGGACGCCAGCAAATTGCCGCTGATGGTGGAACGTTTCGTGGCGCTGGCGCACGCGCCCGGCTCGGCGCTGCAAGTTCCCCTGCCGCTGCCGGCGCTGTCCGTGGACGAAAGCCGCAGACAGGCCACGCTTGCCAAACTCGGCTTGACTGCAAGCGCCAGAACCGCAGTATTGTGCGTCGGCGCCGAATACGGTCCGGCCAAGCGCTGGCCGCCACAACATTTCGCCGAACTCGGAAAGACGCTGCACGGCCAGGGTTTTCAGGTCTGGCTGGTGGGCTCGGCCAAGGACGCGGAAGCCGGCTCCGAAGCGGCGCGCCTGAGCGGCGGCGCCTGCCTCGACCTGTGCGGCAAGACCAGCCTCGACGAGGTGGTGGACCTGCTCGCTTCAGCTTCAGTGGTCGTGAGCAACGACTCCGGCCTGATGCACGTTGCCGCCGCGCTCGGCAAACCACTCATCGCGCTTTACGGCTCCAGCAGCCCCGCTTTCACGCCGCCCTTGTCGCGCAAAGCGCGCATTGTCAGCCTGCATCTGCCCTGCAGCCCCTGTTTCAAGCGTGAATGCCCACTCGGCCATCTCGATTGCCTGGTGAAACTGACACCACAGCGGGTGCTGGATGAAATCACCGCAGCCCTCGACAAGGAAGACCATGACTAAAAACCCCAACACGCGCCATATCGAAATTGCCGCCTGGCTGATCGCGGCATTTCTGCTCGTCTTCACCGTTTATACGCGCCTCTTGCCGGCACTTCTGGCAGGACTGTTGATGTACGAGCTGGTGCACCTGCTCGCCGCGCGCATCAACCTGCCGCGTTTTGGCGGCCAACCGGCCAAGATCGCCGCAGTAGCCCTGCTGTCAGCGCTGATGGCGACATTGATCACCCTCGCCACGCTGGGCCTGATGGCCTTCTTCCACAGCGACGCCAGCAATCTCCCGGCCTTGCTGCAGAAAATGGCGGCAATCATAGAGGGTTCGCGCGCCATGCTGCCCGCCTGGCTGGTGGAGAAATTGCCCACCAGCGCAGAAGGCATCCAGAGCGCCACAGTGGAACTATTTCGCGCGCATGCCAGCGAGGTGCAATCGGTAGGCAAGGAAATGGGCCGCACCCTGGTCCATGTGCTGATCGGCATGATCATCGGCGCCATGGTTTCGTTGCGCGAAGTGACGGCAACGCATCGTTACCGCCCCCTTGCCGGCGCACTTGCCGAGCGGGTGAGGCTGCTCGGCGATGCGTTTCGCCGCATCGTCTTCGCCCAGGTCAGGATTGCGGCGCTCAACACATTCTTTACCTGGATTTACCTGGGAGCGATCCTGCCCCTGTCCGGCGTACATCTGCCGCTCACCAAAACCATGATAATCATTACCTTCCTCGCCGGCCTGCTACCGGTGATCGGCAACCTGATTTCCAACTCCATCATCGTGATCGTCAGCCTGGGACACTCTCTCGAAATCGCCATGACCTCCCTGCTGTTCCTGGTCCTGATCCACAAGCTGGAATATTTCCTCAACGCCCGCATCGTCGGTACCCAGATCCGCGCCCACGCATGGGAACTCCTGCTCGCCATGCTGGCCATGGAAGCGGCATTCGGCGTCATGGGCGTGGTCGCGGCACCGATTTACTACGCTTATCTGAAAAGCGAACTGACAAATAAGGGACTGATTTGATTCGCCTTTTCTGGTCAAACTCTATTTGCTCGCGGCCGGCGATGGCGGGTATGGCAAAACTCCTGCCAAAACGGTAAGATGCTGGGCCTTCGGAAGGCTGGCAGGGTGGTCGATTGCACAGGTCTTGAAAGACCGTTGCATTTTGGCTGTCAGCCTTGATTTATTTGGTTTCTTTTGATGCATTTCACCAACACCCGCGACCAGGCGGGGCAGATTTTGGAAGCGTGGCCGAGTGGTTTAAGGCACTTGTCTTGAAAACAAGCGACGGTGAGAGCCGTCCGTGAGTTCGAATCTCACCGCTTCCGCCACCATAGAAAACGGCCCCATGTCGGGGTCGCTCTTCATTCCGGCGACTACCTTTTGGCCTTGTGCTCGGCCAGCATCACTGTTTCGCCAACCCGTTGGTAGACTGTCCTGATCAGCCGCAGCAGCCACTGCCCTTGCCACGCTCCTGGATCGGTGGGCATGGCACCGTGCCGTAGGAACAGTAGACGCAGCAGTCACCCGGCTTGGGCTTGAGCACGGCATGACACTGTTCGCACTCGTAAAACCACTGGCAGGCGTCCGTGGGCATCGTCTCGGTTTTGGCGTGCCCGCACTCAGGACAGGTCAGCGTCGATTCCAAAATCACCGCAGTCACTTGGCGCCTCCCACCACGGTCGAGGGATAACCGGCGTCCTTGGCGGCGCGTGCGATGAGCTCGACATTCGTCTTCGCGTCATCGAACGTCACCTTGGCCTCGCGCCTGTCCAGACTCACGTCGATCTTGCTAACGCCGGAGACCTTGGTGAGCGCCTTCTTGGCCGCCAGACCGCCGGTCAATAACGCACCTCGCTCGCCCCTCTGAATTTCTGTTGGTAGATCCATTTTCATAAAGTAAGTTTACTCCCGTACTTAAATACGGAGTCAAGCGCCATGAATTATTTATCTGAAACCCTGACCATCGGTGTGCTGGCAGAGGCCGCCGGGGTTAATGTCGAAACCATCCGCTTCTACCAACGCAAGGGGTTGATGCAGGAGCCCGATCGCCCCTTGGGCGCGATCCTCGCATGGCTTGCGGGAAGTAGAAATGAAAACGCCCAACCGAGAGCAGTTGGGCGTTGAATTTTGGTGGCCAAGGGCGGAATCGAACCACCGACACAAGGATTTTCAGTCCTCTGCTCTACCGACTGAGCTACTTGGCCATTTTGCCCCCCGCTTGATTACTGCTTGGGGGTTAGGGAAGGTCGCCATTTAATCCCAGGTCGACGTATTTAGTCAAGTCCTATCAGGGCATTTCTCAGTGTTTCGGTTTGGGCCTGGTGTCGTGCCCGTCAAAATAGTATGTCACCCGCTTGCGCGGGCTGAGGTAATCATAAATTTCCCGTAGCAGCAGGTTGGGTCGGATGTATTCGACGATCTTGATGTCCGGGTCGTCGGCCAGGTCGTAAATTATAGCCTCTTCCTTCGGCACGGTGGGCTCGTAAACCAGTACGCTCGGGCGTAAAGCCTGCTTGGCGTTGACCGAGACAACCATGCCAAAGGCATCGTTCGAGAGCCGGACAATGCTGCCGGGCGGGTAAACGCCCATGCACTTGATGAATAGTTTGAGCAAGTCGTTGTCATATCGTGCGCGCTCGTGTGAGAACATGAAGGCCCGCGCCTCGTGAGGCGTTATGGAGTCATCGGGATTGACGCGGTTGCAGTGGTTGTCGTAGGCATTGACGATGGCGACAATTCTGGCCAGGTGCGAAATTTCCTTGCCTGGCAGGCCGCGAGGATAGCCCTTGCCGTTCATGGTTTCGTGATGCTGGGCTATGATGGCGATCGCTTCCGGGGCAAGCCCGATTTGTGCGGCAATTTCTTCCCCCATGTGGCAGTGGAGTTGAAGCAGCGTCCGCTCGGCATGGTTGAGCGGTTCCATCTTCAACAGGACCGTATCGGGGATGCGGCTTTTCCCCACGTCATGGAACAGGGCTCCCATGCCCAGAAGGCTGATTTGCCCTGCCGGCAGGCCAGACTCGCGCCCCAGCATCATTGCCAGTACTGCGACGTTGAGGGAATGGTAATACACGTCCTCCCCGGCAATCTTGTCATTCATCAGGTGCACGGCGATATTGTGATCAGCCAGCATGGAGTCGACCATTTCTCCTATCAGGATGTCAGCCGCGCGGAGCGACTCCTCGGGACGGGACAACAGGTTGCGCATCAGGCTTTTGACGGTATGGATGGCGCCGACAAACTTTTTCTCGCAACGCTGAATTGCCTCGCGCTCCTTGCCGACGCGCGCCATACGTTGCTTCTTCTCGGCCAGGGCTTGCAGGTCCGCTTCCGGCATCGGTGGCGGCATGGTGGCCGGGGTGGAATGGTTTTCCGGGGGAAGCGGCTCAACGTCGCTTTTTTCCGGCACGTAGATGACATCCTGCAGCCCCAGGGATAACAGGGTGTCGAGCTGATTTTGGTCACGAATCTTGAAGCGGTTGAAAGAGAATGGATGATCCAGCCAATCCAGTTCCAGACGGATGTATATGCCGGGCCGCAAGCGGGCTGACGGCAATGCGCAAGGGTTCGGGTGTGTCGATCGTTTTTTTCATCTGTCAACGTGAAACAACACAAATGTTAGCGCAAGGATTGCCCGAATTGTAGCGATTTATCGAGGTCTTTGCGCACGCAAAGGGTAAGAAATTCCGGCAGATTAAGGTAAAATGGGCATTTTAACCCAAGTTTGACAAGGAGACTCCTCAATGTTGAAAGAATTCAGGGAATTCGCCATGCGCGGCAATGTGGTGGACATGGCAGTGGGCATTATCATTGGCGCGGCCTTTGGCGCTATCGTCAAATCGCTGGTGTCGGACATCTTGATGCCGCCGATCGGGTTGATTCTCGGCAATGTGGATTTTTCCAACCTGTTCCTGGTATTGAAGGATGGCAGTGCCGCCGGCCCTTACCTTTCCCTGGCGGAGGCGCAGAAAGTCGGCGCGGTCACCATCAACTATGGCCTGTTTCTCAACGCTGTGATCAGCTTCATCATCGTGGCGTTCGCGGTGTTTGTCCTGATTCGCAACATCAACCGGCTGAGAAAAGAGGCACCCGCGGTGGAACCGGCTACCAAGGCGTGCCCTTTCTGTTTTTCGTCCATCCCTTTAAAAGCTACCCGTTGCCCCCATTGTACTTCGCAGTTAGTGTAGTGTTGCGTGCTAACGGTCATGGCGCAACGCCGCACCAAATCATGAAACAGTGCTGCGCCATGGGCGTTTCCCTCGCCCTGGCCCCTTGTCCCTCCGGGAGAAGGTTGGGATGAGGTAGAAGGTTGGGATGAGGAAGGGAGAGAGTAGGACGAAGTCTCGCTGCGCGAGTTTCACGTTAACGACGCTTTAGGAGCTTGTCGGACTTATGATGAATCGGCTGCAAATCCGCCTGGGCGGTCCATATTTCACCGTTCTTTATTCTGCGAGCAGCCGCTTTGCGGCTTGCCTGCTAAAATCGTTGCGCTTCGATCCCCATAAGTCAGACAGTCTCCCAGGGAAACCTTAAACCTAGAAACCTCGGTTGACCGCTTACCATGAGGCATAGGGTTTTGGTTCTAAACAAATTTGTCGCAATTTTACGCTCACCCGTCTGGTGAGGGCGCTACGGGCTGGATTGCACGGTTTTTTTGGGCGCATGGCGGCGTTGCAACGCCTTGGAATGGAATAAGCATTCCGCGTCGTTGCGCCTTGCCCTGCACCCAAAAAAACCGCACACTCCAGCCCGTCCAACTGAGGTTTCTAGGTTAAACGGATTGAAATGTTCCCGCACATTTACCAGATACAGAGTTCACTCTGCCAATGAACACCATCACCTTTCCCGCGTCGAATCTTGACCCCGCTAGCGGGACGTACAGGATACCCGCGTTGCGGGTGCTGTCCGAGATTGCCACCAGCCTGTCCACGGAAAACAATCTTGAAGCCCTGCTGGAACGGTTTCTCGGCACCATGGTCAAGCTTGCCGGCGCGGATGCCGGCGCCGTGCGGGTTCTGACGGCGGACGGCTCCCATTTGCGCCTCGTGGGTTCGATCGGCCTGCCTGCGGAAATCGTTGAACAGGAGCAGTTCGTGGAGCTGGAATGCGGTTTGTGCGGCGAGGCCACGCGCAAGCACTCGCACCGCCACAGCGCCAACGTGCACTTCTGCTCCGAACGAAATTCCCACAGTTACTTCGGCTCGCGCTGCAAGCACATCATCGCGGTGCCGCTGCGTTTTCAAGGCAAGGTGCAAGGTGTTTACAACCTGTTCATGGCCAGTGACACGCCGGTGCCGGAGGATGTCGCGCTGCTGTTTGACTCCATCAGCGAACATCTTGGCATGGCGCTCGAAAATGCCCGCCTGACGCGCGAAAACATGCGCATCACGCTCATGAACGAACGCCAGATGCTCGCCAACGAACTGCATGATTCCCTCGCGCAAACGCTGGCTTACATGAAAATGCGCCTGGCGCTGCTGCGCGACTCGATGGAGCATGGCGATACAGTCAATTCGGCCAAATACCTGGAAGATGTGAGCGAAGGGCTGGACACCGCCTATTCCGGCTTGCGCGAGCTCCTCACTCACTTCCGCAACCGTATGGACCCCCGTGGGTTGCTGCCGGCGCTTCAGGATATCGTCAATGGCTTTTTCAGGAAAACCGGCATTTTCATCAATTTTTCCAACCTGGCGCCTGATCTGAATCTTACGCCAGACCAGGAGGTGCAGGTGTTTCATATCGTCCAGGAAGCCCTGCACAACATCAACAAACACTCCAGGGCGCAGGACGTCAGCCTGACGCTGGGGCTCGATGGGAACAACCAGTATTGGCTCTGCATCGAGGATGACGGCGTCGGCATTTCGCCCCGGCGCGCGCCGGACAAGAACATGCACTTCGGGCTGAGCATCATGCGTGAGCGCGCCCAGCGGCTGAACGGCAACGTCATCGTCGAAAAGCTGCCGGAACGGGGAACGCGTGTGCTGCTAACCTTTCCGGCGCCCAAGAAGGAGGGGGGCAAGTGAGCATACGTGTTCTGCTCGTGGACGATCACACGCTTTTCCGCAAGGGGCTGGCCGAGTTGCTGGAGCGCAACCCGCAAATCAGTGTCGCCGGCGTTACCGGCAGCGCGGAAGAAGCGCGCCAGTTGCTGGAAGAACTCAAGCCTGACGTCATGGTGACCGATCTACACATGCAGCCGGTGGACGGCCTCTCCCTGTTGCGCCAGCTGCAGCAGGAAGGCAACGGCATCCCTACCCTGGTGCTTACGGTGAGCAATGCCGAGGAGGATCTGGCCAACGTGCTTCGCGCGGGCGCGCGCGGCTATTTGCTCAAGGACATGGAGCCGGATGATGTGGCGGACGCGATCGTGCGTGCCGCCCGCGGGGAAACGGTGGTCGCGCCTTCCATGACCATGAAGCTCGTCGGTCTGCTGCAAAACAACCAGCCGGCCGCGCAGCAACCAGCTTCCATGCTCGATCTGCTGACCCAGCGCGAACGCGAAATCCTTTCCCATCTGGCGCTCGGAGAAAGCAACAAGGTTATCGCGCGCCAGCTGGACATCAGCCACGATACCGTCAAGCTTCACGTGCGGCACATTCTCTCCAAGCTTAGCTTGACCTCCCGCGTCGAAGCCGCAATCTTCGCTGTCGAACACAAGCTTTCCAGCGCACCATCCAACGCTAACTAAAGCAGCTTCTTCCCGATTATTTTTTACGGATCATTCAAGTCATGGAATTTTTGCCCATTTTTTTCGACATCAAAGGCCAACCCTGCAGCGTCATCGGTGGAGGCGATGTGGCGGCGCGCAAAGCCGCGATGCTGCTGCAATCCGGGGGCAAGGTTACGGTGGTGGCGCCGCAACTTTGCGCGGCACTGAAAAGAGAGGCCGACAAAGGTGCAATCACCCATGTTCAGGCGCACTTTTCACCCGAACATCTGGATCATGCCGTAATCGTCATCGCCGCAACCGATGACCGGGCGGTAAACCAGCGCGTATCCGAGATTGCCAGGGCGCGGCGCATCCCCGTCAACGTCGTGGATGACCCGGAACTTTGTTCCTTCATCATGCCTTCGGTCATCGATCGCTCGCCTGTTGTCGTGGCGGTCTCGACGGGCGGCGCTTCCCCGGTTCTGGCGCGCCTGCTGCGCGCCCGCCTGGAAACCCTGATTCCCGCTTCATACGGGCGTCTTGCGGCGCTGGCGGACAACTTCCGCGGCAAAGTGAAGCAGCATTTCAGCGAATCGGGGCAAAGACGAATTTTCTGGGAGAAAATTTTTCAGGGGCCCATTGCGGAAATGGTTTTTGCCGGGCGCGAGGAGCAGGCAACGAGCGCCCTGGAACAGGCGATCACCGAGGCAGCGGACATCCCGCCCCAGGGCGAGGTTTACCTGGTGGGCGGCGGTCCGGGCAACCCTGACTTGCTCACTTTTCGCGCCCTGCGCCTGATGCAGCAGGCAGATGTCATCGTTTACGACAACCTCGTCACGCCGCAGGTCCTGGAGATGACCCGGCGCGATGCCGACCGCATTTTTGTCGGCAAGCAGCGCGCCAACCACGCCATGCGCCAGGAAGAAATCAACGAATTGCTGGTCAAGCTGGCCAAGGAAGGCAAGCGGGTGCTTCGTCTCAAGGGCGGCGACCCGTTCATTTTCGGTCGCGGCGGCGAGGAAATCGAAACGCTTTCCGCCAACCGTATTCCGTTTCAGGTGGTGCCAGGCATAACCGCTGCATCAGGCGTTGCCTCCTATGCCGGCATCCCGTTGACCCACCGCGACTATGCCCAGGCTTGCGTGTTCGTGACCGGACATCTCAAGGACGGCACCATGGACCTTGACTGGGAAATGCTGGCGCGTCCCAACCAGACCGTCGTCATTTACATGGGGCTGCTGGGCTTGCCGGTGTTGTGCCAGCGGCTGATTGCCCACGGCCTGACGCCATTCACGCCGGCCGCCATCGTCCAGCAAGGCACGACACCCAGCCAGCGCGTCGTTACCGGAACGCTCGAATCCCTGCCGCAGCTTGCCGCCGATGCCAACTTGAAACCCCCTACATTGATCATCGTCGGCAAAGTGGTGAGCTTGCAAGGCAAGCTGGCATGGTTCAAGCCGGACCTGAAATCCGAAGGCAATTTCGCGCTGACGCGGAATAGTGGCCAAGAATAGGGGTGTCTGCCTGCGGTGCCCCTGCCGCGTTATCAAATTTATTTCGGACTCAGAAATTAACCATGACGGAATCCGACTGGCAAAACATGATGCTGTTGCTGTTGTGCTGGCTGGCTTATTTCACCCTGCATTCGACGCTTGCCTCGCTATGGGTCAAAAACAGGCTCGCCGCGCTTCGTCCCGGATTGATGCCGGCCTACCGGATGGCGTTCAACGTACTGGCTGTCTTGCTCCTGCTGCCGATACTCTGGCTCATGTACCGTGCTCCCGGCCCGACGCTATGGCGCTGGGACGGCGCCGCCGCGTGGCTGGCAAACGGCCTGGCGCTGGCGGCGTTGCTGGGTTTCCTGCACACACTGAAATTCTACGATATGCGGGAATTTATCGGCCTGCGCCAGTGGCAACGGCACACCCGGCGCGTGGAAGACCTGGAGCACTTTCATCTTTCCCCGTTCCACCATTTTGTGCGCCACCCCTGGTATTTGTTCGGGCTGGTGCTGATCTGGACGCGCGACATGAATTTGGCTTTCTTTGCTTCAAGCGTGATGATGACGCTTTATTTCATAATCGGATCGCGTCTGGAAGAAAGGAAACTGCTAATTTATCACGGCGAGGTTTATCGGCGCTATATGGCGCGCGTTCCCGGTTTGTTGCCCCTGCCGTGGAAATCATTGAGCGCGGCGGAAGCGGCGGAACTGGTCGGAAAAAGCGCCGCCAACCCGCCCACCGTTTGATTAAACAGGAGAACTTCACGACATGTTGAACAACCTGCTCGAATTTCTTGCCCATTGGGGCATCGCGGCCCTGTCCTTGTGGCTGGTCAGCTTCATTTTTCACGGCATCACCTTCTCGAACAAGCAATCGCTGTTCGTCGCAGCCTTGTTGCTTGGTTTTGCCAATGCGATCGTGCGACCCATATTCATTTTATTGACCTTTCCGCTCACCCTGATCACGTTCGGCTTCTTCCTGCTGGTCATCAATGCGCTGATGCTCTTGCTGGTGTCGGCGCTGGTCGAGGGCTTCAAGGTTTCCGGCTTCTGGACGGCCTTTTTTGCCAGCATCATGGTCGCCATTTTCAGTTTCCTGATCGGCCTGTTCATATTCCAGTCGGGCGGACACCCGATCCTGATCCCGATGAACCACGGCATGATGGTTTAAGCAAGGGCGGCACCCATGATCATTTCCAATCCCCACGCGGACCTGGTTTGCGACGAGCGCGACATTTACGAGCAACTTCTCTCGCTGCAAGGCGCGGACATTCTCGAACTGGGGTGTGGCAGGGCGGAAAAAACGCGAGCGATCAGCCAGAATGGAAAAGCGAGGACGATTACCGCCCTGGAGGTGGATGAAATCCAGCACGCCGCAAATCTGCGCAACAACGACCTTGCCAACGTGACCTTCCGCCTCGGTGGCGCGGAAGCGATTCCCGCGCTGGACGAATCCTTCGACATCGTGCTGATGTTCAAATCCCTGCACCACGTACCGGTGGCGCGGATGGATCGCGCCATGGCCGAAATCGCCCGGGTACTGAGGCCCGGCGGGCTGGCGTATATTTCGGAGCCGGTTTTCGCTGGCGAATTCAATGAAATCCTGCGCCTTTTCCATGACGAAAAGGTAGTGCGCGAAGCCGCGTTTTCCGCTGTCGAACGCGCCGTATCCGCCGGGGTCTTCGAACTGGAAAGGCAGATATTCTTCAGCACCCCCAGCCGCTATGAAACTTTCGAGCATTTCGAGGAACGAATTCTGAAGGTCACCCATACCGAGCACCGGCTCTCGCCGGACCTGTACCGCCAGGTGCGCGAACGGTTCCTGCGCCACATGACGCCGCAAGGCGCCGATTTCGAGATGCCGTTGCGCGTCGACCTGTTGCGCAAGCCGTAACGGACAACGGAGGAGGCCTATGAAATATCGCCAATTGGGCAGCAGCGGCCTGCTGGTTTCGGAAATCTGCCTCGGCACGATGACCTACGGCGAGCAGAACAGCGCCGAGGATGCCCGCAACCAGTTGGACTATGCCGTCGCGCACGGCGTCAATTTCATCGATACTGCGGAGATGTATCCCGTCCCGCCACGCGCCGGCAGCCAGGGGCTGACCGAACAATATGTCGGCCGCTGGCTGAAAGGCGTGGCGCGCGACAAACTCGTCCTTGCCACCAAGGTGACTGGTCCGGCTCGCGGCTATGACTGGATACGGGGAGGGCCGCGGATCGCGCGACGGCATATTGAAGAAGCGATCGACGCCAGTCTGAAACGGCTGCAGACAGACTACATCGACCTTTACCAGATCCACTGGCCGGACCGCAATGTGCCCATGTTCGGCCAGGCCACCTTCGACCCCGACGCCGAGCGCGAGACCACGCCCATCGCCGAACAACTTGCCGTCTTTGCCGGCCTGATCAAGGCTGGCAAGATCAGGCACATCGGTTTGAGCAATGAAACTCCATGGGGCGTGTGCCAGTTCATCCGCGCCTCCGAACAGGCTGGGTTGCCGCGCGTGGCTTCGATCCAGAACGCATACAGCCTCATCAACCGGGTGTTCGAGAGCGGGTTGGCGGAAATCGGCTTCCGTGAGAAAGTGGGCCTGCTGGCCTATAGTCCGCTGGGTTTCGGCGTGCTTTCCGGCAAGTATCTGGCGCCCTCGGGCACCGGGCGCATCAGCCTGTTTCCCGGCTTCGGGCAACGCTATGGCAAACCCAACGTCAACGAGGCGGTACGGGCTTACAGCGAGCTTGCACAAAAGGCAGGCATGGCGCCGGCCACAATGGCGCTCGCCTATGTGCGCAGCAAGTGGTTTGTGTCCAGCACCATCATTGGCGCCACCACCATGGAACAGCTCAGACAGAATATCGATAGCGCGGAGGTTGAACTAAGCCCGGACACGCTGCGGGAGATTGAAGCCATCCACGCACGCTATCCCAATCCTGCGCCATAAGGGAAATAGTTGCCACGCTGGCCTCGTGCGAAGTCGGGCTGGTGATATCGGCGAATCCGGGAGAGGGATCCTGGGGGCGGCGGCGCGGCCCCGTCCAGGGCGCGCCGCGGGCAATCACTTCTTTTTGGCGGGCTTCGCGGCGGCAACCACGTCGGCCAGCGCCTTGCCGACCTTGAATTTGACCACTTTCTTGGCGGCGATCTTCATTGCCGCGCCGGTCGCGGGGTTGCGGCCTTCGCGCGCGGCGCGTTCCGTCACTTCGAAAGTACCAAAACCGATCAGCTGCACGGATTCGTTTTTGGCCATGCTTTCCTTGACCGTCGCCATCAGGGCGTCCAGCACTTCGGCTGTTTTGGCTTTGGAAATGCCGGTCTTGCCTGCGACGGAATCGATCAGTTCAGTTTTGTTCATAGTTGTCATCTCCACAGAGGTGTTGGTAAGAATTGGAATTGCAGGCTGGATTGTGCCTCATTTTTGCGAAATTAACGACTCCGCGAAGCAGAAATATGCCGCAAGGCGAAATCCGGGGTTGTCAAACCTGGTCCCGCCATTGCCGGATCGCGGCAAATACGTCCACGGGCGGCACGAGGGGGTGGCCGGCGAAGCGGCTGGCGGCGGCGATGACGGCGGGTTCGCCGCAGCGCAGAAAGGGGTTGGTCAACTTTTCCAGGCCGATGCTTGAAGGCAGGGTGGGGCGGCCTTGCGAGCGCGTCGCGCGATCCCTGTGCTCGCGCTCCAGCAGTGCGGCATTGCCGGGCTCGACCAATTTTGCGAAATGGATATTCTCCAGTGTGTATTCGTGGGCGCAACAGACTTTTGTGTCATCCGGCAGGGCGGAAAACTTGGCCAGCGAGGCATGCATCTGTTGCGCGGAGCCCTCGAACAGGCGTCCGCAGCCGCAGGCAAACAGCGCATCGCCACAAAACAAGGTATTTATCCCATAATACGCAATGTGGCCGGCGGTGTGGCCAGGCACGTCAAGCACCTGGAATGCGATTCCCAGGCTGGGAAAGTCGATCACGTCGCTTTCCCCGACCGGATGAGTGATGCTGGCAATGGCCTCGCGGCGCGGGCCGTAAACAGGGGCACTGAACAGCCGATGCAGTTCAGCTGCGCCGCCGGTATGGTCTCGGTGGTGGTGGGTGAGCAGGATGGCGACAAGACTTAGCCGATGGTGTCGCAGATAGTCCGCAGCCGGAACGGCATCGCCGGGATCCACGACGATGGCGCTCGCGCCGTGGCGGATCAGCCAGATGTAGTTGTCTTCAAAGGCAGGGATGGGAACGATTTCGATCATTTGCACATGTTTGGACGGGGCGGCCTAAATGTCAAGTCTGGACGAAAATGCCTGGTTTGCTACCGCGCTGGGCCAGTATCTCCTGCGGCATGAGCAGGCTTACCACGATCAGGTGGTCGCGGATATTTTTGGTTTTAACGCGCTGCAACTGGGTTTGCTGGAGCATGACCTGTTGCGCGCCAGCCGTATTCCTTTCCGTTTTTGCGCCGGAATGGGGCCGCTCGTGGCGGTACGGGCGGACGTGGCGCAATTGCCAATTGCCAGCCAAACGGTAGACTTGCTGCTGTTGCCCCATGTGCTGGAATTCAGTGCCTATCCTCACCAGATTCTGCGTGAAGCCGAACGGGTGCTGATGCCGGAGGGGCATCTGATCATCAGCGGTTTTAATCCATTCAGCCTGTGGGGTTTACGCAAGCTGATGGCTTATAATGCGCCAGGTTATCCCTGGCACGGCCATTTCATCAGCCTGATGCGGATCAAGGACTGGCTGGCCCTGCTTGGGTTTGAGGTGGCGGGCGGGCGCATGTGCTGTTATGAGCCACCGTTCCAGCAGGAGAACTTGTTGCGCAAATTCCGCTTCATGGCGGCGGCGGGCGACCGCTGGTGGGCGTTGGCCGGAGGGGTGTACTTCATCCATGCCAGGAAGCGCGTGCATGGCATGCGCTTGATCATGCCGCCCTGGAACGAAGCCCGGGCTGCGCGCAAGGGCTTGGCTCCCGCGGCACAGAAAACGGTTAGTCAAGGAATAACAAATTGTGATGAGTGATGATGGCATTGTTGATGTTTATACCGACGGAGCATGCAAAGGCAATCCCGGCCCCGGCGGCTGGGGTGTCTTGCTGCGATTTCGCGGCCAGGAAAAGGAACTGTGCGGCGGCGAAGCGCTGACGACCAATAACCGCATGGAACTGCTGGCGGTGATCAAGGCGCTGGAAGCCTTGAGCCGGCCTTGTCAGGCACGGGTGCATACCGATTCGCAGTACGTGCAGAAAGGCATCAGCGAATGGATCCACAACTGGAAACGGCGTGGCTGGCGCACGGCGGACAGGAAACCGGTGAAGAACATGGACTTGTGGCAGCAACTGGATGCCCTGGCCGCGCAACATCAAGTCGAATGGGTGTGGGTAAAAGGCCATGCGGGACATGCGGAGAACGAACGCGCCGATCAGTTGGCCAACCGGGGTGTCGAGATGCCAGACGCCTGCCGGGCTTGATTTTTAACGTGGAACCTTATCAATCTTGCGCCAGATCATTTTAGATACCGAAACCACCGGACTGGAAATCAGCCTCGGACACCGCATCATCGAAATTGCGGCGGTCGAGATGGTGAGCCGCCGCTTGACCAGCAATCATTTTCACCAGTATCTCAACCCTGGGCGGGAAATTGATCCGGGCGCCCAGCAGGTGCATGGCATCAGCCTGGAATTCCTCCAGGACAAGCCGCTGTTCAAAGACGTTGTGCAGGACTTCCTCGCTTATGTCGCTGGCGCCGAGCTCATCATTCACAACGCGCCATTCGATATCGGCTTTCTCAATTACGAACTGGACCTGCTCGGCATGCAGCCGATCCAGCACTATTGTCCGGTCATTACCGATACCCTGAAGATGGCCAAGGCCTTGCGTCCTGGCCAGAAAAACAATCTCGATGCCTTGTGCAAAAGCTACCAGATTGACAATTCCAGGCGCACCCTGCACGGCGCGCTGGTCGATACCGAATTGCTGGCGGAGGTCTATCTGGCCATGACGCGCGGCCAGGAAAGCCTGATGATGGAATCCGGGCCCGTGCAGGCGAAGCGCATTGCCCCTGCGCCAGGCGCGCAGCGACAACCGTTGCGGGTGTTGCCGGCGACGGACGAGGAATTGCAGGCGCACCACCTGTATCTGGAGGCGCTGGACGCGGCGAGCCGCGGCGGGTGCGTGTGGAAACTTGCGAGTCTGGATGCATAAGGCGCCGGGAAGCAACAGCTTGAACATTCAGCTCATGCTGGCCGGCGCCTTGCGGTCGTGCCATTTTCCGCGCGCGCTTCTCCTGGCGCTGGTCCTGGCGTGTACAGGCGCATGGGCTACCGCGCCGGCCAATATTGCGATCGTTCTGAGCGACGATTCCGCGCCCTATCAGGAAACGGCCAACAATATCCGCGCGCTGGTCGGCCAAAACGCGGGGCGGGCGGCGGTGAGCGTCTACTCGCCGGCGGGGAGGAAGCCTGATTTCGGCAGGGATCGCCAGGACATGATCGTTGCCGTCGGCGTGCGCGCCACTCAGGAAATGGCGGCACTGAATTTGACAACGCCGGTGCTGGCAACGCTGATCCCGCGCCAGGCATTCGAGAAGATTGCCCGCCAGCGCGATTACCGGCAATTTTCGGCGGTCTATCTCGACCAGCCCCTGGCGCGGCAGATGGAGCTGATTCACCTGGCATTACCGGAGCGGAGCAGAATCGGCGTGGTGCTGGGGCCGGAATCCCAGGACGCTTTGAAAGCGCTGCAACTCGCGGCGAGAGAAGCCAAATTCGCGCTGGTGGTGGAAAAAATAGGCGCGGATGGAGACCTGCTTCCCGCGCTGCAGCGGGTGCTTGCCGACAGCGATGTTTTGCTGGCCATGCCCGATCCCCTGGTGTTCAACAGGGGCACGGTGCAAAGCCTGCTGCTCACGACTTACCGTTACCAGGAACCGGTAATCGGATTCTCTCATGCCTACGTCAAGGCAGGCGCGCTTGCCGCGGTTTATACCACGCCGGAACAGGCCGGCAGGCAGGCGGGGGAAGTGCTGTTGCGCGTCCTGGCCGGCAAGTCATGGGTGCTGCCGCCGCCGGAATATCCGAAGTATTTTTCTGTCAGTCTCAATTATCAGGTCGCACGCTCGCTCGCCATCAACGTGGACGACGAAATGGCGCTTGATCAGAAACTCAAGCGCGCGGAGATGCTGGAATGAAAAACTGGGGCATCAAGAGGCGGGTGCTGTTCCTGGCGCTGATGCCGGCCTCGGTGATCGCGCTGTTGCTGGCGCTGCATTTCATTACCTCCGGCATCCAAAGCCTGGAGGATTCGCTGCGCGAGCGCGGCCTGGCAATCGCCCGCCAACTGGCGCCGGCGAGCGAATATGGCGTATTTTCCGGCAACCGCGAAATCCTGCAGTTGCTGGCGGATTCGGTCATGAAGGAGGCGGACGTATCCGCTGTCACCATCACCAACATCGATGGCGCCATTCTTGCGGCAAGCGGGAAATCCATGGGGCCGCCGGTATTGTCGGATCACAAGGCCGGCCTGTATGTCGCCGTGGCTGATCAGGGCGACGCGCTTAGTTTCAGTACCCCGGTATTCCAGAGCCAGACCGAGGTGGACGATTTCATGCCGATAGCCGCCGCATCGCAGACCGTGGCGCCCAAGGGCAAGATTCTGGGCCGGGTCACGCTCGAGCTGTCGCGAGCAAGCACCCGCAAGCATAAAACATTTCTGATTCTGGACAGTCTCCTGATTTTTCTGCTGGGCCTGGCGGCGAGCACGCTTCTGGCCTTGCGCATGAGCCGCGATGTGACCGTCCCGGTGAAGCGCCTGGCCGATGCCGTGGACGAACTGGGCCGGGGCAGGCTGGACGTGCGTGTCGTAGAACAATCGGGCGGCGAGCTGCGCACCCTCGAGCGTGGCGTCAACGCCATGGCGGCTGCCTTGCAGGCAGCCCAGGAGCGCATGCAGGAGCGGGTCGACGAGGCGACCGAGCGGCTGTCCTACCTGGCCACGCACGACGCGCTGACCGGCCTGGTCAACCGGCGCGAATTCGAACACCGGCTGGAAAAAGCCCTGGCTTCCGCGCGGGAGGAAGGGTGGGCCCATGCCCTGTGCTATCTCGACCTCGACCAGTTCAAGATCGTCAACGATACCTGCGGCCATGTGGCCGGCGACGAACTGCTGCGCCAGTTGACCGTGCTGCTGCAAAGCAAGGTGCGCGATACCGACCTTCTGGCGCGGCTGGGCGGCGATGAATTCGGCGTGCTGCTGGAGAATTGTCCGCTGGAACAGGCGCAGATCGTGGCCGACCTGTTGCGCCAGACGGTGAAGGATTTTCATTTTGTCTGGCAGAACAAGGCATTTGTCATCGGCGTCAGCATCGGCCTGGTGCCCCTCACCCAGGACTGTGAATCGCTTGCCAGCGTGCTGAGCTGCGCGGATTCCGCCTGTTATGCGGCCAAGGACATGGGGCGCAACCGGGTGCATGTTTACCGTGTCGAGGATAGCGAGCTGGCGCAGCGCCAGGGGGAAATGAACTGGGTGGCGCGGATTACCCATGCCATCGAGGAAAATCGCTTCCGGCTTTATTACCAGACCATCATGCCCCTGGCCGAAGCGGATGAGGCGGGCGCGCATTTCGAAATCCTGCTGCGCATGCTGGACGACCAGGGTGAACTCATCCCGCCCATGGCCTTCATTCCCGCCGCCGAGCGCTACAACCTCATGCCCTCCATCGACCGCTGGGTGGTGAGTACGGCATTTGGCCTGTACTGGAAGATTTTTTCCGGTGATTCTCTGAGCCAGCGCCACACCTGCACCGTTAATCTTTCCGGCCCCTCGCTGTGCGACGATCATTTCCTGTCGTTCATCAATCGCCAGTTCGCCCTGTACCAGGTGCCGCATGACCACATCTGTTTCGAAATCACCGAAACCGCGGCAATCTCCAATCTTTCCCGTGCCATGGAGTTCATCGGCGAACTGCGCTCCCGTGGCTGCCGCTTCTCGCTGGATGATTTCGGCAGTGGTTTGTCGTCCTTTACCTATCTCAAGAACATGCCCGTGGATTATCTCAAGATCGACGGATCTTTCGTGCGCGACATGGTGAATGACCCCATGGATGCCGCCATGGTGGCGGCCATCAATCAGGTCGGCCACGTCATGGGCCTCAAGACCATTGCCGAATTCGTGGAAACGGAAGCGGTGCTGGAGAAGTTGCGCGAGATGGGGGTGGATTTCGTGCAGGGTTTTGGCATCGAACACCCCAGGCCGCTTGAGGGAATCGTCAATTTAACCTGGCCATTCCATTATCCCAGGCCGGACAGACCGGAGCAGACATAATGGGGAATGAGTGATGACCGGCGGTTTCCAGGATGAATAAATCGTAATAAACCTTACCATTCGCATGGGATACACTTCATGACATAACTCAATAAAAAGGAGCTTGCCATGAACGTGCGTACTTTCTCATTTCCATTTTTGTTGTTTCTGGCCGCGCTGTTTGCGGTTAACAATGTATTTGCCGATAGCAATAGCGAGAGTTCTTCATCACTGCAAGTCAGTCCGGCGTCTGTCTCCATGAAGGTGGGCAATACCACAACGCTTGCCGTGTCGAATGCCTCCGGTTCGGTTTCCGCTGAATCCAATGACAAGACGGTGGTGAGCGCCTCCTATTCCAACAGGGTGGTGACCCTCAAGGGGCTGAAGGCCGGTGCGACCTATGTGAAGGTGAAAGACAGCAAAACCGAGAAGAAAATACCGGTCACGGTGAGCGCCACGACATCCGGCGGCCTGAGCGTTTCCCCCGCTTCGGTAGCCATGAATGTCGGGGGCACGGCCAGCGTCATCGTCTCCAATGCTTCCGGGACGGTAACGGCCACCTCATCCAACCCCTCCGTGGCGACTGTGAGCTATGCTGGCGGCACGGCCACCGTGAAGGCCATCAAGGCTGGTTCCACCAGCATAACCATCAAAGACAGCAAGACCACCGTGGCAGTGTCGGTTTCGGTGGTAACCACGCCTGTCGCCTCCACTGGCTATACGCTTCTGGCCTGGAACGATCTTGGCATGCACTGCATGGATGGCGTGGATTTTTCGGTTTTCTCCATTCTGCCTCCATACAACACCCTGCACGCGCAACTGAAGGACAAGGCAGGCAAGCTGATTGGCAGCAACGTGACGCTTACTTACGAAGCCGTGGCGGACAGCGCTGGCTCCATCAATACCATCAGCTCCACCAAGACCAACTTCTGGACCTGGTCTGCCGCCCTGTTTGGCCTCAATCCCGCTCCGGATATCGGCCTCATGCTCGACGGGCTTGCCTCGGGGGTTCCTGCTCCAGGCAACAGGGCGCCTTCCCTTGCGCCGGCACCGTTGAGCTACAACAGCCAGTATGCATGGTTCGAAGCCGAGGGCCTTCCCGTCACGCCGATTGACGACGCTGGTAAAAAGAACTTCTATCCCACGGTAAAAGTGGTTGCCAAGGACCTGAGTGGGAAAGTGCTGGCCACTACCACGACCGTCCTGCCGGTGAGCGACGAAATGACCTGCAAGGGTTGCCATGCTTCCATTTCCACTGGAAATGCCGCGGCAATGGCGGCACGGCCGAGGACGGGCTGGGTATTCGATGCCAATACCGAAAAGGACTGGAAGAAAAACATTCTGAAGCTGCATGACCAGAACAAGCTCTCCAGCGCCTTGTATACGAAGGGCCTCGCCCAGAACGGTTACAACGCCAGCGGCCTGCTGGCCACCGCGAATGCGGGAAGGCCGGTTTTATGCGTTGCCTGCCATGCCAGTAACGCCTATTTCGACAAGCTGAGCCTGAAGACGGTAATGCCTGGTGTGGCTGGAATCTCACCGTTTACCCAGGCGCTGCATACCAAACACGCCACGGTGAAAGATCCTGCAACCCTGTTGGCGCTTGATAGCATTGGCAACCGTACTTCGTGCTACGCGTGCCACCCCGGTTCTGCTACTCAATGCCTGCGGGGCGCCATGGGCAAGGCGGTGGATGCTACCGGCAAACCGTTGATGAGTTGCCAAAGCTGTCACGGCAATATGGCCCAGGTTGGCAATGCAGCCCGTCAAGGCTGGTTCAACGAGCCTACTTGCGAGTCTTGTCACAACAGCGCCGCGCCTGGCAAGCGGGCTCTTGCCGGTGTCAATGCCAACGGCATTCCCGTCGTACCGATCGATCATACCTTCGCAACCAACGCCAATACCCCTGTCGCCGGATTGAACTTGTACCGCTTCAGCAAGGGGCATGGCGGTTTGCAGTGCGAAGCATGCCACGGCGCGACCCATGCCATTTATCCGTCCAGTCATGCCGACGACAATACGCAGAGCATCGCAGTCCAGGGCCATGCGGGTACTGTTGCCGAATGCACGGCTTGCCACACGACTGTGCCGACCACGGTCAATGGTGGTCCGCACGGTATGCACACGACGGGTGATGCCTGGGTTTCATCGCACAAGAAAGCCAGCAAAACTGGCTGCGACTATTGCCACGGTACGACAAGCGCCGGCACCCCGCTGAGTGCGGTCAAGGTGACCAAGACCCTGGCGGTGGAAAACGGCACCAAGACTTTTGCCGCCGGAACGCAAATCAGCTGCTACAGTTGCCATAACGGCCCCAATCCATAACCAGCATCGGAAAGTCGCCAGCAAACAAAACCGCCCTTCGTGGCGGTTTTTTGTGTGCGTGCGCCAGGCATGGCGCGTAGCGCCGTGACTGGCGCTGTTTTCTCCGCTGTGGTGGCGGGGAGAATGACTAGAAGGTGAAAGTCCTTTGCACACCCGGCAAGGGGAAGTGTTAGCCGAACGGCAAGGGTGTCCGTCGCAAGGCGGAATCTGAAGGAAGCCGTAGGCAAAGTGCTGGCCTGACGAACAGGAAGCGGATAGAGGCGGCGTAGCGGGGTAAGCAGGCGCATATCTGTAAAGCCCGATACTTGCACGGAACGCTACGACGTAGATCCGACAGGCATAAGCATGAAGGTCGCGCGAATTACCCTGGGAGGCCCGTCGGCCTGCCTTGTGCTACTGACATCGCAAGGTGTCGGGATGGGATGATGGGAGTCAGCCGAGGCCATAGTAGTGGCTCTGACCAAGCCGCGAAGGGCTGAACCTGCCATGAGCGGAAAGGTGGCTATCTCTCCGTGAAGTCTGGACAGTTGTCCCGAGAGGGAGCTGGCGACAGAGCACTAGGGGCCGGAAGCCTCGAAGGCGGTCGCAGCGTCTATAGGCTAACGGGCGAATAGTCCTCGGGACGTAAGCTCAACCCAGCAATGGGAGGCAGGAACCGCCGGATACGTGATCCGTACGTCCGGTGGTGTGGGAGGACGGCGGGGGTGACCCCGCCTCCTACCCGATTCAATAACCGAGCGCCCTGGCGCCCTGATAAAAGGCGAAGCTCAACAACCACGCCAGCGCCAGCGGCCAGACAAGAGCCAGAGCGGTATAGGCGTTGCTGCGCGACTCGGTTTTGAGCGTGGCGAGGGTGGAAAGACAGGGCGTGTAGATCAGGGTGAACAGCATGAAGCTGTAGGCCTGCACCCAGTCGAGTTGATGCGCCATGGTGCTCATCAACGCACTGCCTTCCAGGCCATAAATCACCGCCAGCGAACCGATTACGATTTCCTTGGCGACGAAGCCGAAGATCAGCGCGATGGCCAGTTGCTGGTTGATGCCGAGCGGGTCGAGTACGGGAGCCAGGAAATGGCCGATCATGCCGGCCCAGGTGTCGCTGCCGCCGGGGGCGGCATCCTGGGGGAAATGGGTGAGGATCCACACCATGACCACGCCGGCAATGATGAACTTGCTCGCCCGCCCGAGAAAATGCCGGACCTCGTGCCAGCCGCGCAACACGATCTGGCGCCAGGTGGGCAGGCGATAGGGCGGCAGTTCGAGAATGAAGGGTTCATTGTTGGCGTAGCGCTTTTTGAACAGCAGGGCGGTGGCGATGGCGGCGGCAAAGCTGAACAGGTAGAGACTGAACAGCACCAGCGGCGCATTCTTCGGGGCGAACAGCGCCGAGGTGATGAAGACGAATACCTGCAGCCGGGCCGAGCACAGCGAGAACGGAATCACCAGCATGGTCAGCAGGCGCAGGCTGCGCGAACGCATGACGCGCGTGCCCATCAACGCCGGCACGTTGCAGCCGAAGCCCATCAGCATCATGACGAAACTGCGCCCGTCCAGGCCCATCTTGGCCATCAGCGCGTCCATCAGGAATGCGGCGCGTGACAGATAGCCGCTGTCTTCCACCAGCGCCATGAAAAGGAAGAACAGCACGATGATGGGCACGAAAGCGGCGACGGTGCCGACGCCATTGTAGATTCCGTCCAGCAACAGGCCAGGCAGCGGCGCGGGCAGGTTGTGCAGCAGGGGATCCAGCACGCCGCCGCGGAACAGGCCGAGGCCCCAGGCCACGCCATCCTGCAAGGGTTTGCCGAGAATGAAAATGGCCTGGAACAGCAGGTACATGACGCCGAAGAACAAGGGAAGGCCCAGCCAGGGGTGGAGCAACACCCGGTCAAGGCGCGTGGTGAGGTTTTCGGACATCTGGGTCGGCACCTGCACGGCCTGCTTGAGCACGCTCTCCATGGTGGATTCGATCTGGTCGTCGAGCTGCAGTTTTTCGCTAACCTGTTGCGTCGCTATGGGCAGACTGGCCTGGATGGCATTCGAAATGGCCTGATAGGCGTGCGCGTAGCCGCTGCCATATTTTGCGGAGAGCAGCACCACCGGCATGTTCATGGCCTGCGACATTTTCTTGATGTCCACCGTGACGCCATATTTCTTGGCCTCATCCGCCATGTTGAGCAGCAGCAATGCCGGCAGGCCGAGTTGCTTGACCTGCAGGGCAAGGCTCAACTGGCGCTCGATCTGGGTGGTGTTGAGAATGATCAACACCAGATCTATCGGGTTGTTTTCGATAAAATGCCTTACCACCAGCTCGTCATCGGAGAAGCCGTGGATGTCATACACGCCGGGTAGATCGATGATTTCCACCATGGCGCCGCCCAGCAGCACTTTCGCGCTCATCAGGTCCACGGTGATGCCGGGCCAGTTGCCGACCCGCGCCGAGGCCCCGGTAAGCCGGTTGAAAAAAGTGGATTTGCCGGTGTTCGGCATGCCGAGCAGGGCGATGCGTTTCATTCAGACGCTCCTGCCGGGGTAACGTCGATGTGCTGGGCATCGCTGCGGCGCAGCATGATGTCTGTGGTGCCGATACGGACATGCAAGGGGCCGGCGAATTTGGCGCGCCGCACCAGGTCGATGCGTTTGCCAATACGGAAACCCATCGCGGCGAGACGATGGTAAAGCGCCTCATCGGTATGCAGCGCGGCGATGGTGGCGGATTCGCCGGGCTTGAGGGTGGAGAGTCTGACCGTATTCATGACTTCTTTTTTGCAAATAAGAATAGTTCTTGATTGTCCCATAACATTGATGTTTGTGGAAGTCGAATGCGCTTGGCGGTGGCTCCATTGCCTGAAAGCTGCGGTGGCGGAATGGATATGTTTCTGGAATGCGGCTAGAATCATCTGCACCACCAACGAGCAAGCCGGACAATCTGACGATATGTCGGCGCGTCCCTGCCCGGAAATTTTTCCGCCGCGCACGCAATCATGTGGCGCAAGGGGTTTTTTATGAAACTAATTCCTACAGTTTTATGCGGCGGGGCCGGTTCCCGCCTCTGGCCGGTTTCACGGGAGTTGCATCCCAAGCCATTCATCCGTCTCGGGGATGGGCAGAGTTTGCTGCAAAAAGCCTGGCTGCGTGGGGCCGTGTTGCCCGGCGTCGCCGAGATGCTGACCGTCACCAACCGCGAGCTGTTCTTCAAGACCGACGATGAATACCGCGAGGTGGCCGCCATTCCTGCTGCCAAAGACCTGACCAACCGCTTCATCCTCGAGCCATTCGGACGCAATACCGCGCCTGCCATTGCGGCGGCGGCACTGCAGGTTGCCGCCGCGCATGGCGAAGATGCATGCCTGCTCGTGCTGCCCGCCGACCACCTGATCGCCGACCAGGCTGCATTTGCCCGGGCCGTGTCCCGAGCCATGCAGTTGGCCGCCCAGGGCAAGCTGGTTACCTTCGGTATCCAGCCTGACGCGCCGGAAACCGGATACGGCTATATCGAGGCCGATCCCGATTTTGTGTTTTCGCTTGAGGGAAGCGGAGAGGAGGAATGCGCGGGCTTAGCTGTTTCGCGCTTTGTCGAAAAACCTGATCTGGAAAAGGCGCGGGAGTATGTTGCATCAGGCCGTCATTTATGGAATTCCGGCATGTTCTGCTTCCAGGCTGGCACCATGCTGCGCGAGATGCAGCAACATTGCCCGGATATCCTGGCGGCCACCCGCGCCTGCCTGGCGCGATCCCGCATCGCTGAAGGCAAGGGTTTCAGCCAGGTGGACCTCGACGCCGCAACTTTCAGTCTCGTGCCGGACGACTCCATCGATTATGCCGTGCTGGAAAAATCCAGCAATGTTGCCGTTGTGCCATGCAGTATCGGCTGGAGCGACATCGGTTCATGGACCGCGCTGGGCGACCTTACCGCTCCCGATGCCCAAGGCAACCGCATCGAAGGCGAAGTCACCCTGCATGATGTCAGCAACTGCTATATCCAGAGCAAGCAACGCATGATCGGCGCTGTGGGCGTCGACGACCTGATCATCATCGACACGCCAGACGCTATCCTGGTCGCTGACCGCAGCCGTGCCCAGGACGTGAAACACATCTATGCGCGCCTCAAGGCGACAGGCCATAAAGCCTACCGCCTGCACTCCACCGTGCATCGCCCATGGGGTACTTACACGGTGCTGGAAGAGGGCAGGAACTTCAAGATCAAACGCATCGAAGTCAAACCCGGCGCCAGCCTCAGCCTGCAAATGCATCATCATCGCAGTGAACACTGGATCGTCGTCAGCGGCATGGCGCGGGTGGTGAATGGACAGCAGGAATTGTTCGTCAACACCAACGAATCCACCTATATCCCCGCCGGACACAGGCACCGCCTGGGAAACCCCGGCCTGCTCAATCTGGTGATGATCGAGGTGCAGAGCGGTGAATATCTGGGAGAAGACGATATCGTGCGTTTTGATGATGTATATGGACGGACATAACCCCGTCTTCCTGGCGCCCCATGTTGCACTGGTTGCGGAGTGTCGAAATTATTTACACTTGCGCCGAGAAGTCAAGAATCCACCTCTGCGCAAGGCAAATATGTAATTGTTATCTATCTGTAAATTTTTGCGTTTCACATGATGGAACGAATTTTGCTAAACTGTATGTGAATTTAGCTTCTTGTCCAATCTCGATCTGGAATAAGTCATTTTATTTTGGATGGTGTGCAATGACATAAGGACGCTTCAAGGAGAACGACTTGAACACCAGGGGACACCAGAATGGCGAAACGGGGAATGCGCAATTTCCTGCTGAACTCGCCGATCAAGCGAAATCCGTAGATGAGTCGCGCAGGGGCTTCACCAAGTCCGGCTTGGCTTTGTCCGGCGTGCTTCTTACGCTCGCCAGCCGTCCAGTGCTCGGCGATTTTGTGTGCAAAACGCCATCAGGCTTCCTTTCCGGCAATGTTAGCGTCCATGGCAACCCCCAGACATGTGGCGGGCTGACGCCAGGCTACTGGGGCAACAAGCCTGAGAATTGGCCGTCGCCATACAAGGCGGGAACATGTTCTGGCGATGCGAAAGACTGCAACCATCCGGGAAACTGGACGACCGCCAGTGCCACCAAGTTTATGGCTGTATTCAATTGCAACAATCATGGGTCGATTTACTCCTCATACACCCTGTTTCAGGTAATCTGGCTGGGAGGAGGGGGCGACCCTGACCAGCTGGGCGCTCACGTCGTTTCGGCACTGCTCAACGCGAGAAGTGGCTACACGCCAGTGCTGGGCGAAACGCAGCTTATAAACATGTTCAACGAATGGAACCAGAACGGCTATTTCGAACCGACTGCGGGGGTTAAATGGTATGGGGCCGATATCGTTGCTTACCTGAAAACCACCATGTCCTGACAAGGTATGCCCGATCATCCCCGGCAGAAAAATGGTTTAAACAAGAATCAAGAATGATGTGGCGAGTGATATCCGCTCATGCGCTTCATTTCCGTTCCTGGGATGATGAGTTTGTCGTCTACAACAGCCTTTCAGGCGATACGCACCTGCTTGGTGCGGCTGCCGCACATGTCCTGTCGGAATTGCAGCGGACCCCAGCGGAAGCGGTTACTCTGGCTGGATCGCTCGCGCCTGTATTGCAGACCAGTTTCGATGAGGAACTCGTGCTTGAAACTGAACGCCTGCTCGCGGAACTCGACAGACTGGCACTCATTGAACGTAGCCGATTTTGAATATTTCCGCATTGACGCTCCCGGAACTCGGTTTCCGGCTCAAGACGGCGGGGATTTTCCTCCAGACCGGTTCGTTTGTTACGCATCTGCGGACTTCGATCGCCAGTGTGGCGGAAGGTATCGGCCTGTTATACGCCGATTATCCCCTGGTGGAACAGGCGGGTTTCGCGGATTTCCATGTGAGCCTTGCTTGCCCACGCACCCTGCGGCGCTGGTTCAAGCCCCAGGTTTTGTTTCTCTTCGACGGGCGGCCCACCTTCAAGCCCCTGCCGCTTGACCAGGCGTTTCCAATGTTGGAGTGGGGGCTTAACTGGTGTGTATCGAGCCACGCCAATCGTTATCTGATCATCCATGCGGCGGTGGTCGAGAAGGGCGGCCATGCTGCCATTTTGCCTGCCCCGCCGGGTTCGGGTAAAAGCACGCTGTGCGCGGCCCTGGTATGCCGCGGTTGGAGATTGCTTTCGGACGAGCTTGCCCTGGTGCGCGTCAGTGACGGGAGAATCATCCCGCTTCCCCGCCCCATCAGCTTGAAGAACGAATCCATCGATATCATTCGGCATTATGAGCCGGATGCGGTTTTTGGTCGCAAGGTCAGCGACACGATGAAGGGCACGGTTGCCCATATGAGAGCGCCCGCGGAAAGTATTGTCCAGGCAATGGAAACCGCGCGTCCTGCCTGGGTGATTTTTCCGAGGTATCAGGCCGGTGCCGCCACTCGCCTGGAGGTGCTGCCGCGATCGCGAGCCTTTATGCGCGTAGCGGATAATGCATTTAACTATAGCCTGCTGGGCGTCAGAGGCTTTGAGACTTTGGCGGGCCTGATCGATGCTTCCCTGTGCTATGATTTTTCATATAGCGTCCTGGACGAAGCCATTGAAAAATTTGCCGCATTAAAGCCGCCAGCCCCCTGAAGTGAATTCACAACCCCTGGTATTGCGAGCGTTCCGGCAACCCGGTTCGTTGCGTTCCCTGAGTCTGGAAGACTGGGATTTGCTCTTGCGTCAAGCGCGGCATGCCAATTTGTTGGCACGGCTCCATGCTTTGCTCGACGAGCACGGCCTGCTCGAGCAGGTGCCGCAGCAGCCGCGCGAGCACCTTGAATGGTCGCACGCCATAGCAGAAAGGCACACACAAGCCATTCGCTGGGAAGTAGGCAGGATTCAAAAAGCCATGGCAGAGGTCGGGGTGCCGATCATTCTCCTCAAGGGCGCCGCCTATGTCATGGCAAATCTGCCGTTGGCCCAGGGGCGCCTCTTTTCCGATATCGACATCATGGTGCCCAAAGAAAGCCTCAATGCGGTAGAGGCGGCCTTGATGCTTCACGGCTGGGCCGCAACGCACCACGATGCCTATGACCAGCGCTACTATCGCGCCTGGATGCACGAATTGCCTCCCATGCGGCATGTCAAGCGATCAACGGTGATCGACGTGCATCACGCGATCCTGCCGGAAACGGCTTCTCTTCACCCCGATCCGGCAAAGCTTCGTGCCGCGGCATGTGCGCTGGATGGCCACGATGGTCTTCGGGTGTTTGCCCCTTCCGATATGGTTCTGCACAGTGCCGCCCATCTCTTTCATGACGGGGAGATGGAGAATGGCTTGCGCGACCTGATCGATATTCATAGCTTGTTGTGCCATTTCGGGGGCTTGCCGATGTTCTGGCCAGATATCGTCGAACGGGCGCGTGAACTCGAATTGACGCGCCCCCTTTTTTACGCCTTGCGTTATGCCGCGCTTATCCTGCATACGCCCATCCCGGCAGATATAGAGGAAGCAGCCAGCAGGACAGGCCGCCCCAACCGGCTCATGCTGGCGTTCATGGACAGCCTCTTTACCCGTGCGTTGCTGCCCGTTCACCCAAGCTGCTCGGATGGCCTGAGCAGCAGTGCACGCTGGATGCTCTATGTTCGCGCAAACTGGCTGCGCATGCCGCCGTTGCTGCTCGCCCGCCACCTGTTCCACAAGGCCTTCATTTCGCCCAAGGCTGAATAGGCCAAGCTCATGTATATCCATGTCGAAAAATTTTACACTCATGGTGTGACGTCTTGCCATTAGCCAGTCATTCAGATTTTTCATTCAGTAGATACAACGAGTTGTAATCATTGGAACAAAAAATGCTGATTGGTGAATGTCCAAAGCAAAAGAGAGAGGGACAGCGCAATGGTTCTATCAGGCAAGTCCTTGGCGGTGCTGGCAATATTGCTCTCGTGGAGCGGCAGTTCCGGAGCCGGGCCCGGATCACCATCAGGGATGGCGGAAACAGATGGAAATTCGGACAATCCCCAAGCGCTGGTTGCACTGGCCGTCAGGTACGAGCATGCCGAAGGTGTGCCGCAGGACTATCAGAAGGCCGCCATGCTTTATTGCCGGGCCGCTCGTCTGGGCTATGCGGACGCCCAGTATGCGCTTGGTTGGATGTATGCCAATGGGCGCGGTGTTTCCAGGGACGATGGCGTGGCCGCACAACTGTTTGCGATGGCGTCCGGGCAGGGGCACGAATATGCTCGAGTGATGATGCGCTACACCCGGCCTGATGCCTCGACGCCCTTGCCTTCATGCCTGTTGCCCGAGAAGGCGGCAACAGATGTCGAGGAAGACCCCGATCGCGCTGATGCGGCAAATTTTCCGCAAGGACCCGTCTTCAATCTGGTTCATCAACTGGCGCCGCGCTATGAGGTGGACCCCAGGCTGGCCTTGGCGATCATCTCGGTGGAATCGGCGTTCAATGTCCGGGCGATATCCCCCAGGAATGCACAGGGTTTAATGCAGCTCATCCCCGAAACGGCGCAACGCTTCCGTGTCAGGAATGCCTTCGATCCGGCGGAAAATATCAAGGGCGGCCTGGCCTATCTGAAATGGCTGCTGGCATTCTTCAGGGGTAATGTGCCGCTGGTGGCTGCGGCCTACAATGCCGGGGAGGGGGCGGTGGAGCGGTATCGCGGAATTCCGCCTTACCCTGAAACCAGGGATTATGTGCGCAGGGTCACGCATCTCTACAGAAAGCCCACGCACCCCTACCAGCACAATGCGACCGAAACATCGTCGTTTGTTATAGTGCCGGCAGGCTACAGCAAGTAGGGCATGGATTATGGGGCTGGCTAGCGTGGCGGCTGGGCTCTCTCATTGGGGTGAGGAGAGATGCGCCACGTACCAGTCCATGGCCTGCTTGAGTCCCTGATCTATCCGGTGGGTCGGCGCGAAGCCCAGCAGCTTGCCGGCCTTGGAGATATCAGCCTGGGAATGGCGCACATCCCCTTCGCGGAAGTCAACGTACTGCGGGCGGTGGGTTTCAAGATGGGGGAATTGCTCCAGCAGCAATGATCGCATCATTTCATAGAGTTGATTGAGGCTGGTGCGTTCGTTGAGCGCCACGTTGTAAACCTGGTTGACGGCTTCGGGGTTGTTGGCCAGGGCTGCAAGCAGGTTTGCCTGAACGACGTTGTCGATAAAGCAGAAATCCCGGCTGGTCTCGCCATCTCCATTGATGTACAGGGCTTGATTCCTGATGAGCGCGGCTACCCACTGGGGGATTACCGCCGCATAAGCGCCGTCAGGATCCTGTCTTGGACCAAAAATGTTGAAGTAGCGAAGCCCTATGGACTCTGTTCCGTAGCAGCGAGCAAATACATCAGCGTAGAGTTCATTGACGTATTTTGTGACTGCATAAGGAGAAAGCGGCTTTCCAATCACGGTTTCCACCTTGGGAAGGTCTGGGTGGTCGCCATAAGTTGAACTGGACGCGGCATAAACGAAGCGCTTGACGGCGGCATCGCGGGCCGCTACCAGCATGTTCAGGAAGCCTGAAATATTGTTCTCGTTGGCCAGGATGGGGTCTTCGATGGAGCGAGGCACGGATCCCAATGCTGCCTCATGCAAGACATAATCCACGTTTCTGCTGGCGCGTTTGCAATCTTCGAGATTGCGGATGTCGCCCTCGATGAAGGTGAAATTGTGCCAGGCTTCCGGCCCGACCAGCTTCTCGACCTGTTCGAGGTTATGCCTGTAGCCAGTTGAGAAATTGTCCAGCCCGGTTACTTTCTGGTTCAGGCTGAGCAATGCCTCCAGAAGGTTGGAGCCGATGAATCCGGCGACCCCCGTGACCAGCCAGTGGTATTGGTGATCCCTCAGGTGTTGCTGGGCGTCTTGATATTTTGTCATGTACGGCCACTCATCGTTAACGTGCAACACTACACTAGAGCCGCCATACGCTGAGGCCGGCCTCGCACAGTGCGTGCTGGTCAAACTGGGATTTTACATCAATAAAGCAGCCTTTCCGGATTACCTTGGTCAGGAAATCGCTCAGGGGCCGGGCAAGAAATTCACGGTGTGAAACTGCGGCGATAATTGCCGCCGCCTGTGGAAGTTCCTCCCAGTCCTCAAGTTTCAGGCCATATTCGTGATGCGCTTCTTTGGCCTCCGCCACGGGGTCGTGGACATGGACCTCGATCCCGTAATCCTGCAGTTCCTTGATTACGTCGGCGACCTTGGAGTTTCTCAGGTCGGGGCAGTTTTCCTTGAAGGTCAGACCGAGCACGTTGACCTTGGCGCCTCTCACGTGGAAGCCGGCCTTGATGATCTGCTTTACCGTTTGTTCCGCAACGAACTTGGCCATGCTGTCGTTGATGCGGCGGCCAGCCAGAATGACCTGCGGGATGTAGCCGATCATTTCCGCCTTGTGGGTAAGGTAGTATGGATCGACGCCGATGCAGTGCCCCCCAACCAGGCCGGGACGGAAGGGAAGAAAATTCCACTTGGTGCCGGCCGCCTGCAAAACTTCCAGCGTGTCGATCCCCAGTTTGTCGAAAATGATGGCCAGTTCGTTCATCAATGCGATATTCAGGTCGCGCTGGGTGTTTTCGATCACTTTGGCGGCCTCGGCGACCTTGATGCTGGATGCGCGGTGAACGCCAGCGGTGATGATGGTTTCGTAGAGTCCAGCCACTTTCTCCAGGGTCTCCGCATCATCGCCCGACACGACTTTCAGAATGGTGGTCAGCGTATGTTCCTTGTCGCCGGGGTTGATGCGCTCGGGAGAAAATCCGACGTGAAAGTCTTTTTTCCATGTCATGCCGGAGTGTTTTTCAAGGATAGGAATGCACACTTCCTCCGTCGCGCCGGGGTAAACCGTGGACTCATAGGTAATGATGGCCCCGCGCTTCATATGCCTCCCGACCGTTTCGCTGGCGCCGACGAGCGGCTTGAAATCGGGTTGATGGGCGATGTCCACTGGCGTCGGAACCGCGATCACGATATGGTCGGCCTGGGATATTTCGGCCGGGTCGGTGGTGACGGTGAGGTGGCTGGCCGCTTGCAGGTCTGAGGTCGAAACTTCACCCGTCGGGTCGATGCAGCGCTTATAGTTTTCAACTTTGTCGGTGGACAGGTCATAGCCGATGGTGCGCCGTTTCTTCCCAAATTCAACCGCCAGGGGCAAACCCACATATCCGAGACCCACTACAGCGATGACGCTCATAACGAACACTCCCTTGTTATTGTCATATTGAATCGAAGGCAATTTAACAGATATCTCCGCATGCTTCAATCTGGAGAACCGGCATCTTTTTGAACCCGCATTGTCCATCATCTCACGCCCTAAACGGATAATCCGGGTTGAACGCCGGAAAAATATTTTGCGGTTCACCCGCAGTGGGGCCGAGCTTACTTTATGTCGATTACACTGATATCATAAATTGCGAAGGTTATCGATTCTCTACTCGAGTGCCGATGACCAATTCCGGACGGTTTTACGCCAGCCGGATCTCAATCTGGCGCATGCAAGGAGGCGAACATGAATAGCAAGACGCTGTTGAATGCCAGGGTCGTTTCTTTTTCGGGTTTTCTTTTGTTCCTGGGGTGTTTCTTCGCCACCACGATTTGGGGAGGGGAGCTTTCCCAAACCATTGAGGCTGTCAAGCCATCGATCGTCGGAGTCGGCACTTTCCAGAAAACGCGCAGCCCATCCCTGAACTTCATGGGGACGGGTTTTGTCGTGGGCAACGGCTCGCTGGTCGTGACCAATGCGCATGTGGTCCCAACGGTACTGGATGTCGATGGGATGGAATCCCTTGTCGTTATCGCGGCAAAAAAGGACGGCAAGGAACCCGAGCTCAGGTCAGCGGTACGTGTCGCGCTTGACAAGGAACATGATCTTGAGCTTCTCAAGATCAGCGGCGAAGCGCTTCCGGCGATGACGCTCGGCGATTCCGGCACGGCCCGGGAAGGCCAAATGTTTGCCTTTACAGGCTTCCCCATCGGCATGGTCCTGGGGTTCCACCCTGTAACCCATCGCGGCATGCTCTCTTCGATTGCCCCTGTCGTTTTGCCCGTGCTCAACGCCAAGCAACTGGACGTGAAAGTGCTCGCCCAGCTTCAAAAATCCGCTTATACCGTGTTTCAGCTTGACGGAACCGCCTATCCGGGCAACAGCGGCAGCCCGATCTACGATCCTGAAACGGGGGTCGTCTACGGGATCATCAACATGGTATTTGTAAAAGGCATAAAGGAAAGCGCGTTGAGCCATCCGAGCGGCATTACTTACGCGATTCCGAGTAACTATGTGCGCGACCTGTTGCAGGGGAAATAAGGCAAGCCCGCCCTGCGTCAGCTGCGGCGGGCTGAAGGCTTGACGGGGATCGCCAGTGCATAGACCAGCATCCTGCACACAGGACGCTGGAATTACCGTCAATATTTCGACATCATTGTTAAGCACTCGGCGCCGAGCAACGCTGCGGCAGCCGTCTTTAAAAACCAAACCTCAAAAAATCAAGGGGCTATCAATATGGCATATTCATTGCGTGCAGGGATGACTGACATCTGAAATTATCCGGATGGGATGGATGCCGGAATGAACAAGGGCATCTTCAGCGGTTCGAGCTGCGAGATATTAAGCGGTTCAGTGCACTTGAAAAACTCGCGAGGAACATGAAATGTTTCGGATTGCCAATCATTACGTCTCGGTCACAGCAATCATTCTTTTTGCGATTGAAGCACTTGTCCTGGTGACTTCAGTCTATTTGGGCGTCGCTATCCGGTTTGAAGACTCGGCGCGGCTTATCGCTGCGCCGTTTGCCAACCTTTTCCCGCAGGCGGCGACTTATGCTTTCGTGATGATCTTCAGCATGACGGCACTGGGTATGTACCAACTGGATTACAGGGAGGATTTCCGGCGCACTTTGCTGCGCCTCATGCCTGCCTTTGTTTTGGGGTTGGGGCTCATAACCCTGGTTTTTTACCTGCTGCCGGATCTTTATTTTGGTCGCGGCATATTGGGGATCGTCATGTTGCTCGCCATAGCGGGCATTCTTTTGACGCGAATCATTTTTTTCCGGTGGTCCAGCCTCAGGCTTCTGGAACCGCGGATCATGGTTTTGGGCGTTGGCGCCATGGCCAGGGAGTGTGGCGCTCTGGCCGGGAATTATCATGGTTATCATAAAGCCAATATCGTTGGCTTTATTCCGATGCCAAATGAAGATTGTCTCGTGTCTCCTTCATCCCTGTTGCCGGTGAATGGATCTCTGATGTCCATGGCAAAAACATACAATGTGAATGAGATCGTCGTGGCGGTTCAGAATCGTCGCAGTGGCGGCTTCCCTATTCAGGAGTTGCTGGAATGCAAGCTGAATGGGGTTAAGGTAAGCGATGCGGCAAATTTCTTTGAACGCGAGATGTGCCAGATCCGGGTTGATACTTTCCAGCCAAGCTGGCTGGTATTCGGAGGAGGGTTTGACCAGGGATTCCTGCGCGCCAGCATCAAAAGGAGCTTCGACCTTTTTGCCAGCGCGATCCTTTTTATTGTCACGCTTCCTATCATGGTCATTACCGCGCTGAGCATTGTTATCGAAGATGGCATGCCTATCCTTTATCGCCAGGAAAGGGTAGGCAAGGATGGCCATCCTTTTGTCGTCATGAAATTCCGCAGCATGCGAAATAACGCGGAGAAGGAAGGAAAGCCGCAATGGGCGGCTGAGAATGATCCGCGCACGACGAAGGTGGGGCGGATCATTCGCAAATTGAGAATCGACGAGCTTCCGCAAATCTTCAACGTCCTGAAAGGGGACATGAGTTTTGTCGGTCCCCGGCCGGAAAGGCCCTATTTCGTGAAAAGCCTCTGCGAGGAAATACCCTATTACAACATGAGGCACAGCATCAAGCCAGGCATCACGGGCTGGGCCCAGGTGCGTTACCAATATGGCGCATCGGTCGAGGATGCCATCCAGAAGCTCCAGTACGACCTGTACTATGTGAAAAACAACAGCTTGTTCCTGGATATAATCATACTCATAGATACGATCCAGGTCGTCCTGTTTGGCAAGGGTGGGAGATGATTCCAGGGCACGGTTTTCCATGTTGACAAGCGTAGCGGCATACAGCTACTCCACTGCGGCTGTTGCATTCCTTCTCCTGGGCGGGGCCCTGCTGACCAGTTGGCGCGGACGCCTGCACGGAATCATGCTGACGGCAGCCTGCCTGCTGACGGCGCTCTGGGCGGCAACGATTGCCTACCAGCTCGCCAGGGGGTACTCCTTGTCTTTCCTGACGGATATCCTGGAGGTTTTCCGGAACGCAGGGTGGACGCTCTTTTTGGTCTTGCTGCTGGGGCCCTTTGAGAAGACGGAGGCCCCCTCGTCTGCCAGAGTCAGGCCATTTGCGGCGGTTGTCTCGGCCTTTTACGCCTTATATTTTTTTTCGACTGCCTACATTCATTGGGGGAGCGAGGCATCCCATGATTCCCTGGCTTTCATGGCGCTTGTTTTCGGGCGCGTGGCAATGGCGGTTATGGGCATGATCCTGGTGGAACAGTTCTACCGGAATACCCCTTCCAGGCAACGCTGGGGCGTCAAGTACGCCTGCCTGGGAATCGGTGGGGCGTTCGCTTACGATTTTTACCTGTATAGCGACGCCATGCTGTTCAGGCATGTGAATATGGAAATATGGGCCGCGCGTGGGATCGTCAATGCCCTGATCGTTCCCCTTGTCGCCGTGTCCGCGGCGCGCAGTCCCCAGTGGTCGTTGGGAATTTCGGTTTCGCGCCGCATCCTGTTTCATTCCGCGACACTGTTCGGCGCCGCCCTCTACTTGCTGGCGATGGCTGCTACCGGCTATTACCTGCGCTTTTTTGGGGGGAACTGGGGAACGGTCTTGCAGGCGGCATTCTTTTTCGGCGCCGTGATCTTGCTGTTGGCGGTGCTTTTCTCCGGAACCTTACGTTCATGGCTCAAGGTTTTCATCAGCAAGCATTTCTTTATTTACAACTACGATTATCGCGAGGAATGGCTGCGCTTTACGCGCACCCTTTCCGAGGTCGGGCACGGATTGGGAGAGCGCGCCATCCAGGCCATAGCAGAACTGGTCGAAAGCCCGGGCGGCGCTTTGTGGATCAATCGGGAATCCGGCAGTTGCGAACTTGTGGCGCACTGGAATATGCCGCTGGCAAAGGGAGCCGAGCCCGCAAATAGCCCCTTTTGCCAGTTTATGGAAAACAGGCAGTGGGTAATCGACTTGCAGGAATATGACGCCAAGCCAGAGAAATATGGCGCAATTGCCATGCCTCAATGGCTGCGCGCCACCCCCCGGGCATGGCTGGTGGTTCCGCTGATTCAGCAGCGGAAGTTGTTCGGTTTCGTGGTGCTGGCCCAGCCCCGGAGTAGAATCAGGCTGAATTGGGAAGTGAGCGACCTGCTCAAGATTGCCGGCAAGCAGGCAGCAAGCTACCTGGCGCAACAGGAAGCGGACCATGCGCTCATGGTGGCGCGTCAGTTCGAATCCTTTAACCGCATGTCCACTTTTGTGGTTCACGACCTGAAAAACCTGGTTTCCCAGTTGTCGCTCATGCTTTCCAATGCCGAAAAGCACAAGAATAATCCAGACTTCCAGAAGGACATGCTCGACACCATCGACCTCTCCATTCAGAAAATGAAACGGCTCCTGCAGAAATTGAGCAGCGGCTCTTCCATCGAGAAGCCGGCCCCGCTTGTGATCGACCAGTTGCTGCAGCAAGCGGTGGCGGCAAAAGCCGCGGTTGAACCGAAACCGGTGCTGGAAATACTGGAGCCAGGCCAGGTCGTGATGGCAAACTGGGGACGCCTCGAACGGGTAATCGGACACCTCATCCAGAATGCCGTGGAAGCCGTTTCGCGCGACGGACAAGTGCGCGTGCGCCTGTCCAGGGCAAACGATTGCGCAATCATCGAGGTCAAGGATACAGGACATGGCATGAGCGAAGCGTTTATCCGCGAGCGCCTGTTCAAACCGTTCGAGTCCACAAAATCTGCCGGCATGGGGGTTGGTGTGTTCGAGAGCCGGGAGTATGTCCATGAACTCGGCGGACAGCTTGAGGTGAGCAGCGAGCCGTCGATCGGCACGACTTTCCGCATGAGCTTGCCGCTTTACAACCAGAATCATGCCATCGAGAAAGCCGCATAATCGGCAAGAGAGCGCAAGTGAGCCAGAACAAAAAACACCTACTGGTGATCGAAGATGACCCCGGCCTGCAAAAACAGCTACGCTGGAGTTTTGACGCCTATGATGTGCTGGTGGCAGGGGACCGCGAAAGCGCGCTGGCGCAAGTCCGCCGCCATGAACCGGCAGTGGTCACCATGGACCTTGGGCTTCCCCCTGATCCGGATGGCGCGAGCGAAGGCCTGGCCACCCTGAAACAGATACTCGCGCTCGCACCGGACACCAAGGTGATCGTCCTTACCGGCAACCAGGACCATGCCAACGCGGTGAAAGCCATTGGCATGGGTGCTTATGATTTTCATCAAAAACCTTTTGACCCAGAAATGCTGGGGCTGGTGATCCAAAGGGCCTTTTTTCTGAATGCGTTGCAGCAGGAGAACCGCAGTCTCTTGCAGACGCAGGCGGATTCTCCCCTGGCCGGCATCATTAGCCGGGATCCCGGGCTGATCAAGGTTTGTCGCAGCGTGGAAAAGGTGGCGCCTTCCGATGCCACGGTCATGCTGCTGGGCGAAAGCGGAACGGGCAAGGAGGTGCTGGCGAAGGCGCTGCATCAGCTGAGCCCCAGACAGGGGAAGCGCTTCATGGCCATCAACTGCGCGGCGATTCCGGAAAACCTTCTGGAGAGCGAGCTGTTCGGCTACGAGAAGGGCGCCTTTACCGGCGCAGCCAAGCAGACGCTGGGTAAAATAGAGCTCGCCAGCGGCGGCGTTTTTTTCCTGGACGAGGTCGGTGACCTGCCCATGTCGCTGCAGGCGAAACTCCTGCGTTTTCTGCAGGAAAGGGTGATCGAAAGAATCGGGGGGCGACAGGAGATTCCCGTTGACGTGCGTATCGTCTGCGCCACGCACCAGAACCTGAAGGAACTGATCGTGGCCGGGCGATTCCGGGAAGATCTTTATTACCGGCTGAGCGAGATCGTGGTAACGATTCCTCCTTTGCGGGCACGGGTGGGCGACGCGACGCTGCTGGCGCATCACTTCAAGAACAGGTTCACGGCGCAGGAGGGACGGTCTTCGCTGAATTTCAGCCAGGAGGCGCTGGCCGCGATCGAAAGCTATTCATGGCCGGGCAATGTGCGTGAGTTGGAAAACTGCATCAAGCGTGCCGTTATAATGACAGACGGCCCCCAGGTCAGCGCGGAGGATCTTGGATTGCAGGCTTCCGCCATGGAGGAGCCCATCAACCTGCGCCAGGCACGCGAGGAAGCAGAATACAAGGCGTTGGTGAAGGCGCTGGCGAGAGCCGATGGCAACCTTGTCAAGGCGGCAGAACTGCTCGGCATCAGTCGCCCCACGATTTATGACCTGATGAGCCGTCATGGCGTCAAATAGCATTGGATTGTCTGGCTTTGATTAAAGGGACCGAGATGTTCGAAGAAATTAGGGAATTTCCGTGAGCGGTCTGTGCGGCTGGACCGGCTATGGTGCCGCGGCAACAGATAACCGTCAGCTGGTTGAAAGAATGGCCGGGGCGCTGGCACGTTTTGACGCCAGCGGCATCCAGCTGGCGGCGGGGGGGGAGAGCGCGCTGGCGGTCGCCGCCGACCGGGAGAGCGCGCACGTTTACCAGAAGGAAGGCTTGCTGGTCGCAGTTTGTGGCCAGGCTGGATTCAAGGATGCGCGCCTGGCTCAACTGGCGCGTGCAGAGGGGATGGCCAAGGCCTTGGCCGAGGGCTGGCGGGAGCAGGGGGAGCAGGTTTTTGCCGGCCTGTCGGGCGCATTTGTCCTTTGTATCCTGGACGAGAACGCCGGCGAGGCCGTCCTGGCAATCGACCGCATGGGCACGCAGCCGCTTTCCTACCAGATTTCCGGTAAGGGCATGGTATTCGGTTCATCCGCGGATGCGCTCGTTCTCCACCCGCTGGCAAAGCGGGAAATCGATGCCCAGGGACTTTACAACTACGTCTATTTCCACATGATTCCGGGGCCGGGCACGATCTACAAGGGTCTGCAACGCCTTCTTCCGGGCGAGTATCTCGTTTTTCGGAACGGCAAGGCGGAAACCCGGAGATACTGGGAAATGCAGTTCCTGGAAGAGGAAAAGCTGCCCTTTGGAGAACTCAGGCAGGAGTTTCTGCGGCTATTGCACTCAAGCGTGCGTGAAGCCGCCGGAGGTCAGGAAGTGGGCGCCTTCCTCAGCGGCGGAACGGATAGCTCCACGATCGCGGGGATTTTGGGGGAGGTGGGTGGACGGCCTGCCCGGACCTATTCCATCGGCTTCGCAGCCGAGGGCTATGACGAGATGGAGTATGCCCGTATCGCGGCACGGCATTTCTCTACCCGGCATCACGAATACTACGTTACGCCGGACGATGTGGTGGCAGCCATTCCGCAGATAGCGGCGATCTTCGATCAGCCCTTCGCCAACGCCTCCGCTGTGCCTGCCTTTTATTGCGCGCGCATGGCGAAGGCGGATGGCTTGAGCCGGATCCTGGGCGGTGACGGGGGGGACGAACTGTTCGGCGGCAACGAACGCTATGCGAAACAGCACATTTTTTCCCTTTACGGGCGTATTCCCTCCTTCCTGCGCAAGGGGTTCCTCGAACCCGTTGTGTTCAACGCGCCCGGCGGCCAGCGGATCCACCTGCTGCGCAAGGCCCGCAGCTACATCGCGCAGGCATCGGTGCCGATGCCTGCGCGCACGGAAACCTACAATCTGCTGGAGCGATACGGCCATGAGGAGGTTTTTACCCGCGAGTTTCTGGCCACCGTCGACACGGGACAGCCGCTTTTCCTCCTGAATGAAGTCTATCATCACGCTCATGCAAGGAGCCTGATCAACCGCATGCTTGCGTTCGACCATAAGTTCACTCTCGCCGACAACGACCTGCCCAAGGTGGTCAAGGCCTGCGAGCTGGCGGGAATGGAGGCGGCATTTCCGTTTCTCAATGACGAAATGGTGGCTTTCTCGGCGCGGCTGGCCCCGGACCTCAAACTCAAGGGAACCCGGCTGCGTTATTTTTTCAAGGAGGCGTTACGGAATTTCCTGCCGGATGAGATCATCACCAAGCAAAAACATGGCTTCGGCCTGCCTTTCGGCGTCTGGCTCCAGAGCCACAAGCCGTTGCAGTCCTTGGCCGCCGACAGCCTGAGCGACCTGAAATCGCGCCACATCGTGCGTGCCGGTTTCATCGACAAGCTGCTTGGGGAGCATCTGGACGAGCATGCGGGTTATCATGGCACCATGGTCTGGGTGCTGATGATGCTGGAACAATGGTTCCGGCAACGCTAGGGGCCTGTCGGACTTGAAGGGAATCGGGATTTAATATGCTTCACACTGTGGACTCCATCGGTATCAATGCGCGATCGGGCGGCCAGCAACACCAGCGGGACTTGCGCCTTATTCTTTGTGGCAGCGCCGGTTCCGGAAAAAATACCCTGACCGCGCTGCTGTCCTGCGAATCCAGAAAACTGTTCGAGGGCCAGCTTGCCATGCTGGATGCCAGCGTGAAGAAAAAGGACGCCCGCCATGCCGCTCCTGCCCCGCAGGCAGAAGGATGGCCAGCGGTTGACGAACAGGCCGATGTCGCCCGCGGCCTTTTTTCCGCCGATGCGGCGGTTATCCTGATCGACGCAGGCAAGGGCGTGCTTGCCCTGAACCGCCACCATGGCCGCCTGATAGCATCGCTTGGCATCCGCCAGGTCGTGCTGGCCATCAACAAGATGGACCTGGCGGATTATTCGGAAAGGGCGTTTCAGCGCATTGCAGACGAGTATCATGGTTTCGCTCGCCAGATCGGACTGGCGCATTTCGTCGCCATTCCTCTTTCGGCGTTGCACGGCGACAATATCGCGGCGCCTGGCAATCACATGCCGTGGTATCACGGCAGCACGCTGACGGATTGCCTGGAAACGATGGAAAGCGGTATTCCACGCGAGGAGGTCATCGCTGCGGACGGTACGCCGGCAAGCGTGGCCGACCAGTTCGAATCCACGATTGCCTGGATGCACGATGCCCCCTTGCTTCCCGGGCGGTCATATTCGCTCAGGACCGGTTCCCAAACGGTGGCCGCCACGGTGACCGACATCAAATACCAGCTAAGCCTCGATTCCGACGAGCGCCTGGCGGCAACAAAACTGGAAAAAAACGCCATCGGCGTGTGCAACATCAGCGTCAACCGGCCCCTCACCTTCAAACCCTATAACGAAAATCGGGATATGGGCAGTTTCATCCTGCTCGATCGCGCGAGCAACCGCATCGTCGGAATAGGACTGTTGCACTTCGCCCTGCGCCGCGCGCAGAACATCCACATGCAGCATGTCGATGTGAACAAGGCCGCCCGCGCCATGAGCAAGGCGCAGCAACCCTGTGTGCTGTGGTTTACCGGCCTTTCCGGCTCGGGTAAATCCACCATCGCCAACTTGGTGGAAAAGCGGCTGCACGCCATGGGATGCCATACCTACCTGCTCGATGGCGACAACGTGCGTCACGGCCTGAACAAGGATCTTGGCTTCACCGAGGTTGACCGGGTGGAGAATATCCGTCGCGTGGCGGAAGTCAGCAAGCTGATGGTGGACGCCGGGCTGATCGTTCTGGCCGCATTCATTTCCCCCTTTCGTTCGGAACGCCGCCTGGCGCGCGAACTGCTCGAAGAAGGCGAATTCGTCGAGATATTCGTTGACGTCCCACTTTCAGTCGCTGAGCAGCGTGACCCGAAAGGACTTTATCGCAAGGCCCGAAGAGGCGACCTGAAGAATTTTACCGGTATCGACTCGCCTTATGAGGCGCCGCAAACACCTGAAATCCATATCGACACGGCTTCGATGTCGCCCGAACAGGCTGCAGAGCTGGTCGTTGCTTCTGTCCTGTCCAGGATGGATTAGCGTGTAACTCGAACAGCGAGACCTTGTCCCGCTTCTCGGGAGAAGGGGAGAAGGGCCAGGGGTGAGGGATGGCAGGGGTGAGGGAAACGGTCATGGCGCAGCACTTTCATGATTTTGGGCGGCGCTGCGCCACGCCCGTTGGTTGATCGCTGGTCGTCATGGGTCTGTGACGCTTCGACCGGTGGCGCCCATCAGCGACCAATCCCGCGATCAGCAGCAAGTAAAGCAGAAAGCCAAGGCGTGTCTCGTCGATCAGGCTATCCACCATTCCCACCACGAGGAAGGCCGCGAGGGATGCGCACAGCGCCAGGCTCAGCGGGTCACCGCTCCAGGCGCGCGAAAGCCACCTTGCGGCCGCATAGACGATGAGCGAAAGGAAAACAATGAGCCCGACCCAGCCCTGCTCGAACAGGACATGCAGGTACAAATTTTTTGCATGCCACGCCAGATGACTATCCGTGGAAAAGAACCAGCGATGCATACCATCCGAAAAATCGCCATTCCTGACCAGATCCTTGCCTGACCTATCGCGGAGCGCCACGTTGTCAACGTCCACTAACGAACCGGCCTGGCCATTGAAGATCGACAGCTTGACCGGGCGGGGAAAAAGACTGCGTGGCGGGCCGAATTTCCTGGTCTGTATGCGGGTTTCATAATGTCTCCACTGACCTGGAGGCGTGTCGACTTTTAACGTTGTCCAGGCGCAGGTGAACGAATACAGCAGGCCTTTCTCGCAGACCGGCACGGTCAACGCGGCCTTTCTGGTGTTGGCGCGCAGATCCATGGCGAGCGTGTATTCCTGTTCCGGCACAACTGCTACCGGTTGTTCGAAATACACGGTTTCTCCGCTGCCAAGCCGCAGGAAAGTATTCCCGTCCTCAGTGACGAAGGCATATGTGGCAGGGCGTGAGGAGGCGTTTGAACCCCAAAAATAGGCTGACGGGAAGGTGCCCAGCCCGACGCCGAAAGTGGAAGCGTTTCGCATTCGAAGTATATGCAGCGCATCTGCCCAGTGATCGGTGCGCGTCGCGAGATCCTGGCGGATTGTCGCCAGGCGCGACTGGCTGTATTTTCCGCTGAATATTGGCAAGGCCACTGCCAGCGCCAGCGCCGCAACCAGGATCACGGTGCCAACACTGGCCAGGCGGCGGGCGTGGGTGCGAAGCGCGAGGCGCGTGAAACCCGCCACCACTACCAGCGTTGCCAGGGCAAAGGCCACCTGCCCGCCACGGGAGAATGTCACCATCACGCTATATGCACCCAAGCCATAAAGTCCGGCCGCCAGCAGCGTCGTTCCAATGCGCCGCTGTTGCCAGGCCCAGAGCGCCACGAAAGGCAATGCCGTTACCAGGTAACCTTCGATATAAGCGCCGCCGACGTGCATGCCGGGAAAAGAGCCGGTAATGCGATAGCCGGTTTCAAAATTCAGCAGCCCGGAAAAGGTTACGCGCTCCCACAGCACATACAATACCTCTGCTGCCAGTCCCAGCGTCATGCCGAAAGCCAGTCGGCGTGCGGCGCGGTCTGGCTCGGCCCATTCCCGTGTCAGCAGCGGAATAAAGGCGATGGCAAAAAACAGTCCTTTCGCGACCCGCAGTGCATTGTATGGGCTGGTATAGCTCGAAAACGCATTCTGATCGAGTGCGCCCAAGGGCAGCAGGCCGACGACGAGACTGAGTGCCGCTGAAAGTCCAAACGCAACCAGCAGCAGCCTGGCCGTCCGGCGCAGGCGCGGTGCGGCCTGCGAGTGAGGACCGGCGCGCAAATAACCCATGCCGATTGTCGCCAGGAGCAGGGTGTCATACTCGGTCCAATACAGACGGCCACTCCATGGCGTCAAGTCCAGCAGCGGCAGCAGGGCGAGGGTCCACACCAGCCACAGGTCGGGACGCCGCCACAGCAATATCATGTAAGCCAGGAGCGGCGGCAACACCCAGGCGGTGCCGATCGGACTGGTTGCCGCTGCCGCTGTCGCGATGCATAGCGCTGCAGCACCCGTCGCGCCTGTCCAGGATGGACGCCACTTCGGGCCATACCGTTGCCGTGCAGGAGCGGCGGGCGGGGTCGGCGCCGGCGTGACCAGTAAATGTAGCAGCCGGTACGCCATCATGGCGGCCGCTGCCGCTATCAAGACATTGGTCGGGTCCGGATGCCGGCCGGGAATGAAAAGCTTGCCCGTCTCAATCACGCTGGCGAGCACCCCTGCCGCGATTGCCGGCCATGCGCCGGGGGGTTCCGGCTGGTTTGGCCGTCCCGCCCAGTGCCAGAGCCAGAATCCCGCACCGATAGGCAAGTAGAGTCCAGCCTGAAACAACAAGCTGACCAACGCAACCGCCTCGGCAGTATAGTAATGATAGTAGAAAGGCATGAAGTGCAGGTCCGCAAGCCGTCCCAGCCCCTCCGACAACCCGGTCCAGCGGCCCGGGAACCAGTGGTTCAGGCGCATGAGCAGGACAAGGTAGGGAGGGGTGCAGAGCAGCACGCCGCCGCGCGCCTGCCGGCGTGCCCAATGCCAGTCAACGCCATGCGCCGACTGCAGCAGCCATACCCCAAGCACGATACCCGCCGCTCTTGAACCAATCGATGCGCCCTGGCTGATGCCGGATGCAACCGTCAGTTGCAGCCCTTCTACCAGCGCGCCCAACAACATGCCGACAAGCGCGGCAAGCAGGAGCGGCACGCGCCGTGACGTTCCGAAAGCGAGCACGCCCAGCATGCCCAGGGGAATGGCCGCCAGTGTTTCCGCAATGAGTTTCCATGCGCCATTGCTGCCGGAAGCGGGCGCGAACAGCCAGCCCACGTTGCCCGATGCCAGATGCGCTTGCCACTCGGCATGCGACAGCAAAAAATCGAACGGGAATAAACTCAGCGCTGCATATGCCAGCGCGTAGGCGACCAACGCTGCATGGCGTGCGTTTGCGCCTCCCTGAAATAGGGTTCGTGCCAAATGCATGAGGCGCATGCCGGCAACAGGCCACAGCGCGATGCCCAGTGCGGCGCCGGTAATCTCGGCAAGAATATCGTTTAACGAAACGGTTCTCGGCGGGAAGAACTGCTGGGAAAACTCCACGCCGAGCGCGACCGCAGCGGAAAACAGCAGCGATAAGCCGGCTCCTCCGGCCAGGGCCAGCGGTCGGCGATCGGGGCCTGTCAGCCAGCCGCAGGTCATGAAGCCGAGCGGAATATACAAGACCAGGTTGGCTACCCAGTCGGCGCGGCTTTCCACGCCCAGTCTCAGAAACGGGATATGCCGGAAATTCTCCCATGCCGTGGCAAGTCCAAGGTCATTCCAGTTGAACGGCAGCAAACTGCCGTACACGATGAACAGCAGATAGATCAGGAGCAGCCTGACGGGCAAGGGTTCATCGTGCGCATTAGGGCGAAGCAAAGGAATGTCTGGCGGCATACGGGCTTGCAAAAGTGACCCATTCGGGATGGTGAGGATACTTTATTTCGGGCCCGAGTGCATATTGCGACAGGCTCCTAGAATTGCTGAAAGGGTTTGATGCTGGTATGGATGTCAAGTATGCTTAACCCGCAAACCTTCTTGCGGCCCGACACTCAACAAATTGGCGATCATCAGTACATTAGCTGTCGATTTCAGGCTTGCGCTGCGCAATATTCTGCGTCAGCGCAGACGTAGTGTCATTGCCATCGCCGCCATCAGCTTTGGTGTCGTGGCGATGATGCTTGCCGCGGGCTATATTGAATGGATCTTCTGGGCAAACCGTGAACTGGCGACAGGCCAGCAGTTCGGACACATACAGGTAAGCAAGCGCGGTTATCAGGAAGCGGGCCAGGCAGACCCGCTGGCTTTCATCATGCCGCAGGATTCGCAAGCCCTTTCCGCCTTGCTGCATACGCCGGGCGTGCAGTCGGTGGCGCCGCGCCTGGTTTTCAGCGGGCTGATCAGCCATGGCGACAGTACCATGTCCTTCCTGGGAATGGGAATCGACCCTGTGCTGGATCCCTTGTCCCATAACCTGATCATCGTCAAGGGCAAGCCGCTCAGTCCCGGAGAGCCGAACGCCATCCTCCTGGGTGCGGGATTGGCTGCCAATCTTGGCGTCAAGGCCGGCGACACGGTCGTGCTCCTGACCAATACTCCGGGCGGAGGGGTCAACGCGGTCGAAACCCATGTGGCGGGCTTGGCTTCGTCCTCCCTCAAAGCCATGGACGATGTCATGGTGCGGGTACCCATTGCGATGGCCCGCAAGCTATTGCGAGTCAATGGTTCCCATGTGTGGGTCGTCTCCCTGAAGCATACCGAACTGACCGACAGCGTGCTTGCCAGCCTCAGGAAAGAGCCCAGTCTCAAGCCTTTCGAAATGGTTCCCTGGACCAGGCTGGCGGACTTCTATAACAAGACAGTGGCGCTATTTTCCCGCCAGATGGGGGTAGTCAAGCTCATCATCGCGGTCATTATCGTACTCAGCATCAGCAACACCATGACCATGAGCGTCATGGAGCGAACCGTGGAAATTGGTACCGCCATGGCATTAGGCGTGAGGCGGAAACGGATCCTGAGGCTGTTTTTGCTGGAAGGGATGCAACTGGGCGTCATCGGCGGGGTGCTTGGCACCTCGCTGGGCTATCTGGCGGCCAAAGCCATTACGGCGGTGGGCATTCCCATACCGGCCGGACCGGGCTTTTCGCATGATTTCATCGCCATGATCATCATTACGCCTGGAATCGTCGTGGAGGCGCTCCTGCTGGCTGTCGTGACCACGCTCATCGCCAGCATCTACCCCGCTTGGCGCGCATCGCGCCTGGTGATCGTCGATGCCCTGCGCCACAACCACTGAGGAAATATCGGCATGTGGAAGCTCGCCCTACGCAACGTGATGCGTCACAAAAGCCGTACCGCCATGACGCTCCTGGCTATTGTGGCCGGGGTCGCGGCGCTGATCCTGAGCGGCGGCTTCGTGCATGACATTACCGCCCAGCTCGGAGAAGTGCTCATTCATTCCCAGTCCGGGCACATCCAGCTTTCACGCGCTGGATATTTCGAGCATGGCGCCCGCAGCCCGGAGAAGTACCTGATTGCGCATCCCGAACCGATACGCAAGGAAATCAAGGCCATCGCCGGGGTGGAGGATGTCATGGGCAGGATCTACTTTGCCGGATTGCTCAACAACGGGCGCTCCGATCTGCCCATTATTGGAGAGGGCGTGGAAGCCTCGCGCGAAGCCAGGCTCGGCAGCGGCATGGCGATCTGGGCGGGCCGCAAGCTGGCGGACAGGGATGAGCACGGCATGATGGTCGGCTACGATCTGGCCCATGCGCTAAAACTCAAACCCGGCGACTGGGCAACCATAGTGATGAACACCCCCGATGGCGCGCTGAACAGTCTCGAATTCCAGGTGGTGGGCATATTCCAGACCTTCTCCAAGGACTACGATGCCCGTGCCGTGCGCATCCCCTTGCCCGCCGCCCAGGAATTGCTCGCCACCCGTGGCATCAACACGCTGGTGGTGTCGCTGAAGCAGACTTCCGATACCGTCCCGGTTGCCGGCATCCTGTCCGGAAAATATGCCGGTGCGGGGCTGGAAGTCAAGACCTGGCTGGAATTGAATGATTTCTACGCCAAAGCCGTGAAGATGTATGACGCGCAATTCGGCATGCTGCGCATCATCATACTTTTGATGGTGCTTTTGAGCGTGGTCAATAGCGTCAATATGAGTGTTTTCGAGCGGGTAGGCGAGTTCGGCACCATGATGGCCTTGGGCAATCGCAGCAGCAGGGTATTCGCCCTGATCGTCGCGGAGAATGCAATTATCGGTTTGACGGGCGCGATCATCGGCGTGGTTCTGGGCATTGCCCTGGCATCCGGCATCTCTGCCATCGGCATTCCCATGCCCCCCCCGCCCAATGCGGACCTGAGCTATATCGCCCGTATTCGTGTCGTGCCTTCAGTGGTTGCCGGAGCTTTCGCGGTGGGGCTGATTGCCACCCTCTTTGCGGCGCTTTTCCCGGCGGCGCGGGTGCACCGCATCCCCGTGGTGGATGCGTTACGCGAAAACATCTGACTGTCTTCGACGGTGCCGGTATTGCGCTTCCGGGTCAGAAATCGCGGCGCAGCTCGACGTAGACCCGATCCTGTTTGTCGTATTGGCCAAACAGGCCGGTGGGCGGCCCTCCAAAGACATCCAGCCCGAATGCCAGACGCCAGTTACGCTCAAACCCCCAGGTCACTTTGGGGCGGAACATCCAGTCGCTGCGATTGAGGCTATGGACCAGCAGCGCTTCCGCTTCCCAGTTGTTACCGAGTTTATGGTTTACCAGTAGAGACACGTCGTTCTCAATCCGGTCGGGAATGATGTTCGGATCATGATCGAAATAAACACGCTGGTAGAACTGCGTATTTATCCGGGTCTGCGAGGAGGGATTGAAGTCCAGGCCCACGATCCAGTCGAGGGTATTCTGCTTGACCACGCCGTCGATGTCGCTGGCGCTGAGGGTGTTGTAGCTGCGCCCGCTGGTGTAGACGGCTTCCGCCTTGAGCACGAAGGAACCCAGATCCTTGGCCAGGGTTCCCCCCGCTTGCCGGATGCGATCATGGCTGGGTGTATAGACGAAATAGGGCGTGGGCGCGGCCACCAGTTGACGATAGAACGTCGGCTGGCTGTCCATGCTGCTGTAGAAGAAACCGGAGACGTCCCAGCCGTTGCTCATCTGGCTGAGCCGCAAGCCGTAGTTCGTGTTGCTCAGGCGATTTTCTGGCTTCACCTCGTTATTGAATGTCACCGGGTAGCCGGAAGGGGTGGGCGGGTAGGGATAGAAATCCGCGCCGGCACCGGGTTGGCCGAAGTCTTTCGGCTTGCCGATCTGGTCATAACTGGGGACGGGAATCCAGATCAATTCGGCATGAAAATCGTCCTTGAAATACTCCGCGCGCGCCGCCCATTGCGGAATGCGCAGCACCTGAAAGTCGGGCAGGACGAACTCGCGCAGATCCTTGGCGGAGACGACATCGGCAACGAACACGCCCACCATCTCGCCCCACACGATCTGTTGCCGGCCTACGCGCCAGTCCAGCCCGCCCCCGGCAAAGTCCAGATAGGTTTCACGGAACTGGAGCCCCAGACGCTGGTTGTCGCGCACCGAATCCTGGTAGAAGTTCGTCAGGTCATAAACCGCGTTGTAATCCAGGCGGCCACTGGCTTTCCAGTGAATGTCCTGGCCGAGCCTGCCTTCGGTACCGAGTTCGAGGCGCCCCAATGTTTTTGACCAATGCGCGGGATCCTGATAGGTATAGGCAAATTCCGTCTGGAAGAAGCCATGCCAGCGTGATGTGGCCTCGTCCTGAGCGGTGGAGGGGGGGGCGCTGCCCTGTTCTGTTTTGGCGTCGATGCCGAATAGCGCATCCCTTGATTCGGGCGTATCCACAGCCGGTTTCTCTGTAGCCGGTTTGTCGCTCTTGTCAGTCGCAGGCGGCGCCTCAAAGAGGGCATCCCTGGATAGCGGCAGGTTCCTGTCTCCCGCCGCCACCAGCCATGGTGCCGGCTTGCCGGGCGTGCCCTGAATGTCCGCTCCCGACGCGCTCGCCAGGACTGGCGCGCCCACCGCAACGATTCCTGCCACCCTTGCCAAAAGTGAAATCATGTTACCCTCCGCGCTCATTTGCCAATATGGAATTCGGCCTGACCGATTTCCATTGCTCCCCGGTTTTTATGCCGAGCATGGCGATCCGCCCATCCTCGATGCGTACCAGGCGATCGGCCATGTCCATGACATGGCGGTCATGGGTGGAAAAGATGAAGGTTGTGCCATAGTGCCTGTTGATGTCCTTCATCAGCTTCAGAATGCTTTCGCCCGTCTTGCTGTCCAGGTTTGCCGTTGGCTCGTCGGCCAGGACGATGCGCGGGTTGATCGCCAGCGCCCTGGCGATGGCGACCCTCTGGCGCTGCCCGCCGCTCAACTGGTTCGGCATGTGTTCGGCATAGCGCTCCAGCCCCACCACGTTGAGGAATTTCGCGATCCGTTTATGCCGTTCTTCACGGCTGATTTCAGGCAACTGAAGCAAGGGATATTCCACATTTTCCCCCGCGGTCAGCACCGGGAACAGATTGAAAGTCTGAAAGATAAAACCGGTGGTGCGAGCGCGCAAGTCAGCCAGTTGATCGGGCGAACGGCCGGTGACCTCGACATCATCAATAAAGACCTTGCCACGCGTTGGATTGTCGATGCAGCCGATGATATTCAGCAGCGTGGTCTTGCCGCTGCCGGAGGGGCCGGCGATGGCCAAAAACACACCCTCCTCGATGGAGAGTGTGATATCTTCCAGCGCAGTGACCTTTTGCTCACCCAGCAAATATTCTTTGGAAACGCCTTCTACCCGGACGAGACTCATCGCATCACCTCCGCTAGGGGCGGCATCGCTTGAAGGATTAATGCCATGTCCATGACCTCCATTTTTCGTGTCGGTTTTTTGTCAACCTTCCTGATTCTGGCCCTGGCGGGCACCTCCGCCGCCGACGAGCCGCTTCCCGCGGAAGACGCCCTGGCGCGCAGTATCCTGGAAAAATCCGATGAGATACGGTATCCGTCCAACGCCTTTCAGGTTGACGTCGATATTGCCAGTTTCTCGTCCGATGCCGCAACGGAAAAGCGGAAATACAGGATTCTCTCCAAGGGCAACGACAATACAGTTGTCATGATACTGGAACCGGCGTCGGAACGGGGGCAGATCATGTTGATGAAGGGCCGCGACCTCTGGGTTTTCATGCCCAATGTCTCCCAGCCCATCCGGCTTGGCCTGGCCCAACGCCTGACCGGGCAGGTGGCCAACGGCGACCTGGCGCGCGCCAATTTCAGCGGTGATTACACGCCCAGATTGCTGCGCAGCGAAAAACTGGATGGCGAGGACTACTACGTGCTCGAACTGCTGGCCGTGGACCGGGGCGTTACCTACCACCGCGTACTGTTATGGGTAAACAAGTCCAACTACCGGCCACGCAAGGCCGAATTCTACGCCCTCTCCGGTCGCCTGCTGAAGACCAGTTCCTACGAAAACTTCGAAAACCAGGCCGGCAGGCAGCGGCCGACACGCATGCTCATACAGGACGCCCTCAAGCCTGCCGACAGGTCGGTTCTGGAATATAAAAACATGGTGTTGCGCGATCTGCCCGACAAGGTCTTTTCCAAGGACTACCTCAAGAAGCTGCAGTAAATTGCTTGATTAGCCTCCATCGCCGCTCCCGCTGGCTCTTTCCAGCCGCTTTTTCGCCACAAAGCTCTTGAGTCGCTGCAGCGGATTGCGGTTCCCAAGCCATAGCCGGCGGTGATGGAAGCGGTTGAGGCGGGCGTCCAGGTAGGTGTACCAGGGCACCAGTTTCAACTCATGCGGATGCAACAGGGCCAGCAGGGCCTGGGTAGTAATGAAGCCCGCGCACAGCTTGCAGCCGGCGATCGAACTCGGTCCCTTGCGCGCCTTGAGGTTGATCGATTGCGGGTCGAGGTATTTGAGATGATGCATCTCCGGGGCGAAACCCAGGGCGAACTGGATGATTTTTTCCTCCTCGCTCATTCCCGGAGAGATGGCGAAGTAATCTTCGTAGGACATGCCCTCCGGTCCGAATGCCAGCACACCCGCCCCCAGCCCGAGCGGCACCGCCGCCACGGTGACAAGCCCCCGTGCCGTGGCCGAGTTGATCAATAGCGGATGCATGTCCACCGCGAACACGTCCATGCCATCCACAGCCAAGTCAACGCCCGTGAGAAATTCGTCGACGTTGCGCGCGTCCAGGCCGTTGTCGAAAATCTTTACACGCAATTCGGGATTGATCTCCAGGGCATATTCCAGCATTACCTCGATCTTGCGGCGCCCCAGCGTGTGGGTGTTGGCCCCGTATTGACGGTTGAAGTTGGCCAGCTCGAACTCGTCGAACTCGGCGATGTGGAATCCACCCACGCCGGCGCGCACCAGGCTGATGAGGTAATCGCCCCCCACCCCGCCCATGCCGGCGATGGCGACGGTGGAATCCCGCAGATGCGCGTGCTCGCCCGTGCTGACGATGCCCAGGTTGCGGCTGAACGCAATGTCATAATCGAATCCGGTCATCGGAAGTCTCTTGAAATGCTGGTAGTGGGGGATGTGCGTACATACATATTTACCCGGGGAAATGGAAATTGCAAGAGACTTGGCTGCTGCGCCAAGGTAAATTTATTTTTGCCATAACCCATTGAATTGCCGTCGTTCCTGCGCAAGAGCCTTGTGGCCCGGATGAAGCATAGCAGAATCCGGGGCGTCCATCCCGGATTCCGCTATGCTTCATCCGGGCTACGTTTCTATGTTTCTGGATTCTCGCCTGGGGGGAATGGCGGGGAACAATGGGTAAATAAATTTACCGTGGCTACCGAGCTAATCAGGTAGGCCCAAGACTTCATATATGCCAAGCGAAAATTGTCGAGAAGTTTTACAGATTAGCAAATGAAGATTCGTAAGATAAATATAAGACATTGTTATTAATAATAATTGTATTTCTGGCACAGTATGTGCTTTAAGTTGCTCAAGGTGAATTGAGCCGAAATCTATAAACCTCTCTA
>JAQTLK010000003.1:0-14741 GCA_028714955.1 Sulfuricella sp.
TGGCGGAGAGGGCGGGATTCGAACCCGCGTTGGGATATTATCCCAAACACGCTTTCCAGGCGTGCGACTTAAACCGCTCATCCACCTCTCCGGGGGAAGCGCGCCATTATATTGAGGTCGGGGTAATCCGTCCAGCCTCATTTCTCCACATCTTCCGCCCAGACCAGGGCATCCACATGGGCGGCATTTACTTTGGCGGCATTCAGGCCGCACGCGCTCGCCAGCAAACCGATCTGCGCCTGGTCGAATTCCTCGCAGGCAATGGCCAGGTCAAGGTAGGGCGCATAGATCCCTTGGCGTTCCAGCAACGCCTGGGACACGGGAGGCGGCAGATGGAAATTGGCCAGTGCCGTTGCCATCGGCACATTCAACAAGACATCGAGCAACGAGAGAATGCCCACCAGGAACAATCCATCCTGATCCGTGCCGGAAATTTTCTCCTGGCCCAGCAGTTCCACCAAGCGTGCACGCACCAGGGCATTATTCAGCAGCACCTGGCTGCGTCCATCGCGCTTTTCGCCGCTAAACAGCAGCAACGTCAGCCAGCGATACATTTGATCGTAACCCAGCAGCGTCAGGGCATGCGCGATAGAGCGAATTTCCTGCCGCAAGCCGCTGGCCGGGGAGTTGATGTAGCGCAAAATCTTGTAGGTAATGGCCGCATCGCGTTTGACGCTGGCCTCGAGTTCCCTGATTTCGGCATGGCTGCGCACCAGGTTGAGCAGTTCGATGACCTTGATGCGATGATTGTCCAGACGGTGCGGGGCGAAAGCTTGCTGCCTGGCGAAATAGTAGCCCTCGAAATAATTGAAGCCCAGCTTGCGGCTGGCCTCGAAATGGTCATCCGTATCCACCCCCAGCGCGATGAGGGGGCGCACCGCCATTTCCAGCGTCGCCACCACTGCCTTGCCAAGTTCCAGCGCATTGATCTGGGAAATGTTGAAACGCACGTAATCGGCTATTTTCAGCCACGGCAATAATCCTGCCTGATCGAGTGGATTATCGAGGGCGAATTTGAAGCCGCGTTCCTTCAACTGGCGACAGCGGGCGGCAAGCTTTTCGTCAAGCGCATCCTGCGGCTGCAGCGCGAGCACGATATTATGGCCTGGCAAGCGTTGCAGCAGCGGATGGTCAAGCATCAACGGCGTAATGCCGACAAACGCCCGCTTGCCCTGCAACAAACGTTCCATGCCCAGGTCCAGGATGCTTTTCAGCAGCATCTGGTCATTCATCAGCATGACCGTCGGGTCGGGCTTCGCATCGGCGAGCGAACGGCGGTTGCGCAAGGCAAGTTCGTAGCCGACCAGCTGTTCGGCGCGGTCCAGAACCGGCTCGCGGCGCAAAAAACTCAAGCGCAGCGCGAGCGCATCGCTGCGATTGCCATTGGTTTCGATATCCAGCAGGCTGCTCACCGCCTCACTGGGCGCATCCTTCGCGGTATCCACCACCTTGGCATCGTAGGGAGAAGGTTCGGGCTCGTCGTCTGGCGGCAACCGGGGCAAGGGCGGAAGAGGCGATGGAGCATGCCCGGCCATCTCGATGGCGGGAGAAATCGGGGGCTGGTTTGATTTCAGCAACGACTTGAATTTTTCAAACATGCGCGACACTCCCTGGCAAACGATGCCTGACCGGATTCATTGTGCCGGACACACCAATGTTGTCAAGCAGGGCTCGGTCATGACGAAAATCTCGACCCGGTTTGACGAAAAGGCCGCAAACCGATATTTTGTTGCCAGTGCCGGAGTAGCCAAGACAAAAAAACCAAACCTCAACTATTCCAGCCGGAGCCACAGAAACGACATTCACTTACCAGAAAAGGAGTTGAGAATCCATGCATAAAATCATGATCGCTTTAGCCGGAGCGGGACTAATGACATTGGCGGGCTGCGAAAGCGCCATGCCGGTAAAAACGGAAGCACCGCAAGCGGCCGCCAAGCCACAGGCCGCACCTGAAGCGCCGCTGACGGAAGAGGCGCAACAGGCACTAGCCCAGGCGGAAGCGGATGTCCGCGCCGCACAAGCCCAGAAGGCACTCTGGACAAACGCGCAGGACGCCTTGAAACAGGCCAAGGCGGCTGCCGCGGCAAATGATAGCGCAGCAGTCATCAAGCATGCCAGGGAAGCCAGCGAATTCGCCCGGCTCGGTATCGCGCAAACCCGGTATCCCGTGACGACCATCAGCAAATAATCGTCATCGCGAAGCAGTACGGGCGCTTTGAGGGGGGCAAAGCCCCCCTCTTTCATTTGGCATTTCATCCAAACGCGGCGGCATCAACCCATATATCGACCCCATCGGCAGGTTTTATCTCCGCCGCGGGGATATGCTCTCCGCCCCGCCATTTTCTGACGGCAGGCGCCTTGTCCGCCCCGGTTACCAGATACCACACCCGCCTTGCTTCGCCCAGGCGCCATGCGCTCAGGGTAACGCGCTCCGCGGGCGGCTTGGGAGATTGGTGCACGGCTTGCACTGCGGGCTGACGCAAATCCGGTCTGAAGTTCTGGCCGGGGAACAGGCTGGCGGTATGTCCATCGGCGCCCAGGCCCAGCAGAACCAGGTCAAACATTTGAACCGATTCAATAGACAGGGCATATTGTCTGGCCGCCTCTTCGGCACCCAGTTCAGCGGGAATAACGTGGATTTGCGTGGCTGGAATGTCGACATGCGCAAGCCATGCCTCCGATGCCATGGCGCTGTTGCGCTCGGCATGGTCGGATGGCAGGCAGCGTTCATCGCCAAAATAGATATGCCAGGATTGCCACGCGGTCCTGATGTCGCGCAGCCGCTCATAAATGGCGCGCGGCGTATTGCCGCCTGCCAGAACGATCCTGAAGGCGCCGCGTGCTGCAATGGATTCGGCGGCAAGCCGTGCTATGCCCTGCGTTGCGCGCTGTTGAAGCAGCCCAGTCTCGGGGTAGACATGCCAAACACGAATCTGGGCGGCAGGCATGGTTTGCTATCAGACGCGACCCAGGCGCTGACGCAGTCTCTGCACGACCTTCCATAGCGACCAGCCGCGCCCCAGCCAGAGTAAGGCACGACGCGGGCGCCAGGCCACGAACAAACCCACCGTGCCGGCCACCAGGCCAGGATGGCGCCGCAGAAAGCGGGCCGCGGCTACGCCCTTGTCCGCAACGGCGAAGACGGTTTTCAAGGGAGATGCATGACGGGCCAGCTCATCCCGCTGCCGGGAAATCCTGGCAACCAGCCGCTCGCGGCGCTCGGCCAATTCAATCAGGCGGCTATTCATGGGTGAGGCGTCAGATAGTCCTGATCTTTGGAGAGTTCAGCCAGGCTGGCCGAAAAAAGTCTGGACTGGGTCCGCGCGAATTTCGCAGCCGCGACCAGGGCGGCAATGCCCAGGCCGAGGAAGAACACGGCAAACATGCCCAGCGCCAGCAGGCGATGACTTTCCCACAGCGCAACAACCAAAAACACCGTGCCCAGGATGATGCCAAGGCCGATAAAGAAAAGCGCCGCCAAGCCCAGCATCATCTGGATCAGAAAACGCTCCTTTTCTTCCGCCAGCTCGGTGGCAAGCAGTTCCAGCCGGGTGCGAACGATCGTCACACCCGTTGCGCCAAGTCTTTTTATCGAATCGTAAAGACCGCCATGACCGGCGTTGTCAGGTGATTGCGCCATGACGGGAATTAGCGGCGGCCTACCAGCAAGCCAACGATGAAGCCCGCGCCGGCGGCGATGCCGACCGCTCTCCAGGGATTGGCGCGAACATAATCGTCCGTCGCCCTGGCTGCGGCCTTGGTGCGCGCCAACATGGCTTCCTCCGCGCGCGCCAGGCGGATCTTGGCATTGCGCAGATTTTCCTCGGCCTTGACACGGATCTCGGCGATTTTCTCGCCGGCCTGGTTTGCGGTCGCACGCAGCAGTTCTTCCGCATCGCCGATCACGACCTTCAGGTCGGAAACCAGTTTCTCGCGGCTCACCAGGTCCGTTGCCACTGCTTCATCAATTTCGGTGTACATAAGCATCTCCATTTCTTCGTTAAAGGGTCAAACATGATGCTAGATTACTGCTTTGGGCCAACCCAATCAACCGTCATGCAGCCTAATGGACGGCGTTTTTCTTGCCGGGGGCCCTTAACGGGGATTTTTTCACTGCACGGGGGCGACGCGGCGGCTCCGTGCGTCTGTGTTCCCCTTTATCCTTGATGACCGCCTTGCTGCGCGGCATCTCTCGCGCTTCCGGCAAAACGATTCCAGCCCAGTTCAATACCGCGGCCACCTGCTCCGGCTCAAGCTCCAGCCAGCGCCCGCGCTTCACCCTGGGCGGCAGGCTCAGCATGCCGAAGCGCACGCGCATCAGGCGGCTCACCGTCAACCCCATGTGCTCGAACAAACGCCGCACCTCACGGTTGCGCCCTTCTTTCAGCACGCCGCGATACCAGTGGTTGCTGCCCTCCCCGCCTTCGTCCAGCAGGCTCTCGAACCTGGCCAGGCCATCTTCCATTTCGATGCCATTCCTGAGCTGCTGCAACTGATCCGGCGTCAGCTCGCCGCGCACGCGGATCGCGTATTCGCGGTCCACCTCGAAGCGCGGATGCATCAGGTGATTCGCCAGTTCGCCGGAAGTGGTAAAAATCAGCAAGCCGCTGGTGTTGAAATCAAGACGTCCGACGGCAATCCATTTTCCGCCGCGCACCGGCGGCAGGACATCGAACACGCTCTCGCGCCTTTCCGGGTCGTCACGGCTGACAATCTCGCCTTCCGGCTTGTGGTAGAGGAGAATGCGCGGCAATCTGGCGGCCTGCCGAAACCGGACGAGACGGCCATTCACCTTGACCACGTCATCCTCTTCCACCTGGGCGCCGACTTCTGCCACCTGCCCGTTCACCGTCACCTTCCCGGCACGGATAAGTTCTTCCATCTCGCGACGCGAGCCTACGCCGGCCTGAGCCAGCATTTTGTGCAATCTTTCAGACATGTTCTTCAATTCCAACGATGCCGGCCGGAAAGCTGTCCAGCGTAGCCAGTTCTTCCAGCGGCGGCAATTCATTCAAGGCGCGCAGATTCAGGTCGTCGAGGAATTTGCGCGTGGTGGCAAACAAGGCTGGCCGCCCAGGCACCTCGCGATGGCCAACGGCTTCGATCCAGCCACGATCCTCGAGCGTTCTCATGACCTGCGCGGAAACCGCCACGCCGCGGATTTCCTCGATATCGCCGCGCGTCACCGACTGACGGTAGGCGATGATCGCCAGGGTCTCCAGCACGGCGCGCGAATAGCGCGGCGGTTTCTCGGGGCTCAACCGGTCCAGGTATTTCTGGTACTCAGGCCTGCTCTGAAAACGCCAGCCGCCCGCCACGCTGACCAGCTCTACGCCGCGCCCGGACCAATCGCGGCGCAGTTCCTCCAGCAGCTTGCGCAGGGTTTCCGCGCCCAGCGCATCGTCGAACAGCTTGCCCAGCCGATGCAGGGCAAGCGGCTCCTGGCTTACCAGCAGGGCCGTCTCGATGATGGATTTTGCTTCGCCTGGAGAGATCACGAGTTCAGCTTTCTGCGCCTGATTGAGCGAGCTTAACATAGATCGGGGCGAACGCTTCCGCCTGGCTGATTTCCACCAGCGACTCACGCGCCAGTTCGAGCAGGGCAAGAAAGGTCACGACCACTTCCGCCACACCGTTTTCCACCGCGAACAGGGCCGCGAACCCGACGAATTGCCCGCCCTGCAGACGGCGCAGAATCAGGCTCATGCGCTCGCGCACCGAAAGCTCTTCGCGGCGCACGTGATGGTGGCGCTGGGTCTTGGCACGCTCGACCACCGCCGCCCAGGCAACGCGCAGATCATCCAGTCTCACCTCGGGCAAGGGCTTCGCGCCGGCCTGCTCCAGCCACACCTGTACCAGGGCGAAATCGCGCCCGGCCCACGGCAAGGCGTCGAGCCGCTGCCCCGCCAGCTTCATGCGTTCATATTCCAGCAGGCGCCGCACCAGTTCCGCGCGCGGATCCTGTTCCTCGTCGGCCGCCAGCACCGGCCGCGGCAGCAACATGCGTGACTTGATCTCGATCAGCAGGGCCGCCATGAGCAGGTATTCTGCTGCCAGTTCGAGCTGCTGGTCGCGCATCGCTTCCACATAAGCCATGTACTGCCGCGTCACTTCCGCCATGGGAATGTTCAGCACATCGAGATTCTGGCGCCGGATCAGGTAAAGCAGAAGATCGAGCGGACCCTCGAAAGTTTCGAGGAACACTTCCAGTGCATCGGGCGGGATATACAGATCATAAGGCAATTCCATGAGCGGCTCGCCATGCACCCTGACAACAAGACTATTTTTTTCGGACACGACCAGATTCACCCCTCACTCCTCACTCCTCACCCAAACCATTATGCCGTGTTTTGCGCAACGAATGGCGCTCGCCTCTTCTGTTATAATTTTGCGCTTTAGCTTGAAGATTTTCCCATGGAAGCCGAACAACTTAACGCCATCGAAAACCGCCTCGCCGACCTGATGAAGCGCAGCACCGACCTTCGGGGGTATCTTTGACTACGAGGTCAAGCAGGAACGCCTGACCGAAGTCGTCCAGTTGCTGGAGGATCCGGCTGTCTGGGCCGATGCCAGGCGCGCCCAGGAGCTGGGCAAGGAACGTCGCGAACTCGAAACCGTCATCGGCACCCTGACCCGGCTCGACCAGTCGTTGCGCGATGCCCGCGAACTCTTCGACATGGCAAAGGAGGAGGGCGACGATGCCTCCCTGCTCAGCATCGACCAGGATGCCGCCGGACTGGAGAAAGTCGTCGCGGAGATGGAGTTCCGCCGCATGTTCTCCAATCCCATGGATCCCAACAACTGCTTTCTCGACATCCAGGCCGGATCGGGCGGAACCGAAGCCCAGGACTGGGCCGCCATGCTGCGGCGCATGTATGTGCGCTATGCCGAGCGCCACGGCTTCAAGGTGGAAGTTCTGGAGGAATCCGAGGGTGAAGTGGCAGGCATCAAGAGCGCGTCGCTCAAGATCAGCGGCGATTATGCCTTTGGCTATCTGCGCACCGAATCCGGCGTGCATCGCCTCGTGCGAAAATCCCCGTTCGACTCTGGAAATCGCCGCCACACCTCGTTCTCCAGCGTGTTCGTCTACCCCGAGGTGGACGACTCGATCGAAATCGAAATCAACCCCGCCGACCTGCGCGTGGACACCTTCCGCGCTTCCGGCGCCGGCGGCCAGCACATCAACAAGACCGATTCGGCGATTCGCATCACCCATCTGCCCACCAATATCGTGGTGCAGTGCCAGAACGACCGCTCGCAGCACCGCAACCGCGCAGAAGCCATGGCGATGCTGAAAGCGCGCCTGTTCGAGCTCGAAATGCGCAAGCGCACCGAGGAAAAACAGGCCATGGAGGATTCCAAGACCGACATCGGCTGGGGCCACCAGATCCGTTCCTATGTTCTGGACCAGTCGCGCATCAAGGACCTCCGCACCAACTACGAAGTCGGCAACACCCAGGCGGTGCTGGACGGCGACCTGGACGGCTTCATCGAAGCAAGCCTGAAACAAGGGGTCTGACGCATGAGTGGTCAAGCCCGAGTGCATCCCATGGAAACCGCTGCCACGGCACGTCGCCTTCTCTCGCTCAAATGGTTGCGTGACCAGATGTCGTTTCAGGAAATCCCCAGCGAGGTATTGATTCGGGAAGACCGCGATGCCCGTGACTGAGTGTTACATCGATACCGGCGCGCTACTCAAGCTATATGTCACGGAGACGTTTTCAATCGCCACCTCCGACAGGATCATGGCGCAGGCCGCCAAGAAACTGGGCATGAAGGTGGCACCATTTTTTTCATGAGACACATACGACCATGACCAACGAAAACCAGACAAACGCCACACTGCAGGACGAAAACGAACAAGGCGAGTTTCGCCAAAACCAGGTCGTCGCCGAACGCCGCGAAAAGCTGAAGAAGCTGCGCGGGCAGGGCATCGCCTTCCCCAATGATTTCGACCGCACCCACATGGCGGGCGACCTGCAACTGCTCCACGGCGACGAGGACAAGGACGCGCTGGAGGCCAGGAACATCGAAATCGCCGTGGCTGGCCGCATGATGCTCAAGCGCGTGATGGGCAAGGCCAGCTTCGCCACGGTGCAGGACATGAGCGGCCGCATCCAGTTCTTCATCAGCCAGGAGGGCGTCGGGGCGGAAACCTACGAGGCTTTCAAGCACTGGGACATGGGCGACATCATCGCCGCGCGGGGCATGCTGTTCAAGACCAACAAGGGTGAACTTTCGCTGCGCTGCCAGGAACTGCGCCTGCTGACCAAGTCGCTGCGTCCACTGCCAGAAAAATTCCACGGCCTGACCGACCAGGAGCAAAAATACCGCCAGCGCTACCTCGACCTGATCATGAACGCAGAAACGCGCAAAACCTTCGTGGTGCGTTCCAGGGTAGTGCAGGCCATCCGCGCCTTCCTCACCGGGCGCGGCTACCTGGAAGTGGAAACGCCGATGATGCACCCCATCCCCGGCGGCGCCTCGGCGCGCCCTTTCGTCACCCACCATAATGCCCTGGACATGGACATTTTCCTGCGCATCGCGCCGGAGCTCTACCTCAAGCGCCTGGTGGTGGGCGGTTTCGAGAAAGTGTTCGAAATCAACCGCAACTTCAGGAATGAGGGCCTCTCCACGCGCCACAATCCCGAATTCACCATGATCGAGTTTTACGAAGCGTACCGGGATTACAAATACCTCATGGACCTGACCGAGGAAATGTTCCGCGAGGTGACGACCTCCGTGCTCGGGCACGCCGTGGTGCAATACCAGGGACACACCATCAACCTCGCCGAACCGTTTGACCGCCTTACCATCACCCAGGCGATCCGGAAATACCACCCCGGCCAGTACACGGACGAGCAACTCCATGACCGCCCCTTCCTGCTCGAAACGCTCAGGCGCATGAATGCGGCGCATCACCCCACCGATGGCGTGGGCGGCCTGCAACTCTCGCTGTTCGAGGAAACCACCGAGTCCTTGCTGATCCAGCCTACCTTCATCATCGACTATCCGGCGGAAACCTCCCCCCTGGCGCGGCGCAACGATCGGGATCCCAGCATCACCGACCGCTTCGAACTGTTCGTGGTGGGGCGCGAACTGGCCAACGGCTTCTCCGAGCTCAACGATGCCGAGGACCAGGCGGAACGTTTCATGGAACAGGTGCGTCAAAAGGAAGCGGGCGACGCGGAGGCCATGCACTACGATGCCGACTATATCCGCGCGCTGGAGTACGGCCTGCCGCCCACAGCGGGAGAAGGCATCGGCATCGACCGCCTGATCATGCTGCTCACCGACAGCCCGTCGATTCGCGATGTGATTCTGTTCCCGCAGATGCGCCGGGAGGATTAAAGATGTTTTAACCACGGGGAGCACGGGGTACACGGAGAAATAAGAAGTCAATGACCTGAATATTTCCCAAAAATACTTACCCCGTGCTCCCCGTGAGCCCCGTGATTAAATGTTTTACAAGAGAAATTCATGCCATCTTCCAGCAAGCGTATCGAACTCCCCATTGCCGGCATGACCTGCGCCGCCTGTTCGACGCGACTGGAGAAGAACCTCAACAAGCTGCCTGGCGTCAAGGCGAACATCAATCTGGCGGCGGAAAAAGCCCAGATCGAGTATGACCCCGATCAAGCCACGCCAGAAGGACTGATCCAGGCCATCGCGAAAACCGGCTTTTCCGTTCCGCCGCGACAGCTCCAGCTCGCGCTGGAAGGCATGACCTGCGCCGCTTGCGCCACGCGCATCGAGAATGCGCTGAACAAGATCGAGGGCGTGACCGCCACGGTCAATTTCGCGACCGAAACGGCGCACATCTCTTATACCCCCGGCACCACCAGCCCGGAGCAGTTGATCGCGGCGATCAACAAGACCGGCTACGGCGCCCACGAGAGCGGCGAATCCAGCCGCGAAGCCGAGCGGGCCAGGCGCGCGGCAGCCTACCGGAAAGAGCTGCGCGTCTTCTGGCTGTCCGCTGCGCTCGCCGTGCCGCTGGTGGTCCAAATGGGATTCATGTTCAGCGGCCGCCATGAAGATGTGATTCCGCGCTGGCTGCAGTTTGCGCTCGCCACCCCGGTGCAGTTCTGGGCCGGCAAACGCTTTTATGTCGGCGCCTGGCACGCCTTGCGCGGCGGCGGCGCCAACATGGACGTGCTGGTGGCGCTCGGCACCAGCATGGCCTGGGCTTTCAGCACCGTGGTCACGCTCTGGGTGCTGCCGCAACACGTCTATTTCGAGGCCAGCGCGGCAGTCATCACCCTGGTTTTGCTGGGCAAGCTGATGGAGGCGCGCGCCAAGGGCAAAACCTCAGCGGCCATCGAGGAACTGATCAAGCTCCAGCCGCGCACCGCCTGGGTGGAACGCGACGGAAAAATCCAGGAAGTGGATATCGGCAGCATCAAGCTAGGCGAAATATTCATCATCCGTGCCGGCGAGAACGTGCCGGTGGATGGCGAGGTGATCGAGGGAAATTCCAGCGTGGCCGAAGCCATGCTGACGGGAGAAAGCCTGCCCGTTTCCAAGGCAAGGGGCGCAAAGGTGTATGCCGCCACCCAGAATCAGGATGGCATGTTGCGTTGCCGCGCCACCGGCGTCGGCGCGCACACCCTGCTGGCCGAGATCATCCGCCTGGTGGAACAGGCGCAGGGATCCAAGGCGCCCATCCAGCGCCTGGCCGATGTCATTTCGGGCATCTTCGTGCCCACCGTCGTTGTCATCAGCCTCGCGACTTTTGCGCTCTGGTGGTGGCTGGGCGGCAGCTTCACTGCGGCGCTGGTCAACGCCGTCGCGGTGCTGGTCATCGCCTGCCCGTGCGCGCTGGGCCTGGCGACGCCGACCGCCATCATGGTCGGCACCGGGAACGGCGCCAGGGCCGGCATCCTGGTGAGGAATGCCGCCGCGCTCGAACGCGCCGAGAAGATTCGCACCCTGCTGGTGGACAAGACCGGCACCCTCACCGAGGGCAAGCCGGCCGTGACCGATATCGTGCCCGTCGGCGGCATGGCAGAACCCGAACTGCTGCGCCTCGCCGCCGCGCTTGAGCAGGGCTCGCAGCATCCACTGGCGCAAGCCATTCTGGCACGCGCCCGGGAACAGGGACTCGACCTGCCGGACGTGACCAGTTTCCAGAGCCTCTCCGGCAAAGGCGTGTCTGGCATCATCGCGGGAAAAACCTGCCACCTCGGCTCCCCCGCCCTGATGCTGGAAATGGGCTTGGCGCCGGAAGCGGCGCGATTGCAGCAAATGCAATCGCAAGGCAAAACCGTCGTCTGCCTCGCGCAGGATTCTACCCTCGTGGGCTATCTCGCCATCGCCGACCGGTTGCGCGACAGTTCTCCCCGTGCCGTTGCACGCCTTCAATCCATGGGCATCGAGGTCATCATGCTCACCGGCGATAATCACGCCACGGCACAAGCCATTGCCAATCGCGCGGGAATCAGCAGTTTCCGCGCCGAAGTGCTGCCGCGGCACAAGGCGGAGGAAGTGGAAAGAATAAAAACGGGGGGCAAAATAGTCGGCATGGTGGGCGACGGCATCAACGATGCCCCGGCCCTCGCGGCTGCCGATGTCAGCTTCGCCATTGGCGCGGGCTCCGACGTGGCGATCGAGGCGGCGGACATCACGCTGATGCGCAACGACCTGAACAGCGTGGCCGACGCCATCAGCCTGTCCCGCGCCACGCTGGGGAAAATACGCCAGAATCTGTTCTTCGCCTTCATCTATAATATTCTGGGCATTCCGCTGGCGGCGCTGGGCATGTTGAATCCGGTCATTGCCGGCGCGGCGATGGCGATGAGCTCGGTATCCGTGGTCAGCAACTCATTGCTGCTGAAAAGATGGAAAGCGCAAAAATAACCTTCAAGGAGAATGCAAATGGAAAAGATCACATTGACCGTCAAGGGCATGACCTGCATGGGCTGCGTGCGCAGCGTGAAAAACGTGCTGGAACCGATTCCCGGCGTGGCGGGCGTGGACGTCACCCTGGAGAATGGTCAGGTAAGCATCGACTTTGACCCCGCCAAGAGCAGCGTGGAACAATTCACCCATGCGATCAACGATGCTGGTTATGAAGTCGCCGGCTGAGAATTGCGCGACGGAAACGCGCAGAAACCGGCGCTGCCGGTCGACCTCGCGGGAAACCGTTTACCGGTTGAGCAATTTGTTGATTTCCGCTTCCGCGTCCAACCAGTCCTGGATCACATTGTCAGGCGAGAAGCCGCGACGCTCGGCCCTGTAGTAAGCCGCCTCGCAAATCATGTTGTAGCGCTGTTCCGGCGTTACTTCCTTTTTGGCCTTGGCCGTGGATGGCTTTTTCGCTGGCGCCGCTGCTTTGGCCTTGGGCGCAACCGCCTTCTCGGCTTTCGCGGCAGGCGATTTTGTCGTTGCCGCCTTCACCGCCCCGGCCGGTTTGCTCGTGGTAGCAGTTTTTTTGGTTTTCACTGCAGTTTCTGTTTTCGCTTCAGCCATGATATCCACTCCTTAAAATTTCCATGTTGTTTCAAGATTAATGCCGTTACATGACGGATGTATGACGCGATGCGGCCATCGCAACAGCAAAGCACACATTCCCGGGCAACATGATCTCCGAACAAACGGCATTCAACCTAGCCCGGATGTTTCATAAATTCGCGTGATGATCGCGCAGGATTTTGTTCCGTAGGGGAATTTTGTGAGGGAGTGGCGTTTTATTCATACGCCCGACCGAACAAAATTTCCCTACGGGACAAAAGACCAGCGAGGGCGCGCGTCAATTTATGAAACATCCGGGCTAGGTTCAAGGCTATTCTTGCTGCCAGTTGCTCGTCCAGACTCCAAGAATAGCACAAATAATCAGTGCAATAAAAAGCGGTGCGGCGATTCAGGGAAGTCTTTCGCGGGAATTCCTGCTGCCCCTGGTGCCCATCCTCCCAAGCACGGCACGGAACAGGCATTACCGCGACAGCTTTCCCAGCGTCCCGTCGGACTGGATGCGGTAGCGTTCGATCCCCTCATCGCGTCCCTGTACGTAATGGATTACCCGAATTTCCCGCATGTTTTTCATGAAACGGATTTCATAGTACTGGTAGTTCTTGAATACCTCCTCGATATTCAGCCCGTGGCCTGGCTGCCAGGGAGTCTGCCGGGGGTCGAAATGATCAAAATAATAGGGCGTGTCCGGCTCAAAGGGCGGTTCGTCCGCCACTGCGCAGGCAATGCCTGCAAGCCATGGCACTATTGCGGCGGACAGGAATCTCAAGCCGTGCCGCCCACCGTCAGGCCATCCACCCGCAGCGTCGGCTGTCCCACGCCCACCGGCACGCTTTGGCCTTCCTTGCCGCAGGTGCCCACGCCGGGATCGAGCTTCATGTCGTTGCCGATCATGGATACCCGCGTCAACACATCCGGACCGTTGCCGATCAGGGTGGCGCCCTTGACCGGATAAGTGATCTTGCCGTCCTCGATCATATAGGCTTCCGCAGCGGAAAACACGAACTTGCCGCTGGTGATGTCAACCTGTCCGCCGCCAAAATTCGCCGCATACAAACCATGCTTGACCGAGGCGATGATCTCCTGCGGGTCCTTGTCGCCGTTGAGCATGTAGGTATTGGTCATGCGCGGTATGGGAATGTGCGCGAACGATTCGCGCCGCGCGTTCCCGGTTGGGGCTACGCCCATCAGGCGGGCGTTGAGCGTATCCTGCAGGTAGCCTTTAAGGATGCCGTTCTCGATCAGCACCGTGCACTGGGTCGGGTTGCCTTCGTCGTCGACATTGAGGGAGCCGCGCCGCCGCGCGAGTGTGCCATCGTCCACCACCGTCACGCCCTCTGCCGCTACGCGCTCTCCCACGCGGCCGCTGAATGCCGAACTCCCCTTGCGGTTGAAATCGCCCTCCAGGCCGTGGCCGATGGCCTCGTGCAGCAGAATGCCCGGCCACCCGGCACCCAGCACGACGGTCATGGACCCTGCCGGCGCAGGGCGCGCATCCAGGTTGATGAGCGCCTGATGCACGGCCTCCTTGGCATACCGCTCCAGCATTTCATCGCTGAAATAAGCATAATCGAAGCGCCCGCCGCCACCTGCGCTACCCTGCTCGCGCCGTCCGTCCTGCTCCGCGATCACCTGGATGGACAGGCGCACCAACGGCCGCACATCGGCGGCCATCAGTCCGTCGTTGCGCGCCACCAGCACCACTTCATACTCTCCCGCCAGGGAGGCCATCACCTGGGTAATGCGCGGGTCCAGGGCGCGCGCGATACGCTCCAGCTTCTCCAGCAGCTTTACTTTCCGGACATCGCTCAGGCTGGCGACCGGGTCATGGGGCAAATACAGCTCGCGCCCCCCGATGCGCCGCACGGCATGGACCTTGCCCTCCCCGCCCTGCCTGGCGATGGCGCGGGTGGCTTCAGCCGCATGGGCGAGCGCCGGCAAGCTGATTTCGTCGGAATAGGCAAATGCGGTTTTTTCGCCGCTCACCACCCGCACACCCACACCCTGGTCGATATCGAAGCTGCCGGACTTCACCTGCCCTTCTTCCAGACTCCAGCTTTCCGCCCGGCTGTACTGGAAATACAGGTCGGCGTAGTCGGCGCGGTGTTTCATGATTTCACCGAACACCTGCTGCAGCTTGCCGCTATCGAGATGACAAGGCTTCAGCAAGGTACTTTCGGCAGTGGCGAAGAGGGTACCGGGTTCGATCTGGGGCTGCGTGTCAACGGTCATATATTGATCTCTGTGGGAATGGGTGATGGGTGATGGGT
>JAQTLK010000003.1:14841-46707 GCA_028714955.1 Sulfuricella sp.
CTATCGAGATGACAAGGCTTCAGCAAGGTACTTTCGGCAGTGGCGAAGAGGGTACCGGGTTCGATCTGGGGCTGCGTGTCAACGGTCATATATTGATCTCTGTGGGAATGGGTGATGGGTGATGGGTAATGAGTGATGGGGAACGGGAGGCGGTTTTACTCATTACTCATCACTCATTACTCATTACTCATCACTCATCACTCATCACTCATCACTCATCACTCATCACTCATCACTCATTACTCATTACTCATTACTCATCACTCATCACTCATCACTCATTACCAGTTATTTCAGCATTGGTGGATGGTGCGGTGCTGCAAGGCCGGCAGGCTCTGGCGCAAGCTCGCCTGATAAGCGGGATTGACGCTGGCGATCACCACGCCGGATCCGCGCGGCAGGCGGTCGAGAATCACGCCCCAGGGATCGACGATCATGCTGTTGCCGTGCGTTTCGCGGCCGGACAGATGGTAGCCGCCCTGCGCCGGAGCGACCACGTAAGCCAGGTTCTCGATGGCACGGGCGCGCACCAGGGTTTCCCAGTGCGCCTTGCCGGTAGTGTCGGTGAAGGCGGCGGGCACCACGATGAGGTCGACGTCCTTCATCGCGCGATACAGCTCGGGAAATCGCAGGTCGTAGCAGACCGACAGGCCGATGCGGCCGAACGGCGTTTCCAGCACGACGACCTGGTTACCGGGCTCGATGGTTTCTTCCTCGCGGTAATGCTCGTTGCCCAGATCGAGGCCAAACAGGTGAATCTTGTCGTAGCGCGCGGCGAGCTTGCCCTTGTCGTCATAGACCAGGCAACTGTTGCGCACCTTGCCCGGCACCGAGGCTTCCAGCGGCACGGAGCCGCCCACCAGCCAGATCTTGTGCTTCCGTGCCTGCGCGCCGAGGAATTTCTGGATCGGGCCTTTGCCTTCGGTCTCACAGATCGCGACCTGGTCCGTTTCCTTGATGCCCATGATGCAGAAATATTCCGGCAAAACCACCAGCTTCGCACCCTGCGCCGCCGCCATGTCGATGAGGCGCGCGGCTTCTGCCAGGTTGGCGGACACATTGGGCCCCGAAGCCATCTGGATCGCCGCCACCCGGCAAGTGCCGGGCTGCGGTTGAGTCTTCAGCAGGGTGGTGCGCGCCTTGGGCTTCGCGAAACTGGATTTTTGCTTGCTCGTCATGGATCCCCCTATTTTTCAACTGTGATGCCGACCAGCTCCAAATTCAAGCCCCGGCTATCGTTATCGGTGTTCAATTCGATGCGCTTGCTGTCGATCGCCAGGGCAATCAGCCAGGCGCGCAACTCTTCCGCCCGTGCCATGGCATCGTCCGAGCCGTCATGATGAATCAGCAAGCGCGCGGCGGGATGCGCCAGCAATTGCGCCACACTGTGCTGCAATACCGGCTGCGCCACAACAAGGGCAGCGCTGCGCGGGCTGTCCCACAATTCGGCGGGCAGCGCCGTGCGCTCCGCATGCGCCAGGCCACTCGACAGCAGGCATAAAAATACCAGTGCTAATTGCCGTCCCACGATTGGCTGCCCTCGCTTTGTTTCTTCAATTTTGTCACCACGGGATTATCCCATGTTCCAGTAATGCTGTATTCATAAGCGATGACTTGCCCAATCGGGTCCTTGAGCACTTTCTGCACCAGCAGCGCGGTCAAGCCCGCTATTGGACCGCCCAGCAATGTCGCGGCCCCCGAAACGGTATCCCCGAACAGCGGCACGACGCGCACCCGCAAATTCTGTGTTTCCCGCGCCAGATCCGTTTCGCCGCTCATCGTGACCTTGGCTGCCGGGCCGTCCATTTTGAAATCGTTGCCACTGACGATCCCCCGGTTGACCTTCACGTTGCCGGAAATGTCGTCGAAAGCGAAGCCATCGCTGAATACGTCGCGAAAGTCGAGCGTAATGCGGCGCGGCAAAGCCTGCAGGCTCAACACGCCGAGCAGCTTGCCGATGCCAGGCTCGATTTTCAGGAACTGGCCCTTGTGCGCTTCCAGCGACATAAGGCCGGATAACGTATCATAGTTGAATTCCGCAGGGCTGCCGGCCCAGGTGAACTGCCCTTTCAGCCTGGCATTGCCGCCCTTGACGCTGTCCGGGTGGCCCACGCGCGCCAGCAGCTTGCCGACATCGCTGGTTTCCAGTTGCAGGTTGGCACGGGTTCTGGGCTGTTGCAACCAGTCCTGCCACACGCCATTCATGGATAGCGTGCTTTCGGGAGTACTCAGCTTCAGCTTCTCGATCCGCCAATCGCGCCCGTTCGGCGCGGCGATCAGTTCGAGGCGGCCAAGTTGCATGTTGTGCGCGGAAAAACTCTCGGCGACGATATCAAGCGTGGGCAGTTCCGGATTTTCGGCTGGCGTGCTGGAAACAGCCGGTTCGCTCAGCTTCGGCGGCGCGGGAGATGGCACGGTAAGCGACTTGAAGCGCCCGATGACCCGCCCCGCGCCGCTGCGCGTCCAGTTTACGCTGCCATTCATTTCCCGGCTTTCCAGCGCGGCCTGCCACGACCCGTTTCGCAGCAGGGCATTCAATCGCAGGTCGTTGAAACGCTTGCCGAGCACGTCCACCGTGGCCAGGTCGAGGTTGACGCCATCGACGGCCACCTCAGCGCCCCCGGCCTGGCCCGGGATACTGCGCCAATAATCGAGGTCGAGGTACGGCAGGGACCCGGTCAGCCAAAGCCCGCTCGACGGCAGCTTCGCCGGGCCGTCGCCGAGGTTGATGACGCCGCGCTCGATTTTCATCTCGTCGCCCTGGCGGCGCCGCTCCAGTTGCGCCGTCAACACCTTTCCATAACTGATGTCGATGCTATCCTGGCCAAGACTGGCTGCCTTGCGTTCCAGCCGCAGCATCACGCTGTCCGCGGCCCTCTTGTTGAACGGCGGGGGCAATTCGCTGCCCAGGCCCTGCAAATTGCTGCTGAACACCGCATCGGCCAGCTTCTTGCGCAGAATAACCTGGCCATTCCATTTTGCGCTGCCCTGCAAACGGCGCAGCAGGGGGTGAGAGAAAGCCATGTTCAAGCCTTCCGCCGTCGCCTTGCCGCTGGCGTTGACTTGCACCACGTCTTGCTGCGTCGCCGCAGAAAACGTGGCGGGGCCGCCCAGGAACCGCGCCGTGATGGCGGGAATCGACACGGAAGCACCGGTAAACCGGAGGGTGCCATTCACCTGTTCCAGCATCGGCATGCCTTCTCCCAGCAGGAGATTGTTGTTCTGGAACGCATAACTGCCCGCCACGGTCATGTCGTCCAGATGGCGCAGCGGAATTTTCAGGCCGAGCTTGAACAGTCCGTTGCCAGTGGCCTGCATGCCGTCGGTAAAGCCGTCGATCATGCCGTTGACCGGGCTGCGCGCGATGAATTTCAGCATGTCCGAGGTCGGCCCGAATGCCTCGCCATCAACCGTCAGCAGTTCGTCATGATGCATCAGGTCGGCGATTTGTACGCGCACCTTCTGCAACTGCATGCCAAAGGTATGGCCGGCACGCGCATGAATATCCATGCGCTGGCCGCGAAACAGCAGATCCGCGCCGATACCTTCGATCGGCGGCCATCCCGGCGCATATTCCAGCACGCCGCCATCCGCCTTGACGGTCACCTCGAATATGCCGGACTTGCCATCGGCGAAGGGGAAGTTCGCCAGATCTCCCTTCAGCCGCAAGCGCGTGTCGCCGGAATGTCCGGCCTTGATGGATTGCGCCAGCCAGTCCCGGGTATCCTTTCCCACCACCAGGGGCAAGTAAGAACTGACGAAGCGGGCATCCGCGCGAGTGAGTTGTCCGCTCAGGTCGATCCTGCCCGGTCCATTGGCAACCGCGCTGTATGTCCCGAAAGCCGTCCCGGCCAGATGGGCGTTGGCGAATGCAGCGCTGGTGAGCCTGAATTCGTGCTGTCCCGCCTTGCTGCTCCAGCCCACTTGCGCGGACAGCGAGTCCAGTTCCAACAGATGGTCGAACACGCCCGGCAAGTCCAGCTTCATCCCACGCGCATTCACGTCCGCCGCGCCGCCCTTTTCGTTCGCATCGAGGTTGCCGCTCAGGCCGGAAAATCCCGGCAAGGTTCTGTCCGGCGAGAGTACATAGGGCTGCAGCCCAAGGCCGGCGAATTTTCCCTTGACGGCGTAATGCTCGGGCGCGTCCCAGGTGCCGCTCCAGCTTGCCGCCAGTTCGCGCAACGCGCCCCTGGGCTGCAACTGGCGCAATTTTTCGCGCACGCCGCCGTCCAGCGGCAGGTAGGCAGACAGCTCCAGCAACGGCGCGAATGGCAGTTCATCCACTTCAAGCTCGCCTGCGGCAGGTTTCTTGCCGCTTGCCGGCAGTATCGTGAGGCGCGCGCTGGTCGGGCCAAAATGCAGACCCTCGCGGATGCCGAAGCCGAATTTGCTGGCCTGGAACGCGATGCCCGGATTCAGGTCGCGCCAACCCAATCGGCCATTGACATATTGCATGTCCAATTGGGGCAATTCCGGCTTAAGACGGGTTAAAACATCATTGAGCCGCACATCCGCGGTAATGCCGCGCAACTGCCTGTTGCCGATGCTCAGCCACGCCCTCACCCCGCCGCTGCCGCGCTGCAGTTGGAACGGCAAGTCGAGCCAGCTGCGCCAGGCCGCGATATCGATGTAATCGAGACGCGCGTACAGCGTGCCGGACCAGCTGGAAAAATCACGCAAGGCGCTGCCTTTGAGGTCGCCGCGAACATCCAGCGGCAAGGCCAACGCCTGCGGCGGCTCCGCGCGCAGGCCGAAGCGGTGGCGCTGACCGCGGTTTTCCAGGCGCAGGTGGGCGTTGCGCAATTCCAGCAGCGGCGCATGCCGCATGTCGTCCTGCCAGGTCAGGGTCGCGCCGCGCACGATCACGCGGTGCTGGCGCAACACCCAGTCGGCAAACCCGCTTTTCGTGTCGGGTTGATTGATCCACACGCCACCCACGTACACCTCTCCCTTGACAGTGCGGCGTACGGCCAGATTGGGCTGATCGATTTCCAGCGAATGAAGCCGGACCTCGCCCAGGGCAAGGCTCAACCACGCCAGTGTGCTCTCTATATGCGCAAAGGACAGCGCCGGCATGCCCGCCCGATCGTAAACCTGAACCTCGCGCAGGCTGAGATGCGGCCGCAAGCCGTCCCAGCCGGCGCCGATGGTGCCGATGGTCACGCGCTGTCCTGCCGCCTGAGAAATGGAGGCCGCGATGGTATCGCGATATTCGGCGATATGGGGCAGCAGCCAGTAGCGCAGGCTGAGCACGATTGCCGCGAACAGCAGCCCGGCGAAGACCAGTGCCGAAATGAGAAAACGGTGCAGCCAGCGGGCAGAGGTTTTGAGCATGGACAATCAGGAAAAGAAAAACCGCGGCATGCAAGCCATGCCGCGGTTCGATTATACGCGCTACCGGGCTATCCCTGGTTCATTACGATTTTTTCATGTGGCAGCCGTCTTCAACGGATTCTCCCCTATTTCACGGCTTCCTTGAGCTGTTCCAGGATCGCCGGGTTTTCCAGGGTGGACGTGTCGGAGGTGATTTCCTCGCCCTTGGCGATGGCGCGCAACAAGCGCCGCATGATCTTGCCGGAACGGGTCTTGGGCAGGTTGTCGCCGAAGCGGATCTCGTCCGGCTTGGCGATCGGGCCGATTTCGCGGCCCACCCAGTCGCGCAGTTCGGTGGCAATCTTCTTTGCCTCCTCGCCCACGGGGCGCGTCCCTTTCAGCACCACATAGGCCACCACCGCCTCGCCCTTGATCTCATGCGGCTTGCCCACCACCGCGGCTTCCGCCACCAGCGGGTTGGCCACCAGCGCAGACTCGATTTCCATGGTGCCGAGGCGGTGCCCGGAGACATTGAGCACGTCGTCGATGCGCCCCATGATCCAGTAATAGCCATCGTCGTCGCGGTGCGAGGAATCCCCGGCGAGGTAATACTTGCCGCCCAGCTCCTCGGGAAAATAGGTCTTCCTGAAACGTTCCGGGTCGCCCCACAGGGTTCTGAGTTGAGAAGGAAACGGACGCTTGATGACCAGGAAGCCGCCGTGTCCTTTCTCCACTGGATGTCCCACTTCGTCCACGATGTCGGCCATGATGCCAGGCAGCGGCAAGGTGCAAGAACCCGGCTTGGTGGCAATGGCGCCGGGCAAGGGGGCGATCATGTGGCTGCCGGTCTCGGTCTGCCACCAGGTATCGACGATCGGGCAGCGGCTCTGGCCCACCACCTCGTGGTACCACATCCAGGCTTCCGGGTTGATCGGCTCGCCCACCGTGCCCAGCAGGCGCAGCGAGGACAAGTCGTATTTGCCGGGCAGGTCGCTGCCCAGCTTGATGAGGGAGCGGATCGCGGTCGGTGCGGTGTAGAAGGTCGTGACCTTGTGGTCCTGGATCACTTTCCAGAAACGGCCGGCATCGGGGTAGGTCGGAATGCCCTCGAAAATGACTTCGGTCGCCCCCATGGCCAGCGGGCCGTAGGCAACGTAGGTATGGCCGGTAATCCAGCCCACATCGGCGGTGCACCAGAACACGTCTGTCGGCTTGTAGTCGAACACCCATTTCATCGACAACATGGCGCCGAGCAGAAAGCCGGCGCTGGCATGCTGCACGCCCTTGGGTTTGCCGGTAGAACCGGAGGTGTAAAGGATGAAGAGCGGGTCTTCCGCATTGACCCAGGCGGGTTCGCAGACATGCGCCTGATTCTGTACCAGGTCATGCCACCACAGGTCGCGCTGCGCATCCCACTGGACCGCGCCGCCGCTGCGGCGATATACCACCACTTTCTCGATGCACTCGCAACCGCCGAGTTCGAGCGCCTCATCCACCGCTGACTTGAGCGGGATCGCCTTGCCGCCGCGCATGCCTTCGTCGGCGGTAATCACCGCCCTGGCGCCGGCGTCGATGATGCGCTCGTGCAGGCTCTTGGCGGAGAAACCGCCGAACACCACGGAATGGATGGCGCCGATACGGGCGCAGGCCTGCATCGCCACCACCGCCTCGACCGACATTGGCAGGTAGATGACGACGCGGTCGCCCTTGCCGATCCCGAGCGATTTTAGTCCGTTGGCGAACTGGCACACGCGCTGGTGCAACTCCTGGTAGCTGACCTTGCTCACCGTGCCATCGTCCGCCTCGAAAATGATGGCGGTTTTGTCGCCGCGGGTTGCCAGGTGTTTATCGAGGCAATTGTAGGAGACGTTCATTTCGCCGTCGTGGAACCAGCGATAGAACGGTGCATCGCTTTCATCCAGCACCTGGTTGAACGGCTTGTGCCACACCAGGTTTTCGCGCGCATGTGCGCCCCAGAAACCTTCATAATCCTGCTCGGCCTGCGCGCACAGGGCGCGGTAAGCTTCGATCCCCGATACATTGGCCTGGGCCCGGAAAGCATCGCTCGGGGGGAAAAGACGGGTTTCATTCAGTATTGATTCGATCGACGCCATGGTGCTGTTCTCCGCAGTATTATTTAGTCTCGTTGTTAAGTGAGGGTTAAAGCGAAAGGTGAGAAAAAAGTCAAAACGGCACCGCCACCGGTTTTACTCCTCACTCCTCCCCCTCACTCCTCACGCCGCCAAGGGGATACAATAACTGCTGATAATATCGCTTTCCGCCGCCACTTTCCACACTGCCAAACAACATGACCATGCCACAAGCCGCTTCCGCACAAGCCCTGATCGAATCCGCGCTACGCCATAGCCGCTATGCCCAGCGTCTGGTGCAAGGCAACCCCTTGCTGCTGGAAGAACTGCGCGCCCGGTTGCACACGCCGTGGAACGCGCAGGCCATGCAGGACGCGCTCGCCAGCACCGCCATCGACGATGAGGCCACGCTCAAGACAGCCTTGCGCAGCTTGCGCAAGCGCGTCATGTTGCGCCTCATCGTGCGCGACCTGGCCGGCCTGGCCGACCTCCAGGAGGTGATGGGCAACGCCTCGGAACTGGCTGAAATAACCGTCACCTTTGCGCTGAAACATTTGGCTGCCTGGCTCTCGGCGCAATATGGCCAACCCCTCGGCGAGGAAAGCGGGACGCCGCAGGATCTGATCGTGGTGGGCATGGGCAAGCTGGGAGGCGGCGAACTGAATGTTTCCTCCGACATCGACCTGATCTTCGCCTACCCGGAAGAAGGCGAAACCAGCGGTCCGCGGATAGTCAGCAACCACGAATACTTCATCCTGCTGGGCAAGAAACTCATCGCCGCGATCGGCGAGAACACCCCGGATGGCTTCGTGTTCCGCGTCGACATGCGGCTGCGTCCCTATGGCGACGCCGGCCCCCTCGCCAGCAGCTTCGCCATGTTCGAGAGCTATTACCTGACCCAGGGGCGCGAATGGGAACGCTATGCCTGGATCAAGGGGCGCCCGCTGTGCGGCAGCCGATACCGGGAACTGGCGGACATGCTGCGCCCCTTCGTATTCCGCAAGTACCTGGATTTCGGCGCATTTTCCTCGCTGCGAGAACTGCATGCGCAAATTCGCCACGAAGTGCGGCGGCGCGAACTCGACGACAACATCAAGCTCGGCCCCGGCGGCATCCGCGAGATCGAATTCATCACCCAGGTGTTCCAGCTCATCCGCGGCGGCAAGGAGCCGGCGCTGCAGACGCGCTCCACGCTGCAAGCCATGAACCTCATCGCGCAGCGCGAACTGATGCAGCCGCAAGCCGTTGCGGAACTGCGCGCAGCGTATTTTTTCCTGCGCAACCTGGAGCACCGCCTGCAGTACCTGGAAGATGCGCAAACCCAGACATTGCCGGGCAATGACGGCGATCGCCAGCTGATTGCCGAGGCCATGCATTTCGCCAACTGGGATGACTTCCACGCCGCGCTCAACGCGCATCGCCACAAGGTGACGCGCCATTTCGAGCAGGTGTTCGCCGCGCCGCAAAGCCAGCAGCAAAGCCATCCGCTGAGCACGCTATGGCAGGGCCACCTCGCCGATGACGAAGCCGTCAGACAGTTGCGGGAACTCGGTTACAAAAACGGTGAAGATACCTGGCAACGCCTCACCCGCATGCGCCAGGGCAACCGCTACGCGCAATTGCCGGAAACCAGCCGCGCCCGCTTCGATGCCCTGCTGCCGCCGCTGATCCAGGTTGCCGCCGGTTTCCCCAATCCTGACGAAACGCTGGAACGCATCCTCAGGCTGCTGGAAAACATCAGCCGCCGCGCCGCCTACCTCGCCCTGCTGCTGGAATATCCGCAAACCCTGAGCCAGGTGGCCAGGCTGTGCAGCGCCAGCCCGTGGGTATCCGACTACCTCACCCAGCACCCGGTGCTGCTGGATGAGCTGCTCGACACCCGCAGCCTCCATAGCCCGCCAGACAGCAACAAATCGCGCGCCGAACTGCGCCAGTCGCTGGACGCGACAAACGGCGATACCGAGCGGCAGATGGACATCCTGCGCCATTTCAAACAAGCCCAGGTATTCCGCCTGGTGGCGCAGGATCTGGCCGGTATTTTGCCGCTGGAAAAACTCAGCGACCACCTGAGCGACCTGGCCGACCTGATCCTGGACGAAACCCTGCGCCTGTGCTGGCAAGGGCTGCGCATCAGGCACCGCGAGGAGCCGCGCTTCGCCATCATCGGCTACGGCAAACTGGGCGGCAAGGAACTGGGCTACGCCTCGGACCTCGACATCATCTTTCTCTACGACGACGCTGCCGAGGAAGCCGGAGAGATCTACGCCCGGCTCGGCCAGCGCATCAACACCTGGCTCACCAGCCTGACCTCCGCCGGCATGCTCTACGACACCGACCTGCGCCTGCGTCCCAACGGCGCCAGCGGCCTGCTGGTGAGCACGCTCGAAGCCTTCGAGCATTACCAGCAAACCCAGGCCTGGGTCTGGGAACATCAGGCATTGACCCGGGCGCGCTACTGCGCCGGCAATGCCGAAATCGGCGCCAGTTTCGAGCGCATCCGCCAGCAGGTGCTGGCGCAGCCACGCGACCCGCTCGCGCTGAAAAAGGAAGTCCTGGCAATGCGCCAGAAAATGCTCGACGCCCATCCCAACCCCAGCGGCCAGTTCGACCTCAAGCACGACCGCGGCGGCATCATCGACGTGGAATTCGCAGTGCAATACCTGGTGCTGGCCCATGCCCATGCGCACCCCGAACTCACGCGCAACGTCGGCAACCTGGCGCTGCTCAAACTCGCCGCGGAACTGGGCCTGATTCCTGCGAACCTGGCGCAAGCTTCGCGCGACGCCTACCGCCACTTCCGCCAGTGGCAGCACGAGGTACGCCTGCAAGGCGCCGCCCATGCCCGCATCGCGCCGGCGCAGGCGGCCCCTTTCGTCGCATCGGTACGCCAGCTATGGCAGATCGTGTTGGGGGAGAGTTAGATGTACATCGTCGCCATCGCCTGGGGCTACGTCGTATTGATGATGTCCCTCACCGAAACCAGCTTCACCGCCGGCCTGCTGACTTTCTTCTGGTACGGCGTGGCACCGCTGGCACTGTTTCTGTGGCTGGTCGGCACGCCGCAGCGCAGACGCTCACGCAAGGCCGCCGAGCAGCTTCTCGGTCAGCCAGATGGAAGCGATGCCCAGGACGATTAGCGTGACCTGCTGCAACGTTGCCCGGATTTCCGGACGCTTGTGCAGCCCCGGAATCAGGTCCGCCACCGCCACGTAAATCATGCTCGCCGCCGCCACGCCGAGAATATAAGGCACCAGTCCCTGCAGCGACTGCAGGCCGATATAAGCCAGCACGCCGCCCAGCAAGGTGGCCAGGCTCGACAGCAGATTGAAGGTGAGCGCCTGGCGCTTGGTATAGCCGGAATGCAGCAGAATGAGGAAATCGCCGACTTCCTGGGGAATTTCGTGCGCAATGATGGCCAGCGAAGTCACCGCTCCCACCTGCACGTCCACCAGAAATGCCGCGGCGATCAGAATACCGTCGACAAAGTTGTGAAAGGTATCCCCCACCATGATCATCATGCCGCTGCGCCCGTGATCGGTATGCCCCGCGTGGACGCCATGCACCTCGCACTCGTCGGTATGGTGGCAATGGCGCCACAGCACCAGCTTTTCCAGGGTGAAGAACAGCAGGATGCCGAACAGCACCGTGCCCGCCATGTTGTGCGCATCATGGTTCAGTTCGAACGCATGCGGCAGGATTTCGAGAAACACAGCGCCCAGCAAGGCGCCGATGGCATAGCTCACCAGCAGCGGCACCATGGAAGCCCGTGCGGAAAAGGCAAACAGCGCGGCGGCGGAAACGCTCAATGCGCCGCCGAGCAGGCTTGAAAGAATGATCCAGGCAAGTATGGACATGGGGCGGGGACAGATTCTTGGAAAAATCTATTATCCTAGGAGCCTCAGTTGGACAGGCTGGATTGCACGGTTTTTTGGGCGCAGGGCAAGGCGCAACGACGCGGAATGCTTATTCCATTCCAAGGCGTTGCAACGCCGCCATGCGCCCAAAAAACCGTGCAATCCGGCCCGTAGCGCCCTCACCAAACGGGTGAGCGTAAAATTGCGACAAAAGTTGTTGTTTAGAACCAAAACTCTATACCTCATGGTAAGCGGTCAACTGCGGTTTCTAGGAGCCTGTCGGACTTGAAGAATCGAAGCGCAACGATTTTAGCAGGCAAGCCGCGCAGCGGCTGCTCGCAAAATTCGGCTGGGCGAGGACAGATTTTGCCGGTTTTGCAGGTCAATAGTTATTCTATTGACCAAAAAAACGGTGAAATATGGACCGCCCAGGCGGATTTGCAGCCGATTTCCTTCAAGTCCGACAGGCTCCTAGGATTATAGGGGTGCTGTCAAGCCCGCAGCGCGATTCCGGAAAATCCGTGCTTGAAACCGCCAGCCTTGCCGTGTACGCCGCTGCCCCTGCACGCAGCAGTCAATCGGCTTCGCGTTCGATGGAACAGCACTGGCGATCCGGGGCATGCTCGTCGCCTGCCATCAGCACTTGCCCCGTGACGGCATTGGGGCGAAACACGGTACAGCCTTTCAGGCCTTGTTCATAGGCGAGCCGGTATATTCCGCTGAAGTCGGAAAAACTCGCTTCTTCAGCAACGTTGATGGTCTTTGAGATGGCGTTATCCACGTGGGCCTGCAGTGCGGCCTGCATGCCGAGATGGGCTGCCGGCGGCAGGCCGGCGGCGGTCACGAAGGCGGGCGTGAGGGGGGCCTGTTCGCCATAAAGGGCCCGATAAAGCGCATAGGCATGGTCCCGTGCTTCGAATGTGGAGATGCGCCCGTCCGCGGCCCTTACGCTGCGCCGATAACGCCAGTCGTACACCGGCTCCAGTCCGCTGGAAACATTTCCGGCCAGCAGGCTGATCGTTCCGGTCGGCGCAATGGCGTTGAGATGGCTGTTGCGTATGCCGTGACGACGGATGCCTTGCTGGATATCTTCGGGCAGGGCGCGCACAAATTCGCCCTGCAAATATTTTTCCTGGTCGAACAGGGGGAACACACCCTTTTCCTGCGCCAGCGAGATGGAGGCACGATAGGCCGCTTGGGAGATGCGCGCCATGACTTCCCCTGCGAGGCGGAATGATTCCGCGCTGCCATAGGGGATACCCAGCATGACCAGGGCGTCGGCCAGCCCGGTAAGGCCAAGGCCCAGGCGGCGCGAGGCGCTGGCGGCCTCGGCCTGCTTGACCAGCGGGAAATGCGAAATCCCGTAGACGTTATCCAGCATGCGCGTGGCAATGCTCGCCGCGGCGCCGATGCCATCCAGGTCCAGCCTTGCCGATGACGCGAAAGGATCGCGCACGAAACGGGTCAGGTTGAGGGAGCCCAGGTCGCAGGCGCCATAAGGCGGCAGGGGAATTTCCCCGCATGGATTGGTGGCACTGATGTGTTCGCGGTACCAGAGATTGTTGCATCGATTAACGCGGTCGATGAAAATCACGCCAGGCTCGGCATATTCATACGCCGCAGCCATGATCTTTTGCCACAATGCGCGCGCCCCGGTCTTTCTCACCACACGGCAGGGCTGTGGCGTTGCCATGCCTGACCAGCGACGCTGGACAATCTCTCCGGAGGTCGGCTCTTCCGGCCCGAGAGGGAAAACCAGCGGCCATTGTGCGTCGCGCGCCACGGCTTCCATCAGGTCGTCGCTGACCAGCACCGACAGGTTGAAATGGCGCAAGGCATGGGGATCGCGCTTGGCCTCGACAAAGGCTTCGATGTCGGGGTGGTCGCAGCGCAGCGTCGCCATCATGGCGCCGCGCCGTGCGCCGGTGGAAAGAATGGTGGCGCACATGCTGTCCCAGATATGCATGAAGGACAGCGGCCCGCTTGCCGCGACACCGACGCCGCGCGCCGTTGCTCCCTGTGGCCGCAGGGTGGAAAAATCCAGCCCGATGCCGCCACCCTGTTGCATGGTCAGCGCGCTCTCCTTGAGCGCATCGAAAATACCCGCGATGGAATCCTCTATCGTGCCCATCACGAAGCAGTTGAAAAGGGTGATGTGATGCCGGGTTCCCGCTCCGGCCTGAATGCGCCCGCCGGGGAGAAACTTGAAATCCTGCAACAGGGCGTAAAACTGTTCCTCCCAGTGCCCGGCATGCTGCGGTTCCTCCACCGCGGCCAGGGCATGGGCGACACGGCGCCAGGTATCCTCGATGGTGGCGTCGCCTGTCGCCCCGTCGGCGCGATAGCGGTATTTTTCTTCCCAGACCATTCGGGCAATGGGTTCGCTCAGGTATTCAGTCATATCCGGCATCAGTCAGGGTATCGCGGGGCGCGCCACCCGCGCCACCTGCATCATCATTTGCAGACCATCGTGCGTCATGCGCTCAAACAGGGGCGCCATGTAAGGCAGCGTCACGAACAGCACGACGAAGCCGGCGGCCAGCGTAATCGGAAAACCAACGGCAAAAATATTCAGTTGCGGGGCGGCACGGGTCATGATGCCGATCGAGAGGTTGGCGATCAGCAGGGCGGCGATCATGGGCAGGGACAGCAGCAAACCCGAACGGAATATCTCGCCGCCCCAGTCCGCCACCATTTTCCAGCCTTGGGCTGACGGCGGCCGGGCGGAAAGGGGAAAAGCCTGGAAACTGTCCACCAAGATTTCGATCATCAGCAAATGGCCGTTCAGCGCCAGAAATACCAGCGTGAAAAGCAGCCCGAGAAACTGCGCCACCACCGGCACCTGTGCCGAATTTACCGGATCGAAGAAAGTCGCGAATCCGAGGCCCATTTGCAGGCCGATGAGATTGCCCGCCATCTCCACCGCGACAAAAACGACCCGTATCGTCAACCCCATAGCCACGCCGATCATTATTTGCTGCGCCAGGATCAGCAGACCCGCGGCGGAGCCGGGGTCCACCTGCGGCATCTCGCCCAGGGTTGGCGCCACCACCAGAGTAACCGCCACTGCCAGGCCGATTTTTGCCAGCCGCGGAAAACTTGGATTGCCGAAGATGGGCGAACTGGCAATCAGCGCCCCGATGCGGAACAGCGGCCACAGGAAAGCGGCCAGCCAGGCACCGAGTTGGGCGGATGTGACGGTCAGCATGCCCGGATAACTCTAACTGATCAGGCTGGGGATGCTGGTAAAAAGCTGGCGCATGTAATCGACCATCATGCTGAGCATCCATGGGCCAGCCAGTACCATCGCCAGAAACATAACCAGCAGTTTGGGAATAAAGGAAAGCGTCATTTCGTTGATCTGCGTCGCGGCCTGGAAAATGCTCACCAGCAGACCGGTTGCCAGCGCGGCCAGCAGCATCGGCGCTGAAACCATGATCGTCAGCTCAAGCGCCTGGCGGCCGATGGCCATGACGGTTTCCGGGGTCATATGTAGAAACTCTGCACCAACGACGTCATGATGAGCGCCCAGCCGTCCACCAGCACGAACAGCATCAGCTTGAAAGGAAGGGAGATCATCACCGGCGACAGCATCATCATACCCATCGACATCAGTACGCTCGCGACTACCATGTCGATGACGAGAAACGGGATAAACACCATGAAACCTATCTGGAAGGCGGTCTTGAGCTCGCTGGTGACATAGGCGGGGACCAGGACCTTCAAAGGCACCGCCTCCGGCCCGATCAACGGCTTGCTGTTGGACAGCTTCACGAACAGCGCCAGGTCTTCCTGCCGCGTCTGCCGCAACATGAAGGCCTTGAGGGGTTCGGCGCCCTTCTCCAGCGCAGCCGTGAACTCGATCTTTTTCTGGTCATAAGGGAGGTAGGCATCGGTATAAATCTTGTCGAACACTGGCGCCATGACGAAGAAGGTCAGAAACAGCGACATCCCCACGATCACCTGGTTGGGCGGCGACTGCATGGTGCCCAGCGCTTGGCGCAGCAGCGAGAGCACGATGACGATGCGGGTAAATGCGGTCATCATCAGCAGGATCGCCGGCAGAAAGGTGAGCGCCGTAAGGAACAGCAGTGTCTGGATGCTGAGGGTGTAGGTCTGGCCACCACCCGGCGAGGGCGAACTGGTAATCGCCGGAAAGCCGGCATCGGCCGCAAACACGGCATGCGGCAGCAGCAGCAATGCCGGCCATGCAGCCGCAACAATCAATTTGCGCAGAGAGCGGTGCCGGGCGTTCGTCATGGCTTCCCCTCGCTCATGCCGCGCCGTTTCATGACATCCTTGAGCCAGGCGGCAAAACGCTGGTCATCCGCAACCGGCTTGACATCGCGCGGAAAGGCATCGAGTCGCGGCATGTTGTGCAATGCGCTCACCTGACCCGGTGCGACGCCTACCACCAGCCAGGTATCTCCCACCTCCACGACGACGACACGCTCCTTGGGACCGACCGCGATGCCGCCGATCAGCCTGATGGCGCCGCCGGCGGAGGTCTGCCCGGGCGCAAGGCGCTTGAGCAGCCATGCCGCCCCCGCGACCGTGCCCAGCACTACTGCAAGGCCAAACAATACCTGCAGCACGCCACCGATGGGAACCGGCGAGGAAGGCAGGGCAGGAGAAACCTGGGCCGGCGCGGCAAAGACGGAGGTGGCGACAAAAACAAGCAGCGCCCCGGCGGGCACGAGCCGTATTGCGTTCATCGGTTGAGCTTGCGGATGCGTTCGGCGGGGGAAATAACGTCAGTGAGGCGGATACCGAATTTATCGTTCACCACGACGACCTCGCCCTGGGCAATCAGGCAGCCGTTGACCAGCACATTCATCGGCTCGCCGGCCAGGCCGTCGAGTTCCACCACCGAGCCTTGGGCAAGCTGGAGCAGGCTGCGAATGGCGATCTTGGTGCGCCCCAGTTCCACCGTCAGGTTGACCGGAATATCCAGAATCATGTCGAGGTTGTTGACCACGCCGGACTGGCCCGTGGCGGAAAACTGTTCCAGAACCGGCTTCGTGGCGGCCTGGGGCGGAGGGGTCGATGCTGCGGCGTCGGCCGCGCCCTGCTCGGCCATTGCCGCGGCCCAGTCATCCTCGGCGGAAGAGGCTGGCGCTTCGGCCTGCTCGGCCATCGCGGCGGCCCAGTCGTCGCCGCTAACCTGGCTTTCTTCTTCAGCCATCACGGCGCTCCGGGAAGGATTCGGGTTCTGAGGTAGTCAGTATCTTGTTCACTTTCAGGGCATATTGGCCATTCAATACGCCATATTTGCATTCCAGCACCGGCACGCCATCCACTTCGGCCACGATGGCTTCGGGAATGTCCAGGGAGATCACATCCCCCACCTGCATGTTCAGAATCTGCCCCAGCGTCACCGGCGTCTCACCCAAATTCGCAACCAGATTCACTTCGGCCACCTGTATCTGTTTGGTCAGCAATTTAGTCCAGCGTTCGTCCACTTCCAGACGCTCGCCCTGCATGCTGCTGTAGAGCAGATCCCTGATCGGCTCGATCATAGCATAGGGCAAACACACGTGAAAGTCGCCGCCACCCGAGCCCAGTTCGATGTTGAACGTCGTTACCACCACCACTTCGCTGGGGGTGGCAATGTTGGCGAACTGGGTGTTCATTTCCGAACGCACATATTCGAACTCGACGGGATAGATCGGATGCCAGCATTTCTGCATTTCCTCGAAAACCACGTTGAGCATGTTCTGGATGATGCGCTGCTCGGTAGGCGTGAAATCGCGACCCTCCACCCGCATATGGAAACGTCCATCGCCGCCGAACAGGTTGTCCACCACCAGGAATACCAGGTTGGGGTCGAAAATGAACAGCGACGTGCCGCGCAAGGGTTTTATATGGACCAGATTGAGGTTGGTTGGCACAACCAGATTGCGGATGAATTCGCTGTATTTCATCACTCGCACCGGGCCGACGGAAATCTCCGCGGTGCGCCTGACGAAGTTGAACAGCCCGATGCGCAGCAGGCGGGCAAAACGCTCGTTGATAAGCTCCAGCCCGGGCATGCGCCCGCGCACGATGCGCTCCTGCTTGGCGATGTTATAGGGACGGACGCCAGCGACCTCCTCGCTTCCCGCCTCCTCCTCGGACTCGCCCGTGACGCCCTTGAGCAGGGCGTCGACTTCGTCTTGTGAGAGTATGTCGTCAGCCATTTTCCGCTATTCCAGTAGGTTAAGCCCAGTCTGCTACTGAATCACGAAAGACGTAAAAAACACCCCGGACACGCCATCCGCATCCTTGACATGCAATACCTTGTTGACCTGTTCCTTTATTTCGTCGCTCAGTTTCTGCTTGCCTTCCATGGTCGACAAGGCGCCGGCCGTCTTGCTCGAAAGCAGCAGCAAAACATTATTGCGGATCTCGGGCATATGCTCCTTGACCTGGTCGGACACCTTGGCATCGGACACCTTCAGCTCGATGTCGGTTTGCAGGTAGTGATCTTCGCCATCGGCAGTGAGATTGACGGTAAATGCCTCGAGTTTGACGAAAACCGGCGGCTTGGCCGGATCTTCATGCTTGGCCGTCGCCTCGCCGCCCTCTTTCTTGCCATGCAGAAAATACCAGGCAGCCCCGCCCCCGCCGCCCAGCAAGACGACTGCGGCAACGATGATGATCAGCAGTTTTCCCTTGCCTTTCCTTGGCGCTGCTTCAGCCGCCTCGGCAGCCGGTTTACCTTTGTCCTTGGCCATTGTCGCCCCTCTTGTTCATTCTGCCCGCTCCAGCAAAACGGGATTTACCAGCGTTGGTCGAACTTATAAACCGGAATGATATAAAAAACAAGTGGTTTCGGTTGATAATTTATGTGCTTTAACAACTGGACTGGCGTGCGACATCAGAATCCATGGCGCCCGGCAAACGGGTGAGCCGTAAGCGCGCTGCCCCATTGCCCGGCAGGTGAATTATTTATGTTGTATTTTCAGTCTGTTATGAAAACTGCGGCAAGACAGGCAAAGATCTTCCGGAAGGAACGATGCATGGCCAGGATGAATGAATCTGATGCGCCCATCTTATTTATGTTGCAAAAAAGCAACGACTGCTCGGGACGGGGCGAATAAAAAATACTCAGGCAAACAAGTCGACCATCCCGCTCCCGCCATCGCCCAATGACATGATGCCGTGCGTCGCCGCCGGGAGGGGATACCCATCCACAAGCGGAAAGTCCGAACGTGGCTGCGATGATCCGGCGCGCCAATCCTGTCCGCCATTCTGCTGCTGCGGCAACGAATCGGAACTCACCGTGGCATTGCCCAGCATCATCCCGCTGTCGGCGAACATTTCACGCAAACGCGGCATGGCGGCCTCGATTGCCTCCCGCACAGCGGGTTGATGCGAAACAAAAAGGGCAGAAACCTGATCGTTGTTATTGATGGTGAGGCGCACCTCCATGGGGCCAAGGTGCGGCGGGTTGAGGTGCAATTCAGCCACCTGCTGTTGCTGGCCGGCCATCCAGACCAGCTTTTGCCCCACGGCGTCGCCCCAGCCAGCAGCGCTGACTGGCACGTCAACGCGCCCGACCGGAAGTTTGACCTCCTTGGCGGCTGACGCCTGGCTGGCGTTCATCACCACGGACACGGCAGCTGCGGCATCGGTCGTGCCGCGCGCATCGAGCGGGGAAACTGGCAATTTGACCCCCTCGGCAAGTTTCGTCGCGCCATCCTTCAAGTCGCCTGACGGCAACGATTTGCCGTCCACGGCAAATTCTGCCGCCCCCTCTTTTGCCAGCATCGGCGCCATGTCGCTGGCCGACGCCAATCCGCCATTCGCCTGGCTGGCAAGCCCGGCGACCAGACGTTCTCCAGAAGACGCGCCAGGCAAGGGCGCAGCGGAGGAGTCCGGCCTAATCCCGGACGCCGCCTGCTGTATGGATTGCGGGGCGGGAACAAAAGCCGGCATCAGCGTCATTGCCTGCAATGCCGGGTCCGTGGCCACGGTCTGCGCATCAGGCATGGCGTCAGTCTTTAAATCCCGCCCATCCCCGACCACCACCGGTTCCGCTGCGATTCCGGCCGCGGGCAATGCGGCGGTACCTTTCCCCTGAAACTGCGCCGCCATCAGCGCAGCGAAATCCACTCCTTCCGTTGCTGCCATATCGCTCGCAACGCTCGCGCCCTGTCCTGCCACGACAGGCGTCCTGGGCGTTAATTTCGCAATCACCGCGGCTTGCATGCATCACCTCTTCATGTATTCGTTCCAGTTGCCGAAAACAAGAAGCAACATGCGTGCCTGCCAATATCACTCGCCCTCGGTCCGGCGCCCCGGATTCTGTTTGCTGGCAAATTCGTCCTGCTCTTTCTGCTCCACGCCTTGCTCGCGCCTCTCCTCGGCGCGCCGATGACGCGCCGACAGGACTTCGAAAGCCCTGACCCTGGCGCGTTGCCGCAACCATTCCTGTTGACCGGCATTCCAGCGTGTCTGGCAGCGCGCGACTTCATCCTGCTGCAGCTTGATCGCCGCATCCAGCTTGGCCATGAAGAGGTGGAAATCGCGCAGTGCCGCCGCCGAAACGCCGCCGCTCCCCGCATCGTGCAACCTGTCCCGATAGCTTGCGCGATACGCGAGAAGCTGCCCGAGCTTTTCTTCTGCTTCGTGCCAGCGCAATTTGAGCGCCAGCAAATTCCGGGCAGCCGCATCGACATGGTTCCGGGACAAGTCCAGCAAGGGTTGCATCGGGAATTTGCGTGTCATCCTGCCTTGTCCGCGTCGCTATTGGCCCAGCAGGCGGGCCAACTGGGCCACGCTCTCCTGCGCGTCGACCTTTTGCTTCATGCCCTGCTGCAGGAAAGCCTCGATGCGCGGATACATCGCGATCGCCTCATCCAGCAAGGGATCGCCACCCTTGACGTAGGCGCCTACGCTGAGCAGGTCGCGGCTGCGATGGTAGCGTGAATACAGCATCTTGAAGCGACGCACCCATTCCAGTTGTTGCGGGCTGATCAGCTCGGTCATGGCGCGGCTGATGGATGCCTCGATGTCGATGGCAGGATAATGTCCCTGATCCGCCAATGCGCGCGACAGCACCACGTGTCCGTCGAGAATGGCGCGGGCGCTGTCGGCAATGGGGTCTTGCTGGTCATCGCCTTCGGTAAGGATGGTATAAAACGCGGTAATGGACCCCCCCTGTTCGCGGCCATTGCCTGCCCGCTCCACCAGTTGCGGCAGTTTCGCGAAAACCGATGGCGGATAGCCTTTGGTGGCCGGCGGCTCGCCGATCGCCAGGGCAATTTCGCGCTGCGCCATGGCGTAGCGCGTGAGCGAGTCCATGATCAGCAGGACATGCCTGCCCTGGTCGCGGAAATATTCGGCAATGGCAGTGGCGTAGGCTGCGCCATGCAAGCGCAGCAGGGGTGGCGCGTCGGCGGGCGCGGCCACCACCACGGAGCGCGCCAGCCCTTCCGCGCCAAGAATGTTTTCGATGAACTCCTTGACCTCGCGCCCGCGTTCGCCGATCAGCCCCACCACGATCACGTCGGCGCTGGTGTAACGCGCCATCATGCCCAGCAGCACGCTCTTGCCGATACCGCTGCCGGCAAACAGGCCCATGCGCTGGCCTCGCCCAACAGTGAGCAAGGCATTGATGGCGCGCACGCCCACGTCGAGCACATGGCGAATCGGCGCCCGGGAGAGGGGATTGATGGGCCGGCTCTGCAAGGGCATGACATGATCCGCCTGCAACGGCCCCAGCTCGTCGAGCGGGCGTCCGGCCCCGTCGATTACCCTGCCCAGCAGCCTGTCGCCGACAGCGACATGCTTGGCGCGATCCGCGGCACGGCGGTGCGGGATAAAGCTCCTGCACATTCCCGGCGCTGGCAGCGCACTGCCGTGTACCGGCGTAACTTTCGCGCCAGGCGTGAGGCCGTAAACATCGGTGGAGGGCATCAACAACAAACGTTCGCCAGCGAACCCTACCACTTCCGCCTCGACATTATGCCCATCGGGCAGCGACACGATGCAGCCGCTCCCCACCGCCAGCTTGAGTCCCACTGCCTCCATCACCAGTCCGGTCACGCGCGTCAGGCGGCCCGTCACGCTCCAGGGCGGCGTCGCCTCCACCACTTGCCGGCAATTATGCAGATAGGCTTGCCAGTTCTGAATCAGGTTCATTTCGGGCTTGATGAATCGAGCCACTCTCCGCGCTGGCCAAGCGACTCCAGCACCCGCTTCCAGCGGTTTTCCAGCGTGGCATCGAGCTCGCTTTGCGCGGTTTCGAGGCGGCAGCCGCCGGGTGTGATCTGACTGTCTTCCACCACGCGCCAGTGGCCATGGGCCAGTTCCGCATCAAGATGCGAGCGCACCAGCTGCGCGTCCTGCGGATGCAGAATCAGTTGCGGCTGCTGATTGGCCTGAGGCAGGCTGTTCATGGCCTCCCGCACGACGGGCAGCAGCAGTTCGGGAAGCGCGGGCAAGGCCTGACGCAACATTTGCCGGGCGATGCCGAGCGCCAGTTCCAGCATCTGCTGCGCCATTTCCTGGTCCAGTTGACGCAGTGTTTCGCTCACCTTGGCCAGCAACTGGTTCAAGCGCTGCGCTTCCTCCCGGGCCTGTTCCCTGCCCTCGCGATAACCCTGCTCCCGGCCCTGCTGCAGGCCTTCCTGGTAGCCTTCCTGATGCGCCTGCCGCTGAATTTGCTCGATGCCTTCCGCGGTCGGCAGCGCCACGGGCGTCTGATCGAAGGCGTCCATTTCCCAGCGCTGGTAGGCGCTTAGCTGTTCCTTGGGGACGATCTTAGACATACATGCTTAACGTGAAACAACGCGAAGCGTTTCCCTGTCCCCATCGTCCTCCCTCATCCCAAGCTTCTCCCGGATGGAGAAGGGGCAAGCGTTCCCCTTGCCCTCCGGGAGAGGGGCCAGGGATGAAGGAAACGGTCATGGCGAGTTTCATGATCTGGTATGGCGCTCTTGCCATGACCGTCAGACAGCATGAAAAATCAGACCATCTGCTCATCGCCCTTACCTCCGAGCACGATCTGCCCTTCATCCGCCAGGCGGCGCACGACCTTGAGAATTTCCTTCTGTTCGGCCTCCACCTCGGAAAGACGGACCGGACCCTTGGCTTCCAGATCGTCGCGCAGCATTTCAGCGGCGCGCGACGACATGTTCTTGAAAATTTTCTCGCGCAACTCCGGCGTTGCGCCCTTGAGCGCCAGGATCAGGGATTCCGACTGCACTTCGCGCAACAGCAACTGGATCGAGCGGTCGTCAATATCCATCAGATTGTCGAACACGAACATTTCGTCCTGGATGCCCTGTGCCAGTTCCGGGTCATAATCGCGGATGCTGTTGATCACGGAAGTTTCGTTAGCCGTACCCATGAAATTGAGTATCTCTGCAGCCGCGCGCACCCCGCCCATGGCGCTTTTCTTGATATTGGTGTTGCCGGCCAGCAGGTTGGTCAGCACGTCATTGAGCTCTCTCAGCGCTGTCGGCTGAATGCCGTCCAGCGTGGCAATGCGCAGGATGACATCGTTGCGCAGGCGCTCGGCAAAAAAACTCAGGATTTCGCTGGCCTGGTCACGGTCCAGGTGCACCAGTATCGTGGCGATGATCTGGGGATGCTCATTCTTGATCAGTTCAGCCACTGCGGCGCCGTCCATCCACTTCAGGCTCTCGATCCCGGCCGTGTCGCCACCCTGCAGGATGCGGTCGATCAGGTGTCCGGCCCGTTCCCCGCCCAGCGCCTTGGTCAGCACGGAACGAATATAATCGTCATTGGCCATTCCCAGGGTGGTCTTTTCTTCCGCTTCCTGGCGAAAATCAGAGAGCACCCCCTCGATCTGGTCGCGCTTGACGTTTTTCAGCGTAGCCATCGCCGAACCAATCTTCTGCACTTCCTTGGGGCCAAGGAACTTGAACACTTCGGACGCCTCTTCCTCGCCCAATGACATGAGCAGAATCGCGCTTTTGAGCAGGCCTTCGTCGCTCATTCTCCGCCCCCGACCCAGTCCTTGACCACGCTTGCGACCACGCGCGGATCCTGCTTCGCCAATTCCTTGGCGGCCCTGAGATTCTCCTCATATCCCGCCGACTGCGCGGCGCGAGCAGCGGCTTGCGGCGAGATTTCCGCCATTTCCTCGCCCGCCTCGCCCCCTCCCCCGGCATGGGAAGGCATGACATGGAGCGGCTGCTGGGCAAGGTCGCGCAGAATCGGGCGAATCACGCCGAAAACAAGATAAAACAGCAAAGCGGCGATCAGCAGGTTCTTGGCGACTTCCTTGGCCAGGGAAATATTGCCAGGATCCTTCCATAGCGGCACGGGCGGAACGACTTCCTCCTCCCCGGCGCTGAACGCGGCATTGACCAGATTCAGCGTGTCCCCGCGCGCCTGGTTGTAGCCCATGGCCTCCTTGACCAGGTTTTGCAACTGGGCGAGCTCCGCGGCGGAAAGCGGCTTGGCCTTGGCGTTCTTGCCCGTGCCCACCTTGCGGTTATTGACCACCACCGCCACCGAAAGGCGCTTGATGCCGCCCACTGGCTGGCGGACATGCTGGATGGTTTTATCCACTTCAAAGTTTACGGTCGACTCCTTGTGCGCGCCCGCTCCGCTCGCGCCGGCACCCGCGGCGGTCCCACCGGCCGGCGAGGCCGCTGCGGCAATCGGTGCGCTCGCGGCGCCCGGCGGCTGGTTCGACATGGCGCCCGGCACGCCGCTCGCCGGCTTCCCTGCATCCCCGACCGTTTCGCTGGTCTGCTGGCTGCGGATCGCGGCCTCGTTGGGCGCCGGGTTGGGCTTATAGGTTTCCGCGGTTTGCTCGATCATGGCGAAATCAAGATCCGCCGCCACCTGCGCCTTGACGTTACCCACCCCGACGAGTGGCGTCAGAATGGCTTCAATGCGCTTGACGTAGCTCTGCTCCACCTGGTGCAGGTAATCCAGTTGCGTCGGGTCCAACCCGGCATGCGCATCCGCCTCGCCTTCATCCGCCGCGAGCAGGAGGTTGCCGTTCTGGTCCACCAGCGTCACGTTCTTCACCGGCAATTCGGGCACGCTGCTGGCAATGAGGTGAACGATGCCGCTGACCTGGGCCGCGTCGAGCGTCCGGCCGGGATAAAGGCTGAGCAAAACGGAGGCGCTGGGTTTCTGCTGGTCGCGGACGAATACCGAGGGCTTCGGTATGGCAAGGTGCACCCTTGCTGCCTGCACGGCGGAAAGCGACTGGATGGAACGGGTGATTTCCCCCTCCAGCGCACGCTGATAGTTGACCTGCTCCTGGAACTGGCTCATGCCGAGCTTCTGTCCATCCATCAGCTCGAAGCCCACCACGCCGCCCTTGGGCAAACCCTGCGAGGCGAGGCGCAAGCGCATCTCGTATACCTGATTGGATGGCACCAGAATGGCTCCGCCGCCCTCCGCCATCTTGTAGGGGACATTCATCTGCTGCAGGGAAGCGATGACCGAGCCGCCATCGCGGTCGGAAAGATTGCTGTAGAGCACCCGGTAATCGGGCGTCTGGGACCACATCCAGGAACCGGCCACCAGGGCAATGATGGCGGCGATACCGAACATCAGGCCGAGTTTGCGCCGATTGCTCAACTGGCCGAATCTTTCCAGCATTCCACCAAAAGCATTTTCCTGGGCAGCTACTGCCATTGATGAACTCTGAGTCGATTAACCCCGGCAAAAAGCGGCACGGGAAGAAAATAAGGTAAAACCGGTGAGCTGCTCAGACGCCTCATACCTGCATGTTCATGACATCCTGATACGCGGAAACCAGCTTGTTGCGCACCTGCACCATGGCCTGGAAGGAAACGTTGGCCTTCTGCAGTGAAATCATGACTTCCTGCAGGCTGGCATCGGTTTTACCCAACTCGAAATTCCTCGCCAGGTCTTTCGATTCCTGCTGTGCGCTGTTGACCTGGTCGATGGACGACTTGAGCAGAGAGGAAAAATCCGTATCATTCCGCGTCGCCTGCGCGTTGCCGCCAGCGGCGGCGGCCGTTGCCTGCATCTGGCTGAGGAGTTGATCGATTCCCTGTATGTTCATGGCAAAATACTCTCCGGCATCTGTTTATGGTTCAGTTTTGAAGCAATAACCATGCCTTAGTCATCCTTCAACACCCCGGAAGTAGCATTTTCTTCCCGGTACTGCTGCATCTTGTAACGCAAGGTGCGCTCGCTCATTCCCAAGCGTTGCGCCGCCTTCTTGCGCGAGCCATTCACCGCCTCAAGCGCCGCCAGGATATGAGTCCGTTCGAGCGATTTCATGTCCAGCGGACGGCCTTCCGCCGCCAATGCCGCCTGGGGCAAATGCAGGTGAGGCGCCTCTATCGTATCGCCCGGCGCCAGTATCAGGGCGCGCTGTATGACATTTTCCAGCTCCCTGATGTTACCCGGCCAGCCATATTGCGTCAATTGCCTTGCCGCGTCCCCCGACAGGGAAATGGCGCCACGCCCGAAGCTAGCGGCAAAACGACCGATGAATTGCCGCGCCAGCGGCACGATATCCTCCTTGCGCTCGCGCAGGGCGGGCATGACGAGTGGAAAAACGTTGAGCCGGTAGTATAGATCCTCGCGGAACCCGCCCCGTTTCACCTCGGCCTCGAGATCGCGGTTGGAAGTCGCCAGAACGCGCACGTCCAGCGCGATGGCCTTGCGTCCGCCGACCCGTTCCACCTCGCGCTCCTGCAACACGCGCAGCAATTTCGCCTGTAGCGCAAGCGGCATCTCCGATACCTCATCCAGCAATAAGGTGCCGCCCTGCGCCTGCTCGAACTTGCCTGGCTGGCTCTGCTGCGCGCCGGTGAATGCGCCTTTCTCGTGGCCAAACAGAGTCGATTCGAGCAGATTTTCCGGGATAGCGGCACAGTTGATCGCCACAAAAGGCCCGCGGGAACGGGGCGAGTGGCGATGGATATAATGCGCCACCACCTCCTTGCCGGTGCCGCTCTCGCCGGTAATCATGACCGTGGCAACCGTGCCAGCCACCCGCTGCGCCAGGGCAAACAGCTCGCGCGAGCGCGCGTCCTCGGCGATCACCTCGCTCGCCCCTTCCGCCGGCGCGGGCAACATGTAACGCGCCACCTCGGCCAGCAAGCGGTCCGGCTCGAACGGCTTGGTGAGGTAATTGCATGCCCCGGCACGCATCGCCTCCACCGCCTTGTCTATCATGCCATAGGCGGTCATCAGCAAAACCGGCAAACGGGGGTATGCAGATTTGATTTCGCGCAGCAGGGCATGGCCGTCCATCGGCTGCATCTGCACATCCGTCACCACCAGCCCCACCGTACGTCGTTCCAGCTCGGCCAGCGCCGCGAGTCCATCGGCCACGCCGAGCGCCTCGTAGCCGGACAGCGCGAGCGTGTCGCATAGTGCCTCGCGCAGGTCGCGATCGTCTTCAACAATTAAAATCGGCAGGGTTTTCACTTCATGAACTCAATATCGGTAAACGCAGCACGAACTCGCTGCCCTCGCCCGGCACGGAATGCGCCTCGACCGTACCACCGTGCGCCTCGGCCACGCTGCGCACGATCGCCAGGCCAAGACCGGTGCCTTCGGTGCGGGTCGTGAAGAACGGCTCGAACAGCCTCTCTCCCATTGCCGCATCGAAACCGCGCCCGTCATCGCGCACCGTCAATGCCAGCCAGCCCCTGTCTGCCAGCGCCGCCCGCAACATCACCTGTCCGCCGGCAGTGCTGGCCTGCAGCGCATTCTCCAGCAAATTCACCATGGCGCCCGCCAGCGCCTTGCGATCCCCGCGCAAGACGCAGCCGTCACTACGGTCCTCCACGCCCAGCCGCACCCCCTGCTGCGCCATCTGCGGCTCGATGATCTGGCGCAACTCGGCCAGCAGGCCGGACACCGCAACCGCTTCCCGCTCGCCGCCCTGCCCCCTGACGAACGACAACATATCCTGGATCAACAGCTCCAGATGACGCAAGCGCGCCAGGGCTTTTTCGGAAAAGCGCATGCGCTCCGCCTCCTCCAGGCCGGGCTTGGCCAGGTTGGCGACATAAAGCAGCGCCGTCGCCAGCGGAGTGCGCAACTGGTGCGCCAGCCCGGCCGCCATCTCTCCCATCGCGGACAAGCGCTGGTGGCGCTGCAAGGCCTGTTCCATCTGATAGGCCTCGGTCACGTCGTGCAGCAGGATGATCTGGCCGCCATCACCCGCCAATCGACTAACGGAAATGTTCAGCCGGCGCAGCGACTCATCCGCCGCCGTCATTTCCCATTCGTGGGAAGTCGCCGTCTGGCGCAGGCTGCGGGCAACGACCTGGCTCCACTGCCCATGCAGCAGATGATCCCCCAGCATGCGGTTGGCCGCCGCATTCGCTTCGCGGATCACCCCCGCGCCATCCACCACCACCACGCCCGCCGGCAACGCAGCCAGAAGATTCGCCAGGCGTTGCGACAGCGCTTCCTTCTCGAGATACTGGCGGCGCAATTCGCCATTGGCCAGCGCCAGTTCGCCGGTCAGGCGCTCCACCTGCCCCTGCAGCTCCTGGTAAGCGCCCGTGAGTTGCGCGGAAGCCTCGTTGAAGAGGCTGAAGGCCTGTTCCAGCTCCTGCGGACTGATGGATTTCATGGCTGCGGGCAAGGCGGGATTCCTGAGCGTTTATTTGTTTTATTATATAACGGATGGGCATCGTCCTCATTCATGCGCGAACGCCTTTCCAAGCCATCGGGGATTCCACTACAATTGCCTGGGGGTTCCTTAGACTGCCAGCGACAAGGAACACAAAAAAACACGACGCCAACAGGGAATGTCCAGATCATGCTCAGCCGCCTCACCATACGCACCCGCCTTATTCTCCTCACCGGCATCATGTCGCTCATATTGATCGGCAGCGGATCGACCGGCATGTTCGTCGTCAGCATGTTCCAGGACTCGCTGTCACATACCTATAAAGACGAAATGGAACCAACCCTGCAACTGGTCAAGATAGGCCAGCGAATGACCGACAACCGCATTCAGCTCCTGCTCGCGCTGCAGCATGACCCCCGCAACCCCGCCAGCAGCCTGCATGACCACCCCGTCTCCGAGCACACCGACCGACTGGCGCGAAACATTACGGAAATCGACCGGTTGTGGCGGCAATTCCGCGCCAGGCAGCTGGATGAAAAAACCGCGCAACTGGCCGACAAATATGCCGGACAACGCAAAGTGCTCCTGGACAGCGGACTCATCCCGACGCGCGACGCCCTCCTGGCGGGCAAGTACGATGACGCGGCGCGGCTGACCACGCAGGCCATCAACCCCAGCTTCGAAGCCGCCAACGCCACGCGCAACGAATTATTCCAGTTGCTGGTCGACGCTGCGAAAGACGAAAACGAACGCGCCAACCACCGCTATGCGCTCATCCGCAACCTGACGGTCGCCGGCATCGCGGGTGGCGTCATGTTCGCGCTACTGGTCGCCTTTTTCATCATCAGGGGGATTACCCGCTCCATATCGGGATTGCGCTCGGCCATGGTTTCGATGCAGCAGGACAACGACCTGACCCGGCGCGCGACAATCCATGGCAGCGACGAAATCGCCGAGGCCGCCCAGGCTTTCAACGCGCTGGCCAGCAATTTCCAGGAAATCATCGTAGATGTTCATGCCAGCGCGGAACAATTGGCGGAAGCTTCAACCCAGCTTTCCGCCACGGCGAACAACGTTGCCCAGCACTCCCGGCAACAAAGCGAAGCCGCCGCCAGCACGGCCGCCGCGGTCGAAGAAATGTCGGTGAGCGTGGCCTCGGTGGCGGAAAATGCCGAAGAAGTCCGCCACATGGCCCAGGCCAGCGTGACAGAAACCCAGAAAGGCAATCTCAGCCTCTCCGAACTGATCGGCGAGATCAGCGAAGTCGAAACGTCGGTGGAAGAAATCGCCGGCGCGGTGACGGAATTCGTGCACAGCACCAACACCATCACCAGCATGACCCGGCAGGTCAGGGACATCGCCGACCAAACCAACCTGCTCGCCCTGAATGCCGCGATCGAGGCCGCACGGGCGGGCGAACAGGGGCGCGGCTTTGCCGTGGTGGCTGACGAAGTCAGGAAACTGGCCGAGAAATCGGCCATGTCGGCAAGCCAGATCGACGCCGTCACCCAGACGCTCAACGCGCAGTCGGTTGGCGTCGAAGGCGCCATCACGCGCGGCCAGAACTCCCTGCGCTCGAGCCAGGACTTCCTGGAGAACGTTGCAACAGTGCTCTCGGAAGCTCACAGCGCCGTATCCAGCGCCACTGACGGCGTCGACAACATCACCTCGTCGGTGAGGGAGCAAACCGCCGTTGCCAACGAAATTGCGCAACATGTCGAGCACATCGCACAAATGGCGGAAACCAACAGCCTGGCGAGCAACGAAACATCGTCCGCCGCACACCACCTGGAACAGCTTGCCGGCAAACTGAACCATATCGTCGGACGCTTCAAGGCATGAGACAGGCCAATGAATACGGGCGTCAGGATACAGTTCTGGCCCCTGGCCCATGGTCCCTGTATCCTGTATCCTGTATCCCGAAACGGAGCCTCAAATCAAGATGTCTGAACTGTTAAAACGGATTGATGCCCGAACCAAGCTCGCCGGCACCAACAAGCTGGAAATTCTGCTGTTCACCCTTGGAACGGACCGCAATAGCGGGCGCAAGGAAACTTTCGGCATCAATGTTTTCAAGGTGCGCGAAGTCATGCGCGTGCCGGAAATCACCCGTGCGCCGGACATGCCCCCCACGGTGGAAGGCATGGTCAGCCTGCGCGGCGTACTGGTGCCGGTGGTGGACCTGATCAAGTATGCCGGGATCGAGACCGACATCAAGCCCGACATCATGATCGTCACCGAATACAACTCCCGCACCCAAGGCTTCCTGGTGGAGAGCGTGGACACCATCCTGCGCCTGGACTGGTCTGAAATCAAGGTGCCGCCCGACATGCTCCTGGCGCAGATGGGCGGACTGGTGACGGCCGTGACCCGGCTCGACGATGGCCGCCTGGTCATGCTCATGGACGTGGAAAAAATTCTCGCCGAAACCACCCATTCCGACCAGCACGAAATCATTTTCTCCAGCCTGGTCCCGCTGCCGGAAGAACGCACCATTTTCTTCACCGACGATTCGGCGGTGGCGCGCAAGCAGATCGAACGCACGCTGGACGCCATGCACATCAACTACCGCAGCGCCACCAACGGCAAGCAGGCCTGGGAAGAGCTGCTGCAAATCGCCAACCGGGCCGATGCCGCCAATTTGCCGGTAAAGCACTTCGTCCAGCTGGTGCTGACCGATGTCGAAATGCCGGAAATGGACGGCTACCTCCTGACCAAAAACATCAAGAGCGACCCCCGCTTCGCCGGCATCCCGGTGATCATGCATTCGTCGCTGAGCGGCGCCTCCAACCAGGAATTGGGGCGCTCCGTGGGCGTGGACGAATACGTTTCCAAGTTCGAACCGGCCAAGCTGGCCGAAATCCTTACCCGCCGCCTGATGAACTGATTTCCCAGGATCGACCATGATGACCCAAGTTCAAAACGCGCTGATCGAATCGGTTGACGCCCGCACCAAGCTGGCCGGCTCCAACAAGATGGAGATTCTCCTGTTCACGCTGGGGACAGGAGAGTATTTCGGCATCAACGTGTTCAAGGTGCGCGAGGTGTCGCAAACGCCCTTCATCACCAAAACGCCGAACATGCCGGACGGCGTGCTGGGCGTGATCTCCTTGCGCGGCAACATCATCCCGGTGCTGTCGCTGGCGCAATTCATGTCCCTCGACAACGTGCCGGACGATACCGGCCAGACCATGATCGTCACCGAATACAGCAAACACACCCAGGGTTTCCTGGTGCATGAAGTGGACCGCATCGTGCGCGTGGACTGGGAAAAGATCAAACCGCCGCAAGGCATGCTGGCCGGCAATGAAGGCCTGATAACCGCCATTACCGAACTGCCGGACGGGCGCCTGGTATCCATTCTCGACGTGGAACAGATCCTGGTCAATGCGCTGGGCATGGAGCCGATCCCGGAACTGGCCCCGGTGGAAATGCCGTCGGAACAAAGCCTGTTCTTCGTGGACGATTCTGCCATCGCCCGCAAGGAAATCATGATGACGCTGGACAAACTCGGCGTCCCCTACCAGCAGGCCAACAACGGCCAGGAAGGCTGGGAAAAGCTGCAGAACCTTGCCGCGCGAGCACAGCATGACGGCATCCCGGTCAGCCATCTGATCAGCCTGATTCTGACCGATGCCGAAATGCCGGAAATGGATGGCTACGTGCTGACCAGGAAAATCAAGTCCGACCGGCGTTTCGAGGGCATTCCGGTCGTCATGCATTCCTCCCTGTCTTCGGATGCCAACCGCAGCATGGGCAAGGCCGTGGGCGTGGATGCTTACGTGGCGAAATTCGATCCGACGGTTCTGGCGGAAACGCTGCGCCCGTTGTTGATGAGGTGAGCGGTTAGTAGTGAGTAGTGAGCAGTGAGCAGTGAGCGGTGGAGGCGGCTTACTGCTCACCGCTCACTGCTCACCACTCACCGCTAACCGCTCCCCGCTCACTAAATTTGGAGTAGTTCATGGCAGACAAGAATATGAAATTTCTGGTCGTGGATGATTTTTCCACGATGCGACGAATCGTGCGCAACCTGCTGAAGGAACTCGGCTTCACCAATGTGGAC
>JAQTLK010000003.1:46807-70603 GCA_028714955.1 Sulfuricella sp.
CCGCTCACTAAATTTGGAGTAGTTCATGGCAGACAAGAATATGAAATTTCTGGTCGTGGATGATTTTTCCACGATGCGACGAATCGTGCGCAACCTGCTGAAGGAACTCGGCTTCACCAATGTGGACGAGGCCGAGGACGGGGTGGCCGCGCTCGGCAAGCTCAAGGGGAGCAACTTCGAGTTCGTGGTGACCGACTGGAACATGCCCAACATGTCAGGCCTCGAACTGCTCAAGGCGATCCGCGCGGATGCCTCGCTCAAGCATTTGCCGGTCTTGATGGTGACTGCCGAAGCGAAAAAGGAAAACATCATCGAAGCGGCGCAGGCCGGCGCCAGCGGCTATGTCGTCAAACCGTTCACCGCTGCCACGCTCGAAGAGAAGCTCAACAAGGTATTTGAAAGAATGGGTAAATAAAGGGAGGTATCAAGTGAGCGACCAAGGCGATTCGGAAGACCTGGAAGCGCTGTTTGACAGCATCGTGATGGCCAACCAGAAAATCGAGGCCAGCGTGACCGAAGCGGCACCAGAACTTGCGGGTGCGCCCAGCGCGGCGGGGGAAGGCGGCGGCAACAGCATTTTCTCCTCGCTGGGCCACATGACACGCAACCTGCACAACACCTTGCGCGAGCTGGGTTACGATAAATCGATTGAAACGGCAGTGGCAGCCATTCCGGACACCCGGGATCGTCTCAACTACATCGCCGCCATGACCGAAAAGGCCGCGGAACGTGCCCTCAGCGCCACGGAAGCGGCGCAGCCGCTGCAGGAAAAGCTGGAATCCGGCGCCGCCAGGCTATCGGAAAAATGGGATCGCATGTTCGCCAGGCAGTTAAACATGGACGAGTTCAAGCAACTGGTCACCGAGACCCGCGCCTACCTTGGCGAAGTGCCCACCCATACCAAAGCCACCAACGCCCAATTACTGGAAATCATGATGGCGCAGGATTTCCAGGACCTCACCGGGCAAGTGATCAAAAAAGTGATCGACCTTGCCCAGCAGGTGGAAAAACAACTGCTGCAACTGCTGATTGAAACCACCCCGCCGGAAAAGCGCAGCGAGGTCGATGCGGGTTTGCTCAATGGTCCAGTCGTCAATACCAGTGGCCGGAGCGACATCGTCACCAACCAGAAACAGGTTGACGACCTGCTGGACAGTCTGGGGTTCTAAAGCGGTGAGCGGTGAGCGGTGAGCAGTTAGCGGTGAGCAGTTAGCGGTGAGCAGTGAGCCGCCTCCACCACTCACTGCTCACAGCTCACAGCTCACCGCTCACCAAATTAAAAGATTAAAGGAAAAATCATGAGTCACTTCGCCGGAATGGAAGATTTGCTCCAGGATTTCCTCACGGAAGCGGGGGAGCTTTTGTCCGACGTGGACAACAAGCTGGTGGAACTGGAAAAACGTCCGGCGGACAAATCCCTGCTCAACGATATTTTTCGCGGCTTTCACACCATCAAGGGCGGCGCGGGCTTCCTCAATGTCAACGAACTGGTGGAGCTGTGCCACCGCACCGAAAACCTGTTCGATAAACTGCGCACCGCCGAGCTCACGCTCACCCCTGACATCATGGACGTCATCATGGCCGCCACGGGCGTGGTGCGGGACATGTTCAGCCAGCTCGCCCAGGCACAGGTGCCGCCTCCCGCCGAGAAAGTATTGCTGGAAGCGCTGGACACCGTTATTGCGGGCGGGCACTACAACCTGCACGGCGCCGCGGCACAAGCCGAAGCGGCACCGGCCATTGCCGCAGTCCCGGCAACCGGCGGCGAAGGGCCAGACTGGGACGTCATGTACCACACTTTGCTCGGCGAGCCCCCTTCCGTCCCTCACGCGCCGCCAGCTGCGGCGCCCGTGCCGGGCGGCGGCGAAGCGCTGGCCGCCGCACACGCGGCGCCGCATCCGGAAATTCCGCGTCCTTCTGCCGCCGTGCCCGCCAAACCGGCGGCAGCGCCGCATCAGGTCGCGGCCGCGAAGGAAACCACCATCCGCGTCGACACCACGCGCCTCGATCAGGTACTGACTTACACGGGTGAAATCGGCCTGACCAAGAATCGCCTCACCAGCCTGCGCGCCGACATTCTTGCCGGGAAACAGGATGCCAGCACCCTCAAGGCGCTCGATGAGGCGGTGAGCCAGTTGGACCTGCTGGTAGGGGATCTGCAGAACGCGGTCATGAAAACCCGCATGCAGCCCATTGGCCGGCTGTTCCAGAAATACCCCCGCCTGGCGCGCGACCTGGCACGGCAACTGGGCAAGGACGTGGAACTGCTGTTGTCCGGGGAGGACACCGAAATCGACAAGACCATGATCGAGGATCTCAACGACCCCCTGGTCCATCTGGTCCGCAACGCCGTCGACCATGGCGTGGATAGCCCGGAAGAGCGCGCCGCTGCGGGAAAGCCGCTGAAGAGCGTGGTGCGCCTGTCCGCCGCTCAGGTCGGCGATCACATCATCATTGAAATTGCCGACGACGGGCGGGGCATGCGCCCCGATACAATCCGCCACAAGGCGGTCGAGAAAGGCCTGATCGACCTGGAAACGGCCAACAGCCTGGATGACCGGCAGAGCCTGCAACTCATCTTCCTGCCCGGCTTCTCCACCAAGGACCAGATTTCGGATGTTTCCGGGCGCGGCGTCGGCATGGACGTGGTCAAAACCAACATCGGCAAACTCAATGGCCGCATCGACATCAGCTCCACGGTCGGCATGGGGACGACCATCACCATTTCCCTGCCGCTCACCCTGGCCATCCTGCCGGTGCTGCTGGTGCGCGTGGGCGACCAGCCTTTTGCGGTGCCGCTGTCCATGGTGCGCGAAATCACGCCGATCGACCCCCGGGACGTGAAGCAGGTCTCCGGCCGCGCCACCATGGTGGTACGCGAGGAAGTGCTGCCGGTTCGCTCCCTGGCAAGCATGATCGGCTGGCCGGAAACCGCCGCGCCCGCCTTTGGCGTACTGATGCAGAGCGCGGACAGCACATTCGTTCTGGCAATAGACGGCTTCATCGGGCGTGACGATGTCGTCATCAAGCCGCTGCTCGACATCAAGCCCAAGGGCATTGCCGGCGCCACCCTCTCGGGCGATGGCTCGGTCGTGCTGGTGCTCGACATGGAAGAACTGCTCAGAATGCATCCAGACAGTACGCGCGCCACGCTTTTCACGCGCGCGGTCCATTAACCGGGAAAGCACACCCCTGACATGCAAAACCACGCATTTATCGGTCGCCAGCCCATTGTCGACCTGCAACAGAAAATCATTGCCTACGAGCTGCTGTTCCGCCATAGCGCCGATGCTTCCGCCGCCCTGATCTCGGATGACCTGTCAGCGGGCACCAAGGTGCTGGTCAATACGTTCAGCAACATGGATGCCAACTGGCTGCTGGGCGACAAGCTGGCTTTCATCAACATCGCCACCCCCATGCTGGAAAGCGATTTCCTCGAACTGCTGCCCCCCAAACGGGTGGTGCTGGAATTGATCGAAACGGTGGAAGCCACCCCGGAACGGGTGGCGCGCATCCAGAACCTGCGTCGCATGGGCTTCCGCTTTGCCCTGGACGACTTTGACCACCGTCCGATCAACGCCGACCTGCTGCCGCTCGCCGACTTCATCAAGGTGGACATTCGCGAACTCGGCCCGGAGCGCACCGCTACCCTGGTGCACAGCCTGCGGGGCCACAGCGCAAAACTGATCGCGGAAAAAGTGGAAACCCGCACTGAATTCAGGCTCTGCAAGGAATTGGGTTTTGATTATTTCCAGGGCTATTATTTCGCTCATCCGGAAACGCTCAGCGCCAAAGTCATCAACCCGGCGCACGCCACCGTGCTGTCGCTGCTCAACAAGGTGCGCGACAATGCCGATGTGAAGGAAATCGAGAATGGCTTCAAGGCCGACGTGGCGCTTTCCTTCAAGCTGCTGCGCTATATCAATTCGGTGGGCTTCGGACTGTCGTGCGAGATCCAGTCGATCCGCCATGCCCTGGCGATTCTCGGCTATCAGCAGCTATACCGCTGGCTGACCCTGCTGCTCGCCACCGCCGGCAACGGCTCCACGCCGCCTGCCCTGATGAAAACCGCCATCACGCGCGGCCGCCTCACCGAACTTCTGGGACAGGATTACCTGGAGAAAAGCGACCGCGACAACCTTTTCATCGTAGGCATCTTCTCGCTCCTCGACGCGATGCTGGAAATGCCCATGGCGGACATCCTGGAAAAACTCTACCTGCCAGACACCATCTGCGACGCCCTGCTCACGCGGCAGGGCATCTATGGTCCCTTCCTCGCCCTGAGCGAAGCCTGCGAAAGCACCGACTCCAAACGCATCGAAGAACTGGCCGAAACCATGGCCATGACCCCGGACAGCGTCAACAAGGCGCATATGGAAGCGCTGGCGTGGGTCGAGCAACTGGGCATCGGCTGAACCGCGCCATGGCCTGCACCGCGGCATCCCTGCTCAAGCCCGAGGCCGAAGGCTATCTCAACTTGCCGCGCCAGTCGGTGTATTACCGACACTATCGCTGCAGCGCGTTCACCGAGCGGCGCCTGCTGCTGCTGCATGGCGCCGGCGTGGATGGCCAGATGACATGGGAAGCCATCATCAGCCACCTGCTGCACTGGTCTGAAATCCTGGTGCCCGACCTGCGCGGCACCGGGAAAACCCATTTCCCCGATCGCCAGGAACACCCTTTCGAAACTGTCGAGGCGATGGCCGATATCTCTGCCTTGCTCGATTCCCTGGGCTGGGACAAATTCGACCTCGCCGGATATTCCTACGGCGGCCTGATCGCCATGCAGCTCAAGGCGGCGCGCCCCCTTGCCGTAAAAAAGACCTACCTCCTTGAACCCGGCTTGCTGAATGACGGCGACGAGCAGGCATCGCTCAGCCGCCGCGAAATACTGCTGCAAGCCGCACAAAAACTGCGCATCGACGAAGAACTGGAAGCCGGGCTGCAAATTTTCCTCGACGCCGTATCTCCCCGACGCAGCCGCAACTCGCGCAACGAGGAAATCGTGCGCGCGCGCCTCGCCCATCGCCCCAAGGGCCTGGCCGCGATTCTCGAAGCGGTGATCCGCGCCGCAAAACAGCTCGACCGGGCACGGTTGATCGCCGCCCAGGAACACGTCAGCAGCTTCGTCGGGGAACGCTCGGGCGGAGAAATATTCGATTTCTGCCAGCACCTTGCCAGCCAGCGCGCGGACTGGACCTGCCACCTCATCCCCGGCGCCGACCACGCGCTGCCGTTCCAGAAGCCGGAAGCCATCGCACGCATCATGAACAGCGATGCGGAAGTCCGCCAGCGCAGCAATTCTTGACCCCGGAAAACGCTGTTAACATTCCGCCCGCTGCCGTGTTCACACCCCCAGCAGCAAACGCGCCGGGTCTTCCAGACTTTCCCTGACCGCCACCAGGAACAGCACCGCCTCGCGGCCGTCGACGATGCGGTGATCGTATGACAGCGCCAGATACATCATGGGGCGGATCACCACCTGGCCGTTTTCCGCCACCGGGCGGTCGTAGGTCTTGTGCATGCCGAGGATGCCGCTTTGCGGCGGGTTGAGGATGGGGGTGGACATCATGGAACCGAACACGCCGCCGTTGGAGATCGTGAACGTCCCGCCGGACAGTTCTTCGATGGTGAGCTTGCCGTCGCGCGCGCGAGCGCCGAAATCGGCGATTCTTTTCTCGATGTCGGCAAAGGACAGCGCGTCCGCATCGCGTACCACCGGGACCACCAGTCCACGCGGCGACCCGACCGCGATGCCGATATCGAAATAGCCGTGGTAAATGATGTCGGCGCCGTCGATGGAGGCGTTTAGCGCCGGAAATTTCTTCAGCGCGTCGACCGCCGCCTTGACGAAGAAGGACATGAAGCCCAGCTTGACGCCGTGCTCCTTCTCGAATTTTTCCTTGTGGCGATTGCGCAGCTCCATTACCGGCTGCATGTTGACTTCGTTGAAGGTGGTGAGAATGGCGGCAGTCTGCTGCGCCTGCACCAGCCGTTCCGCCACCCGCGCGCGCAGGCGGGTCATGGGCACGCGCTGCTCGGGGCGTTCACCGCTCGAGGCAGGCGCCGGAATGCGCTCCGGCGCGCGGACAAAGGCCGGCGGGGCGGTCTTTTCCAGTTGCGCCAGCACGTCCTCCTTGGTCACCCGCCCGCCGCGCCCGCTGCCCGGGATCTGTGCCGCGTCGAGTTCGTGCTCCGCCACCAGCTTGCGCACCGAAGGGCTGAGAGCCGGTTCAGGCGCCCTGGCTTGAGAGTAGGAAGGGGGGGAAACCGGCGCCGCCGTGGCTTCGGTATCGAGCAGGGCAAGCACTTCGCCGGGCCGGACCACCTCGCCGTTCTGCTTGACGATGCGTCTCAGGACCCCGGCCTGCGGTGCGGGCAGTTCCAGCACCACCTTGTCTGTTTCCAGGTCGATCAGGTTCTCGCCCTGGGCGACGCTCTCCCCTTCCTGCTTGTGCCACGTCAAAAGGGTGCCTTCCGTAACCGATTCCGACAGGGCCGGAACCTTGATTTCGACTTGCATGTTCTCTCCAGATTTATTTTTTAATTTTTAACGTAAAACTCGCGCAGCGGGGACATCCCTTGCGGGCGCTCCCTCCCTCATCCCAGCCTTCTGAGCGTCCCCTCTCCCTCCAGGAGGGGCCAGGGATGAGGGAAATGGCCATGGCGAAGCGCTGTTTCATGATTCGGGACAGCGCTTCGCCTTGACCGTTAATGGGTTTCCAGTTCATCCCAGCGCCTTATCCACCAGCGCCTTCTGCTGTTCCAGATGCTCCACCATGTAGCCCACCGCCGGCGCCGCCGAGGATTTGCGGCTGGAATGGCTGAGCGTCTGGTCCGCCTTCATGTGCTGGCGCAGGTAGTGCTCGATGGCGTACCACGCGCCCTGGTTCTTCGGCTCTTCCTGCACCCACATGACTTCCCGCACCTTGGCGTAACGCCTCATCTCGGCCGCGAATTCGTCGTGAGGGAAGGGATAAAGCTGCTCCACGCGCAGGATGGCGATGTCCTTGATATCCCGCTCATGCCGCGCCGCAACCAGGTCGTAATAAACCTTGCCGCAGCAGGCGATGACGCGCCGCACCGCACTGGAATCGAGCTTTTCCGGCTCCGGGATGAGGGGCTGGAAAGCGCCGCTGGCGAGATCGTCCAGGCTGGAAACCGACGCCTTGTGGCGCAGCATGCTCTTCGGGCTCATGATGATGAGCGGCTTGCGATAGGGGCGCAGCATCTGGCGCCGCAGCAGATGGAACATCTGCGCCGGGGTGGAGGGCACGCATACCTGCATGTTGTATTCGGCGCACAGTTGCAGGTAGCGTTCCAGGCGCGCGGAGGAGTGCTCCGGCCCCTGCCCCTCGTAGCCGTGCGGCAGCATCAGCACCAGACCGCACAGGCGTCCCCACTTGGTTTCGCCGGCGCAGATGAACTGGTCGATCACCACCTGGGCGCCATTGGCGAAATCGCCGAACTGGGCCTCCCAGATCACCAGTTGCTCCGGCTCGGCCGTCGCATAGCCGTATTCGAAGCCCAGCACCGCCGCTTCCGACAGCAGCGAGTCGATCACCATGAAGTGCGGCTGTTTGTCGGCGATGTGCTGCAACGGCACATACTCGCCCGCGTCCCATTTTTCGCGCTTCTGGTCGTGCAGCACGGCGTGGCGGTGGAAAAAGGTGCCGCGCCCGCTGTCCTGCCCGGAAATGCGCACGCCGTAGCCGTTTTCCAGCAGGGCGGCGTAGGCCAGGTTTTCCGCCATGCCCCAGTCGAGCGGCAGCTTGCCCGCGCCCATCAGCCGGCGGTCGGCGAGGATCTTTTCCACGCGCGGATGAAGTTTGAAATCGTCCGGCACGGTGGTGAGCTTTTCTGCCAGGCGCTGCAGATCCTGGCGCGGAACGGCGGTGTGGGCGGACTGGTTCCAGTTGGCGTTGGTGAATTTTTTCCAGTCGGTGGCGAAGGCGCGCTTGAAATTGCTCAACACCGGCTTGCAGCGGAGCTGCTCGCCCGCGTCCAGCGTCGCGGTATGGTTGGCGATCATCCGCTGCGCCTCGTCCGGCGTGACCACGCCTTCCGCCGCCAGGCGCGCGGCGTAAATCTGCCGGGTGCCGGGATGCTGGGCGATTTTCTTGTACATCAGGGGCTGCGTCACCGCCGGCTCGTCCTGCTCGTTGTGGCCGAGACGGCGCAGGCACACCATGTCGATGACCACGTCCTTCTTGTACGTCATGCGGTAATCGAAAGCGATCTGGACTGCCAGCAGTACCGCCTCCGGGTCATCGCCGTTGACGTGGAACACCGGCGCCTCGACCATCTTGGCCACGTCGGTGCAATACAGGCTGGAGCGCGTGTCGCGCGCGTCCGAGGTGGTGAAGCCGATCTGGTTGTTGACCACGACATGCACCGTACCACCCGTTCCGAAGCCGCGAGTCTGCGACATGTTGAGGGTTTCCATCACCACGCCCTGGCCGGCAAAGGCGGCGTCGCCGTGGATCAGCACCGGCATCACCTGCTCGCCGAGGTGGTCGTTGCGGCGGTGCTGGCGCGCGCGCACCGAGCCTTCCACCACCGGGTTGATGATTTCCAGGTGCGAGGGGTTGAAGGCCAGGGTAACGTGTACCGGCCCGCCCGAGGTGGCAACGTCCGAGGAAAAGCCCTGGTGGTATTTCACGTCGCCGGTGGTGATGTGGTCGTGGTGGCTATGAATGCCCTCGAATTCCTTGAACAGGTCGCGCGGCATTTTCCCGATGATATTGACCAGCACGTTGAGACGCCCGCGGTGAGCCATGCCAAGCACCACTTCCTGCACTCCGGCGGCGCCGGACAACTCGACCAGGTGATCGAGCAGGGGAATCAGGCTCTCGCCGCCTTCAAGGGAAAAGCGCTTCTGGCCGACGAAGCGGGCATGGAGGTATTTTTCCAGCGTCTCCGCTGCGGTGATGCGGCCCAGGACATGTTTTTTCTGCGCGGCAGGCAGGTTCGGCCGCGCGCGGCAACCTTCGATCCGCGCCTGCAGCCAGCGCTTCTGCGCCGTATCGCTGATGTACATGTATTCCGCGCCAAACGTGCCGCAGTAGGTTTCCTGCAGCATCGCCAGAATCTCCGCCAGCGGCGCCTTGTCCAGCCCGACCAGCGAGCCGGTGTCGAACACGGTCGTCAGGTCAGCCTCGGTCAGGCCGTAGTACTCCAGCTCCAGCTCCGGTATGAAAGGGCGCTCGAAGCGTTTGATGGGATCGACGTTGGCGTGGCGCACGCCAAGAAAACGGTAGGCGTTGATCAGTTGCAGCACCCTGACCTGCTTGCGCGCCTGCAGCAGATAGGGGGAACACACGGCGGCCGGATTGATTGCGCCGGATTGCCGCGCGCGCTGGATGAAGGACGCGCGAATCGGCGCATGGGCGATATCGCGCGGCGCGGCTCCGGCACCCTGCTGCAGTCGCTCGAAATAACCCTGCCATTCCTCGCCCACACTCGCCGGATTGCCCAGCCAGGACTCATACAGGCCTTCGATGAACTCGGCATTGCCGCCATAAAGGTAGGAGTTGTCGAGAAATGCCTGCATTTTGTTCATGTGCGTCCTCTTTTTGAGGTGAGCGGTGAATGGTAAGCGGTGAGCGGTAAGCAGTGAGCAGTGAGCAGTGAGCGGATCGCCTGTACTGCTTACCGCTTACCGCTCACCGCTTACTGTTCACCACTCACCGCTTCCAAACCGGCACCAGGTCCCGTTTCGCCGCGCCGCGATAGAGCTGGCGCGGACGGCCGATTCTCTGTTCGGGATCGGTAATCATTTCATCCCATTGCGATATCCAGCCGATGGTGCGCGCGATGGCGAAAATCGCGGTGAACATGTTGGTCGGAATATTCATGGCGCGCAAGATGATGCCGGAGTAGAAATCCACGTTTGGATAGAGCTTCTTCCCGATGAAATATTCGTCCTCCAGCGCGATGCGTTCCAGTTCCAGCGCGATCCTGAACAGGCGGTCGTCGTAGATGCCCAGTTCGTTGAGCACCTCGTGGCAGGTCTGGCGCATGAGCCGCGCGCGCGGGTCGAAATTCTTGTAGACGCGATGCCCGAAGCCCATGAGGCGGAACGGATTGCTCTTGTCCTTGGCGCGCTCGATCACGCCCGGAATATTGGAAACGTCGCCGATTTCCTCCAGCATCTTCAGTACTGCCTCGTTGGCGCCGCCGTGCGCCGGCCCCCACAGCGAAGCGATGCCGGCGGCGATACAGGCGAAAGGATTGGCCCCGCTCGAACCGGCCAGGCGCACGGTAGAGGTGGAGGCGTTCTGCTCGTGATCGGCATGCAGGATCAGGATGCGGTCCAGCGCCTTCACCAGCACCGGGTTGGGTTCATATTCCTCGCATGGCGTGGAGAAGATCATGTGCAGGATATTCGCGGCGTAGCTCAGGCGATTGCGCGGATAGGCGAACGGCTGGCCCATGTTGTACTTGTAGCTCATGGCCGCGATGGTCGGCACCTTGGCGATCAGGCGGTGCGCGGAAATTTCCCTGTGGCGGGGATTGGCCACATCAGCCGAATCCTGATAAAACGCCGACAGCGCACCCACCACGCCCACCATCACCGCCATGGGATGCGCGTCGCGCCGGAAACCGCGGAAGAAGTTGTTGATCTGGTCATGCACCATGGTATGCGTGCGGATGATGCCGTCGAACGACTCTTTCTGTTCGGCATCCGGCAGTTCGCCGTAATACAGCAGGTGGCAGACCTCGATGAAATCGGCGTGCTCGGCCAACTGCTCGATGGGATAGCCGCGATACAACAGCACCCCTGCATCGCCGTCGATGTAGGTAATGCCGGAATTGCAGCTCGCCGTGGACATGAAGCCAGGATCGTAGGTAAACACGCCATGCCTGGCCAGACTGCGGATATCCACCACATCCGGACCCACAGTGCCGGAATAGACCGGCAATTCGATCGGCCCGCGGCCATCGCCCAGATCGAGATAAGCCTTGCGCTGCTCTGCCATGTATTTCTCCAAATTCTCTCTCAAGTATCGTGACAACCACGCAGCATCCGCTCCACCACGGATGCCGTGGCCGCCTCGCTCCGGATCCGCTGCCACAATTCGTGGTCTTCCAGTTTGAGCAGGGTTTCGAACTCCTGTTGCTGCTGTGCCGTCAGTCCAGCGTAATTTTCCTCCAGAAAGCGCGCCAGCACCAGATCAAGTTCCAGCATCCCGCGCCGGCAGCGCCAGCGCAGGCGCCCCAGAGCGTGAGGGGTGAGGGGTGAGGCGTGAGGAATAACCGCGGCCGGACTTTCCTCCTCACTCCTCACTCTTTTCTCCTCACCAAGAATAATCCAACTAGACGCTCCCCAGCAGGTTGCAGGTCCGACAGGCTCCTAGCAACGAAGGCCTTCGACAGCCCCTTGTCCTGGTGCTGGCGTGCGACCTGTCGCAGCCAGCCGTTCATCTTTTCGCCTCATGCCTTCTTCACGAATTCGGATTTCAGCGACATCGCGCCGATGCCGTCGATCTTGCAGTCGATGTCGTGGTCGCCTTCGACCAGGCGGATGTTCTTCACCTTGGTGCCGCCCTTCACCACCGAGGAAGAACCCTTGATCTTGAGGTCCTTGATCACCGTTACGCTATCGCCGTCGTTCAGCACCGTGCCGAAGGCGTCCTTCACCACGCGCTTCTCCTCCGCGCTTTCCGCGGGCGCATCCGCGCTCCACTCATGCGCGCATTCCGGGCAGATGTACATGCCGCCATCTTCGTAGGTGTATTCGGAACCGCATTGGGGGCATTTTGGCAAGGTGTTCATGGTCTCTCTTTCATAAATAAAAATCAGACGAGTGCAAGAAACGGGCATCGATCCATTTTACCGCGTCAAACCGTCCGCTTCGCCAGCAATGCCTTGATCTTGCCAATTGCCCGCGTTGGGTTGAGCTCCTTGGGGCAGGCATCGACGCAGTTCATGATGCTGTGGCAGCGGAACAGGCGGTAGGGATCTTCCAGGTCGTCGAGCCGTTCGTTGATCGCCTGGTCGCGGCTGTCGGCGATGAAGCGGTAGGCTTGCAGCAGGCCCGCCGGGCCGACGAATTTGTCCGGGTTCCACCAGAACGAGGGGCAGGATGTGGAGCAACAGGCGCACAGGATGCACTCGTACAGTCCATCCAGTTCGGCCCGCTCCTCGGGTGTCTGCAGGCGCTCGATTTCCGGTTCCGGGTCGAGGTTGATGAGGTAGGGCCTGATCGAACGGTAATGCTTGAGAAACTGGCTCATGTCCACCACCAGGTCGCGTATTACCGGGAGACCCGGCAAGGGGCGCAACTCGATCGGCTGCTTCAGGCCCTTGAGCGGCGTGACGCAGGCCAGGCCGTTCTTGCCGTTGATGTTCATGCCGTCCGAGCCGCACACGCCTTCGCGGCAGGAGCGGCGCACGCTCAGGGATTCGTCCTGCTCCTTGAGCAGCAGGATGGCGTCGAGCAGCATTTTACCCTCGGCCTCGATATCCAGCTCATAGTCCTGCATGGTGGGTCTGGCATCGGTTTCCGGGTTATAGCGGTAAATGGAGAATTTCATGGGTTTCCTTTACATCTTCGGCCTGGCGAGCCGCGACAGGGCTGATTCCACCCAGCCGTAGCCGACCCTTTCCTGCTCGAGACGCAGTTGCTTGCGTATGCGATTATCCCGCAAATCGTCATAAAGTGCGCTTTCCTCCGCATTCAGGCCGGGGAGGTCACGCAGCGTTTGTTTTTCTTCCTCGCCCCATTGCGCCTTGCAGGCCATCAGGGTGGAGCGGTCCATCAGAAATGACTCCACCTGCCCCAACTGGCTGCGGAGCTGGTCCAGGATGGCGAAGCCGTGGGTATCGATATCGCCCCAGTAATGGATGCGGCAGCGCGACAGCCATGCCGCCGGGCGCAACATTTCGAAGCCATAACCTGCGCCAAAGATGACCAGGGCGTCCCTGAACGGCGGGAAGGCCAGAAAATTGACCTCGTTCTCGGTGATGAACACCCTGGTGACTGCGGGATCGAGCCGGGCAAAGCTCTCGGCATCGAGCGTGATGTCTTGCCCCGGCAGGGCATGCACCGTCCCGCTGTCGAGCAGCCGGAAGCGGATGCGCAAGGGCTTGTCGCGGAATCCATAGCGCGCGGCGAACCGGCTGACCCCGGCGGCGGAAAAGTCGATTGCCTCGGGCGGCAGGGCGCCGTCCAGCAATTCGATGAGCAGGCCGCGATGCGCTTCGATGAATTTGCTGTGCACGCCCGGAATATCGACCTGCCGCAGATACACGCCGGGACGGGGGTGGACCTGCAGCCAGGCGACGACCTCCAGCAACCGTTCCCATTCATCAGCCAGCGCCAGCGCGCGCAGCGGATGCGTGGCGAGCCAGTCCAGCAAGCGCGGCTGGCGCTGGCGCGTCGTTTCCAGCAGGGCGGCAAAGCGCGAAGCCTCCTTGCGTTTGGCGGTCAATGCGATGGCGGCTTCGAAGCTGTCGATCCATGCCTCCGCAGGGATGCTGTTCGCCCCGAAAAGGCGGTGCCTGAATTCCCGCATCTCTACCCGGCAGTACGGCATGGAGCGCAGCTCGCCGATCCAGGCACGGACCTCGTCGAAGCGCTCGGCCACCTCGGCCGATGTCGGCCCCCTGAGCGTCAAACGGCGCGGAAACAGCGCCTCTCCGGTCACCAGGCTGGACAGCAGCGCTCCCCTGTCCCACAGCTTATGCAACTGGGCGCGCAGGTCGGCCGGCCTGCTCCACTTCGCCGCGTTCACCTTAGACGCCACCTGCGCTTCGCCGCCGCTCATTTTCCGCGCGGTATTCCTCGATCGACAGGTTGCGCAGCCTGGATGCGCGCCCTTCCTCGTTGTAGACGAAGCCCACGCTGGAAACGTAGGGTTCGATGATGTGGATTTTCTGCAAGGGCGTGACGATCAGAAGCTGCAGGTTGAGCTGTGCAAACAGGCGCAAGCCATATTGCGCCGACTCGTCCGAACCGCGCCCGAAGGCCTCGTCGATCACCACGAAGCGGAAGGAGCGCGAACGCACCGCCCCCCATTCCAGCCCGAACTGGTAGGCAAGGCTCGCAGCCAGGATGGTATAGGCCAGCTTTTCCTTCTGTCCGCCGGATTTGCCGCCGGAATCGGAATAGTGCTCGTGCTCGCTGTGGTCCTCGCGCCAGCGCTCGCTGGCGGCAAACACATACCAGTTGCGCACGTCGGTAACCTTGGCCGCCCAGCGGCGATCCTGTTCCGACAAGCCTTCACGCCCACGGAAGCGCTCGATGATGCGCTTGACTTGCAGAAACTTGGCTTCCGAATATTGCGCGTCTTCCGATCCGGTCAGCGCGCCTTCGGTACAGGCGCGCAATTCGGCCTGGAAGTCGCGGATGTCGGCATCCGGCGATGGCTGCGCTTCCAGCACGATATAGCGCCCGGGGTTATAGTCAATCTTGGTGAGCGATTCGTTGATGCGCGCGATGCGCTCCTTGATCGTCTCACGCTCGCGGGCCAGTTGCGACTGGAAGTTGGCCACTTCGCGGATGGTGTTCTCGTTGAGCAGTTCCTTGAAACGCGCTTCGAAGCGGGGCAGATCGTCGGCTCGCAGGCTTTGCAGCATTGCGCGGTATTCGAAGGCCGCATCGATGCTGGCATCGACTTCGGCGGTTTCCAGCTTGAACGCCTCCTTGTAGGCGGACATGGCCTGGATGATCCTGTCGCGCAGCGACTTGAGTTTCCTGTCCTCGGCGTCGATCCGGCCCTGCAACCAGTCGCGCATGTCCCGCTCGCGGTTGTCGCAGGACTCCACCGTCAGCTGGTGCTCGCCCAGGGCTTCGCCGCGCATGGCTTCGAGACGTGCGAAATAGGCGGCATGGCCGCTCTGGGCGGATGCATCTTCCAGCAGCGGCAAGGTTTGCGCGCGCAAACTCTCCGCGGCCTCGCGCTTGGCCTGGGTCGCGCCCAGTTCCCGCGTTTTCACCGCCAGGTCGGCTTCCGTCTGCGCGAGCTCGTCCTGCAGCGCGGCTAGGCGCGCGCTCAGGCTCTGCAGCACATCGGAGGTTGATTCCAGCTGGTGCTTCTCATCCTGGAGCTTCGCCACCTCGACGGCCAGACGCCGCCAGTCGAGTTCGCTGAAATCCGCGTATTCGTCGAGCCTCGAGAGCACGGTGAGACGTTCCTTGAGCGCGCCCTGCACTGTCTGTATCTTGCCGACCAGGCTGCCCAGCTCGCCCAGCCTGGCTTCCAGTTGCCGGGTCTTGGCCTCGAGCGCGGCGATCTTGGCCGCGTTGGTCCAGCCCAGCACATAGCGGCTACGGTCATCCAGGCGGTGGCGATCGTCTTTCTCGTGGCGCTCGCCGGGGGACTTGGTCTGACCGGCGCGGGTAATAGCGCGGGCCTCGCGCCGGAACTGCTCCTGCGTGGCGCAGCAGGCGACATCGAAACGGTATGCCAGCTCGCGTTCCAGCCAGTCATAGAAAGGCGAATCGGGCTTGATGGCCAGCTTGCGCGCCAGTGAATCCCGGTGCAGGCTGGGCAGATCGGCGCGTGCGCCCTGGCGCACGCGGAAATAGACCAGGCGTCCGCGAAGATGCGTTCTGTCGACCCACTCCGCCACGTCCGCATAATGGGCGTCCGGCACCAGCAGCGACAGGCCGAAATTGCGCAGCAGGCGTTCGGCCGCCCCTTCCCAGTCGCGCTCGTCCTCACGCACCTGCAGCAGCTCGCCGGCGAACGGCATGTCCTCCCCGGCCAGGCCCAGCGCCTGGCACAAGGCCGCGCGCATGGCCACCTGTTCGGCGGGAATGTTGCTGCGCCGGGCTTTCAGGCTGTCGACCTCGGCGCTGAGCGCTTCATGTTCCTGCTTGCCCTGACGCAAGCTCACGCCGTGTTCGGTGAGGTCGTTTTGCAGGCCGGCTTCCCTCGTCCGCGCCGCTTCCGCCAATGCCGCGAAGTGCTGCCGCTGGGCGTCAAACGCGGCTTCATCGCTGGCCGGATTCTCCCCCAGGGTACGTACCAGTTCCTCATAACGCTGCGCCTTGCGCTCGCGCGCCTCGCGCGCCACTTCCTGCTTGCGGATTTCCGCGGCAAGACGATCCAGCCGGTCACCGCCATTGTCGGCGATGCTGCGCTTGAGCTCGGTCTCGCTTACCCGCTGGGCATCGCGGCGTTCCTCCAGGCTTTTGACCTGGGCATCATGCCGCTTCCATTCCTCGTCCAGGCCAGCGATGCGTTTTTCCAGCAGTCCGAGCTTCAAGCCGGCAAACCACGGCCTGAGCGCCTCGCGGCAGGCGCGCAGTTCCTCGCTGCGGGTGGTGAGCTCGGCATGCCGGTCGCAGTCCGCCATCAGGGGCGTCAGCAATTCTACCTGGCGCTTGGCCTTGAGCACCGCTTCGTGCGCCCGGTTGAGGTCGTCGAAGTGCCCGACCAGGGCCGTGATGCGCGACGCCACTTCAAAAGGCTCCAACATGTGGCTGCGCACGAAATCGGTCAGGTTGCCCACGGATTTCATCGACACCGTCTGATGGAACAGCTCCAGCGCCTGATCGTTCTCGATGCCGAAACGGCGGCGGAACCAGGCGCCGTAAGGCGGAAAGCTGTCGAACACCTCCGCGTTCAGGGCGCGCAATTTCTTGCGCAAGGCGGCGATGTCCGGGCCGAACTGCGCAAAATCCGCCGCGATCGACAGGTCGCGCTCCGCGCCGGCGAAGAAGCGCGCCGGCTGCCCCTGCGCGTCCTTCATCCAGAACACCTGGGCCAGCGTCACCGTCTGATCGTAGCCCGCGTTGTGGAACACGCCGAGGATGACCGAGTAGCTGTTGTGATCGCGCAGCGCGACGGGCCTGGCGGAACCGGACGCTTCGTTGCGTTCCGACTTGTAGTGCCCGAGCACGTAGGAGCGCAGCGAACGCTCCTTGCTGTCGGCGCCGGCGGCCTTGTTGTAGGCAATGCGGTGCGCAGGCACCAGCAGCGTGGTGACGGCATCGACCAGCGTCGACTTGCCGGAACCGATGTCGCCGGTGAGCAGGGCATTCTTTCCCGCCGGATTCAGCGTCCACACCCGGCCATCGAAAGTCCCCCAGTTGAAGACCTCCAGGCGCTGCAGGCGAAAGCCCGAGAGCGCGTCGTCGGCGACGAAATCGAAGCCCAGGGTTTGTGCGTCATTCATCGGCAGCGCCCTCCTGGCCCGCGCCGAGCTGGAGCTGATACGCCGCCAGGCGCGCGTCGAACTCCGCCAGCCACTGCGCGTCCACGAAGGCCTTGAGAATGCGGCGCACCTCGAACGCCGCCGCCTGGCCCGCGGCCGGCTTGAGCTTGCGCAGAAAGCCCAGGTCCACGATCCGGTTGAGATGGGTTTCGATCTGGTCGATCAATTTTGCCTCATTGCTGCTTTCGGGCAGAAAAACCCGGACCAGTTCGACGATCTCCTCGCGGCTCAGCACCAGCCGCGTGTCGCCGCCGCTGGCGTCGAACTCGGCCAGCTTCTTGCGCAACAGCGCCAGCAGCAGGCTTACCGGAAAGGACAGCGGCCGCCGCGCCACCAGGCGGGGAAGACGGGAAGCCGCATCGTCCCCGCTTTCGCGGCGTGCGCGCAGAAAGGCGTAGCCCTCGGCCTCGTCGAGCACCAGTTCCAGGCCCAGCACCGCCACGTAATCGCGCACCCGTGCCTGCAGGCTCAGCAAGGCATTCCACAGCCCGGCATCGGCTTCCTGATAAATCACGCCCTTGAGCAAAGAGATGAGCAGCGCCGACAAATCGCTCGTTGCCGCCCCATTTTCCGCTTCTTCCGCCACTATGCGCTCACCTTGCAAAAATCACGCGCGGCAAACGCGCCTGCTTCATCAGCACCCGGCCATCCGCCCCGTCCCGGCGCCAGGCGACGACCTCGATGGTGTCTTCGTCCACCACGGCCTTGAAGGTGTCGCCGGCAAGCTGCAGGTAGGCCACCAGCTCTGCGAGTCCGTGCTGCAAGGGCTGCAACTCGCACAGCTCGCTCAGGGTAATTTGCGACCGATCCTGCAAAGCGTGCCGGATATTCCGCGCCAGGGCCCCTTTATCGATCACCACCTGCGCGTACAACGCGGCCGCATCCACTTCATCGTCACCCACTTCCAGCGCCCGGTCGGCGATTGCCGGCTTGATGGCCGGGACGTGGAGCGGCCGCTCCATGGGCAGGTCGATGCCGGCAACCGTATCCGCGATCTCCATCACCTCGCCCCGGGGAGGGTTCGTCCGCAGCGCCACAGCCTTGGCCTCGATGCCGCGCAGGATATCCATGATGCGGCGATTTTCCAGCCACGCCTGGTCGTCCAGGAAACGCCGCAACTGCTGCGAGAGCTGGGCCACGGTGCGCTGGGTGTGCTCGCCGGCCTCCAGCCAGTCGTAATGGACGCGGCGCGTGCGCGCGTCGGGCCTGAGCTCGGCCACCGGCGGCAGGTTCAGAACGCGGTCGAGCAGCGCCGACAGTTCCTCCTGCCGGCTGCTGGACATCAGAAAATCCCAGAATGCGCGAAAGCTCCTGCCCTGGTCGGAGTCTGCAATCGCGTCGCGCTCGCCCATGATCTCTTCCAGCAACTCGCCTTTTGACCCCTCCCACAGCGCGATGCGCTCCCGCACGCGCCGATCCAGCCCGCGAAAGTTATGCTCCACCTCGCGGAAGTCGGTGAGCAACTCGCGCGCAATCTGGATGAATTGCTGGAAACGGTCTTTTATCGCGGTATCGTCCATCAGCGGAATATCGCCCGACAGCACGCGCGCCATCTCCGCGTCGATCTCGTCGCGCCGCCGCTGCAGCTCGGCAATGCGCGCCTGCGGGTCGGTCTCGCTGCCCGCGTTCATCTGCTTGAGCAACTCAAACAGAGTCAGCAAGCGCGACTCGGTGCCCACGAAGCTGCGCTCGGCAAGCGTGCCGAGCCAGGCGATCGCTTTCTCGGTGGCGGGGGTCAGGTCGAAATTCGGCTCGTCCGAGCCCTGTGCGTAGAACTTGCGCAGCCAGGCCTTTTCGCCGCTTGCCCAGTCATTGAGGTAGTCGAGCGCCGGCTTCGGGAAAGCCTCCTCGCCCAGACGTTCGCGCAAGGCAAAAATCTCGTCCTCCAGCGCCTCGACCAAGTCCGCCTGGGATATCACCCGCACGTTCGGCGCAATGAAGATGCGCTGCAGGAAGCTCGCCACCAGCGGCGCATGATCCGAACGCAACAGCCGCCAGGCCGGATGACGCTGGCGCAGCAGGTCAAGCGTGGCGTAGTCGAGGTTCAATACACCCTCGCCCTGGGCTGGAACGGCTCCACCGTCAACGGCTTCAGGCGCACCGGCTTGTAGTCGAGGCGATGGCTGTCGGCAAAATACAGGGTATGCTTCATCCACGCCTTGTCGTCGCGTGCCGGGAAATCGTCTCTTGCGTGGGCGCCACGGCTTTCCTGGCGCGCGGCGGCGGAAACCATGGTGGCGAGCGCCACCGCCACGAGGTTCTCCAGCTCCAGCGCCTCGATGCGCCCGGTGTTGTAAATCCTGCTATGGTCGCGCAGCACCACGTCGGGCAGCCTGGCGGCGATTTCCAGCAACTTCCTTACCCCGTCCTGCAGCACGGCTTCGGTGCGGAACACGCCGCAGTGGAGCTGCATGGTCTTGCGCATCTCCTCGCGCAATTCCGGCACGGTGATGCCGTCGCCCTTCCTGTCCCAGCGCGCCAGGCGCGCCGCGATGCGCTCCAGCGCCTGGGTGGGCACAGGGCGCGGGAAGGGATTTTCGCGGCAATATTCGATCACGTCGTTGCCGGCGGCGCGGCCGAACACGATGATGTCGAGCAGCGAATTGCTGCCCAGGCGATTTGCGCCATGCACCGAGACGCAGGCGCACTCGCCGATGGCATAGAGGCCGGGCACCGCTTCTTCCGGCCCGGTCGCGGTCGGCACCACCACCTGGCCGCGCAGGTTGGCGGGAATGCCGCCCATCATGTAATGCACCGTGGGCACCACGGGGATGGGAGCGACGGCGGGATCGACATGGGCGAATTTCAGCGCCAGCTCGCGGATGCCGGGCAGGCGCTGCCGGATTACGTCCGGTCCGAGATGATCGAGCTTGAGCAGCACGTGGTCGGCGTCCTTGCCGCAGCCGCGCCCCTCGAAAATCTCCACCGCCATGGCGCGCGACACCACGTCGCGGCTGGCCAGATCCCTGGCGTTGGGGGCGTAGCGATCCATGAAGCGCTCGCCGTCCTTGTTGACCAGGTAGCCGCCCTCCCCGCGCACGCCCTCGGTGATCAGCACCCCGGCGCCATATACACCGGTCGGATGGAACTGCCAGAACTCCATGTCTTCCAGCGGGATGCCGGCTCTCAAGGCCATCCCCAGGCCGTCGCCGGTATTGATGAGGGCATTGGTGGTGGCGGAGAAGATGCGCCCTGCCCCGCCGGTGGCGAGAATGGTGGCGCGCGCCTCGATGAATAGCGGCTCGCCGGACTCGATCCCCAGCGCCACCACGCCCTGGGAATAGCCCTGCTCGTCCATCACCAGGTCGACGGCAAAATATTCCTCGAAGAAATGGGTGCGCGCCGCGATATTGCGCTGGTACAAAGTGTGCAGCATGGCGTGCCCGGTGCGATCCGCCACGGCGCAGGTGCGCACCGCCGGCGCGCCGCCGTAATCCCGTGTCATGCCGCCGAAGGGGCGCTGGTAGATCTTGCCGTTCTCCAGCCGGTCGAACGGCATGCCGTAGTGTTCCAGCTCGATCACCGCCTCGCTGGCCTGGCGGCACATGAACTCGATGGCATCCTGGTCGCCGAGGTAATCCGAACCCTTGACCGTGTCGTACATGTGCCAGTGCCAGCTATCCTCGCTCACGTTGCCGAGGCTGGCGGCAATGCCGCCCTGGGCGGAGACCGTGTGGGAACGTGTGGGAAACACCTTGGACACCACCGCCACCTTGAGGTCGGCATGGGAGAGCTGCAGCGCGGCTCTGAGCCCTGCCCCGCCGCCGCCGACGATCACTGCATCAAAAGTTCGTTTGGCGATAGTCATTGCACGCTCCACAAAATCTGCACCGCCCAGGCGGCATAGGCCGTCAGGGCGAGGATCACCGCCACGTGCAGGACCAGGCGAATCACGGTGGGATGAACATAGTCCATGAAAATATCGCGCATTCCCACCCAGGCGTGGATGAACGCGCTGAACAGGAACAGCAGGCTGGCGAGACGCATCGGCTGGCTATGGAACAGGTCCTGCCAGGCGTCGAAGGTCAGTGGCCGGGTGAGGAAGAAAGCGATCATGAACACGGTGTAAAACGCCATCACCACCGCGCTGACGCGCTGGATCAGCCAGTCCTTGAGACCGTAATGGGCCCCGCTGACGATGCGTTTCACCATAGCCAGGCTCCGATCAATAGCGTGGCGCCAATGCTGACCGCCAGCACCAGCCAGGAACTGAGGCGCGCCTGCGGCAGGTCCACGCCGATATCCAGGTCCAGGGCAAGATAGCGCAAGCCCATGCAGAAATGGTGCAGATAGGCCCAGGCGACTCCGATCAGCAGCAGTTTCACCAGCGGCAATCTGAACCATGCCTGCACCTCGGCGAATCCCTGCGCGGAGGTCAGGCTCGACTGCAGCGCGTAAAGCAGCAGCGGCAACAGCAGGAACAACAGCGCCCCGCTGGCGCGGTGCATGATGGACACCAGCCCCGGCAACGGCAACCTGATCCTGAACAGATTGAGGTAAACGGGGCGGCGAATCATGAGTTATTCCCCGGCTTTGGCGGCGGCTGCCACGGCAGGCGGAATGCGCTCGATCAGGCGCGGGTCGAAGGGCTTGGGCAGGATGTAGTCCTTGCCGAAGGACATCGACTTGGCATTGTAGGCCTTGAGCACTTCCAGCGGCACCGCTTCCCTGGCCAGGTCGGCCAGCGCCCGCACGGCGGCGATCATCATGTCCTGGGTGATGGATTTGGCGCGGGCATCCAGCGCGCCGCGGAAGATGTAGGGGAAGCCCAGCACATTGTTGACCTGGTTGGGGAAGTCCGAGCGGCCGGTGGCCATGATCAGGTCGCTGCGCGCGGCGTGGGCGTCGGCGGGCAGGATCTCGGGGTCGGGGTTGGCCATGGCAAACACGATGGGCCTGGGCGCCATGCGCTTGAGATCGTCCCCGCTCACCAGGTTGGCGCCGGACACGCCGATGAACACGTCCGCGCCCTGCATCGCGTCCGCCAGGGTGCGCATGGGCGTTTCGCGCGCGAATTCCTGCTTGTGGGCGTTGAGGTCGGTGCGGCCGCTGTGGATCACGCCCTTGGAGTCCACCAGGGTCATGTTTTCCTTCTTCGCGCCCATGGCGATGAGCAGGCGCATGCCCGCCAGCCCGGCGGCGCCGGCGCCGAGGCATACCAGCCTGGCCTTGGGCAGGGTCTTGCCCTGCAGTTCCAGCGCGTTGAGCAGGCCGGCGCAGATGATGATGGCGGTGCCGTGCTGGTCGTCGTGGAACACCGGGATGTCCAGCCGCTCCTTGAGCGCCTTCTCGATTTCGAAGCAATGGGGCGCGGCGATGTCTTCCAGGTTGATGCCGCCGAAGGTGGGCGCGATGTTCACCACGGTCTCGATGAAGGATTCGACGCTGGGCGCCTTGACCTCGATATCGAACACGTCGATGTCGGCGAAGCGCTTGAACAATACCGCCTTGCCTTCCATCACCGGCTTGGAGGCAAGCGGCCCGAGGTTGCCCAGGCCGAGGATCGCCGTGCCGTCGGTGATCACCGCCACCAGGTTGCCCTTGTTGGTGTAGCGGTAGGCGTTTTCCGCGTCGGCATGGATCTCGCGCACCGGCGCGGCGACGCCGGGGGTATAGGCGAGCGACAGCTCCGCCGCCGTGGCACACGGCTTGGAGGACTCCACCGAGAGTTTGCCCGGCCGGGGGAACTCGTGGTAATCGAGGGCGTTTTGCTTCAGGTTGTCCATATCGATCCTAGTTCAATTCATCAAAGTAATAATGCTGCGCGGTGTTCACGTAGCTCATGCGCCATTCCACCGGCCGGTTCTGGTAAGTGAACGCCACCCGCTCGATGGCCAGCAGCGGCGCGCCGGGTTCCACGCCGAGCAACGGCGCGTTGACCGCATCCGCCAGCGCGGCGCGGATGCGCTCGTGGGCGGAGATGATGCGTATCTGGTACTGGGCTTCGTAGAGCGAATAGAGGGTTCCCTTGTGCGCGTTGACATGGTCCTCGATCATCGCGATCGACACCCCCTTCAACAGCGCGGCCGGCAGGCGGATGTCGTCGTACACCACCGGCGCGCCGGAAAACGTCAACACCCGGCGCAGAATCACCAGCGCGCTGCCGGACGAGAGCCCCAGGCGACTTGCCACCCGCGCATCGGCCTTGCCGCTGCCGAAGGCGATGAATTCGCTGTGCGGATATGCCCGCTCGCCGCCCAGGCTCATCAGGCGCAGGAAGCGGTAAGCGGTGCCGTCGTCGGCATGGGTGGCGACGAAGGTTCCCTTGCCCTGACGCCGCACCAGAATGTTGTCCATCACCAGTTCGTCGAGCGCCTTGCGCACCGTGCCCTGGCTCACCTCGTAACGCCGTGCCAGCGCCACCTCGCTCGGGATCGCCACACCCGGCCGCCACTCGCCATCCGACAGCGCGCGCAGGATCAGTTGCTTGATTTGCTCATAGAGCGGGAGAAAGCCGGGCGCATCGGTTCTTTTTCGCATAAGGCGAAAATTTATAACAGAAAACAGCGAACGAGTCCATATGTCTTATATAAGACACATGGGCCCGTTTCCGGGCATGGACGCATGGCGGCAATGCCCCGCATCAAGTGGGACGTGTTTGTCTTTCGCGCCGGCTTTCGGTGGAAA
>JAQTLK010000003.1:70703-74270 GCA_028714955.1 Sulfuricella sp.
AAAACAGCGAACGAGTCCATATGTCTTATATAAGACACATGGGCCCGTTTCCGGGCATGGACGCATGGCGGCAATGCCCCGCATCAAGTGGGACGTGTTTGTCTTTCGCGCCGGCTTTCGGTGGAAAAAGGAAAAACGATCCCCCGGTACAAGGCGAACCCGGCCAAATGGCACCTCCGTAATTTTCCGCTCGACCCGATCGTAATAACCGGTCACGAAGTCTCCTGCCGCGAATGCCGCGTCCCAGCGCATCCGGCTGAACAGTTCATGGATGGGCGTCATGGCTGACGGGTTGCGTCAAGCGGCGCCGCCGGACAAGGCCTTCACGCACCAGCGCCGTTTCGAAATCGGGGAAACTGTCAGCAGTCATGCCGCGTTCGCGCCATAGGCGCTGCAACCGAACAAGGGCGTCACGTCCGTTGCTCACGCTGTCCGGCAGGTAACCCAGGCCCTGCGCCGCCATGAGCGCCAGGGGAGAAAGCGAGGGATCGGCTTTCGCCCACTTGCCGCGCAACTCGCGCAGGAAAATATCCGTGGTTACCCGGCCGATGCCCTTGCCCAGCGCCATGATGCGTCGCTCCAGGTCGGTGGCATCCGCTGCCGCGGCATGGAGGGCAACGAGGCTGCCGCCATAAGCGTCGAGCAGCGCCCGGCTGACGTCGAGCAGCTTGGTGGCGGTTTTGTAGTCGTAGCGCACGTAGCCTCCACGGTCGAGAATGGCGACCAGCCTGTCCCATCCCGCCGCGATCATGCCTTGCGGCAGCAGCACGCCATCGCGCTTGAACTCTCGCCAGGTGCGGGTGGCGATGCTCTCCGAAATGCGCGCGCCATAAAGTTCGGCGGCGAGAAACCACTGGTGGACGGCATCCGGGCTCAAGCCGGCAAGATCGATGCCGAGCATGGCCGCATAGCCGCCCCCTCTTCGCGCCACCAGGTCAAGGGGATCGAGAATGCGGTTCTTCGCGTTTGCGGCAAAACTTCCGGATTCTGGCTGCGCTGCATGCGCCATGACTGTGCCCTGGAGGAGACGCGCGTCAACGCTTCCAGTAGACGCGCAACAGATTTTCTTCCGTGTTGTAGTGAAACTCCAGCTCGCCCTGATAGGCGTGATGCACGGCCTCGCCGATACCCCTGGCAAGGTGAATATCCGTTGTCGTCACCAGCACTTCACCGTCCTTCTCCTCCACCGCCATGATACGCTGCAGCGGGTGCTCTGCCCGCTCGTGCTGTTCGTGGTGGTGCACCAGGCGCATGATTTCGTCACGATGAGCCTGAAAAAATGCCCCTTCCAGGGTAAGGAATCCAGCCGGGCATTGATCGTTCATGCGATGGCAGGCGGGGCAGATGGCCTGGTGCGCGCCGGCCGGCGCCTCGCCCCACTGCCAGCGCCCATCATGAAAAACCGCGCCGCACTGTGGGCAGACGCTGGGATCAGGCAGTTTTCCCTTGCTTTTATAGGCGTCGTGCGCCTGCTCCAGCAACAGGCGATCGTGGCGAACAGGGTTAAAACCAGGGGGAACATATCTCGTACTCATAACAGACCTCTGCCTCATGGATTGTGAAATGTTGCGTCACGGGTTCGAAGAACGCCGCGATTTGCCAAACTGGCGGATATCCTAACACAAACGCGCAAACGGGGTCGGGTCTAGCTAAATAGCATTTCCTTTGCTATTGTTCGCGATATTTTGTCAGAAGGGGCGAGTGATGCATCTTAGCTAGACCTGACCCCGTGCCACGCTGCCGTTCCCTGCTGCGGCAAGCGCTAACTTGTTGCCTGGGCTTGCGAAAATCCGAATTTAGTCCAGAATGAATCCCCTGAATGCACGTCTGAAAGGAGCGTCAGCATGACAACGACCAGGAATGCGGGGGGGGAGTAACACTGCCCAACCGGGGAGCATGGCGATGAGCCCCGAAATCTGGCGCTATATTTTCGACGCCATCGACGACCCGGTGTTTCTCCACGATGAGCAATTCCGCGTGCTGCTCGCCAACCGTGCCTATTGCCGCGAAGCCGGCATGAGCGAGGCGGAAGCGCTGGGCAAGCCCTACTGGGAGGTCTTTCCGCCGGGCGCCGGGCCGTTGCCCGGCGGCCTGGGTACGATGAGTGAAGGCCACTCCGGCAGTCAGGAAGAGGTGAGCGTCGGGGCAAGGCTTTTTCTCTCCACGGGTTACGCGGTGCGCGATGACCCAGGCAAGTTGCTCTACTCCCTGCATATTCTCAGCGACATCACGGAGCGCCGCGAGGCAGAACGGCATCTCGCCCGCCTCAGCCGCATGTATCGCACCATCAGCCAGTGTAATCAGCACCTGGTGCGCGCCGTGGACGAACTGGAACTGGCCCGCGAGATGTGCCGGGTGCTGGTCGAGGATGGCGGCTTCAGCGCCGCCTGGGTGGGTTACGCCGAAACGGGCGCGGGCAAACCTATCCGGCCCATCGCCGCGGCGGGCATCGAGCCCGGCGAGATCGAGGCCATGAACCTCTCCTGGGAAGACAGCGAGCGGGGACATGGGCCGACCGGCAGCACCGTCCGCAGCGGCGAGATGCGGGTATCCCGGGACATCCTCAACGATCCGCTCTGGGCGCCCTGGCGCGAGCTGGCCCTGCAACGGGGTTACGTCGCAGCGGCTGCGATCCCGCTGAAGGCCAATGACCGGGTGCTCGGCGCCCTCGATATTTATGGCGCCGACGCTGATGCGTTCGCGCCGGACATGATCGATCTCCTGACCGAACTGGCCGGCGATCTCGCTTTCGGCATCAGCAACTTCCGCGTTCGCGCCGAGCGCATGGGCATCCTGGAAAGTCTGGAACACAGCCTCGACCATGCGGTGACCGCCATCGCCGCCACGGTGGAAATGCGCGACCCCTACACCGCCGGGCACCAGCGCCGGGTGGCGAGGCTGGCCGTGGCCATCGCGGCCGAAATGGGATTGCCGGACGACCAAGTGCAAGGGCTGCGCATGGCGGGCGTGGTGCACGACATCGGCAAGATCCACGTGCCCGCCGAAATCCTCGCCAGCCCGGCCAAGCTGAGCGATGCGGAGTTCGAGATCATCAAGACCCATCCTCAAGCCGGCTGGGAGATACTCAAAGGCATCGACTTTCCCTGGTCGGTGGCGGAGATCGTCTATCAGCACCACGAAAAGCTGGATGGTTCCGGCTACCCGCGCGGGCTGAAAGGCGAGGAAATCCTGCTCGAAACGCGCATTCTCACGGTGGCGGACGTGGTCGAGGCGATGACCTCGCACCGCCCCTATCGACCGGGGTTCGGCGTTTTTCCGGCGTTGCAGGAAATCTCCCGCAACAAGGGCAAGTTTTACGATGTGGCGGTGGTTGAGGCTTGTATGCGGGTTTTCATGGAGAAGAATTACGAGTGGTAGGCAGCTTAATGACCAGCGTGGCGCGTTTATCGCAGAACAAATGGGGTCACGCACCAACAAATGGGGTCAGGTCTATCAATGTAGCATTCTTCTCTCGCACCCATCACCCTCCTCCCCGAACAATTCTTCCCACAGTCGTGAAATGCATGCCGAAGTAGTCTGCGATTTGCTGGTAAGAATAACCTCCTG